>CAYYBO010000294.1:0-5765 GCA_964470125.1 uncultured Planctomycetaceae bacterium | reverse complement strand
CCCGGGGTTACTTTCGGCAACGCTGCGGCGGTGATTAAATCGACAGACTCCAGAGGACTTGGGCCACCCGTCGGAAAGGGCGAATAATGGTGCGCAGCATCATCGGTTTGATCGGCGGGACCGGCCTGGGCCAGACTCTCGCAGAGGAAGTCCAAGGAGATGAGACGGACATCGACACGCCCTTCGGCCGCCCTAGCGCGCCCATCATTATGGCTCAATGGGAGGGAACGGATGTCGCCTTCCTGCCTCGACATGGCCCCGACCACTCGTTTCCCCCGTCGGCCGTGCCCTACCGCGCCAACATCTACGCCTTGAAGGTCCTGGGCGTCACGCACATCATCGCCAGCGGGGCGACGGGCAGCCTGCGGGAGGAGATTCGCCCGCGCGACCTAGTCGTGCCGGATCAGGTTATCGACCGGACCACGCGTCGTCCGGGAACGTTCTTCGACCAGCCCGGCGTCGCCGTCCACGTCGAGTTCGCCGAGCCGTTCTGCCCGTTCTTGCGGAAGGCGATGCTCGATGCGGCGAATTCGGTCAACACGACCGTGCATGACGGCGGAACGTACGTCTGCATGGAAGGGCCGGCCTTTTCGACCGTCGCCGAGAGCCGGATGCACCGATCGTGGGGGGGCGACCTGATCGGCATGACGTGCATGCCTGAGGCCAGATTGGCCCGCGAGGCGGAGATGTGCTACGCCCTTCTCGCCCTGCCGACCGACTATGACTGCTGGCGGCCGCACGATCCATCCGTCGACAAGCAGACGCTGCTCGCCGAGATCATCGGCAACGTCGAACACGCCACGGCGAACTCGGTGAACCTGATCCGCGAGGTTCTGCGGTCGTTTGCCGGCCGCGAGTTACCGGCCTGTCCATGCCAAAGATCGCTTGATTTAGCCATCTGGACCCGGCGAGAGTGCATCACCGCCGAGACGCGCTCCCGGCTTGGCGTGCTGCTGACTCGACATCCGTAGTCACGCTCGGCGATGCAAGTCGGCGGCAAGAAAAAGCTTGACCCTCAATCGAGCCGTTTGCTACACTTGGAGTGCAGGGTTTGATCGTCGTCGGCGCTGTCCTCAAGAAGATGGGCGAGGGCTGCACGGCGACAACCGACTCTGCCGCGGACGGCATCGTCCGTGCCGCGCGGGTCCGTCGGCGACGGCCGGCGGACGGGGCAAAGCCCGACGGCCCAAGTCTCCGGGCTGATCGGGGAGTCGCCCGATCGAGAGGAGGTGATCCGTGCATTTAGCTGGTATATGTAAAGGGTTGCTGCGGTAGCGCAGCGAACGTGGCTGCACTGTCGCAGCAACGAAAAACCACCCGCCGGAGTTGGCCGCTGGAAGCGCCCCTCCGGCGGGCTTCTCTATCGACAGAGAACGCCTGTCCCGTCCACGGACATCGCGGGCGCGATTATCTCGGCTCGCCAGACTCCGGTGCCTGAATCGTGGCCGCCGCCTTCCGCCGCCGGCGGGCGAAGATGAGCACGACAACCACAAAGAAGATCGCAAAGACGAACAGCACGCCAAATCGCTCGATGACGCCCGGAGTCGTCGGCACTTCCACCTCGCGGATCTCGATCAGGGTCCCATCCGCGAAGCCCACCTTGACGACGCCGATTCCTCTGCTGGCCTCCAACTGGCGCACGCGCATCCCGAGAGAGACATTGCCCCGCCGAGGAACGCCCTCGGCCGGAGAATCCACCCACGCCCGACAGGTCCCCGGCCGGTCGGGCACGCCCACGTTCACCAAAAACGTGGACTTCGATTTCCATCCCGGCGGCGCATAGAACATGTCCGCCTGATAGTGCGGGAACTCCAGGGAGACAATCGGTGTCGAAGAGTGGTTGGTGACCACCCAGCGATAAGAGCCGTCATCCTGCTCACCACCCGTAATGGTCACAGGCTGTTCCTCGCCACTTGCGGGCGCACAGAGTAGCAGCAGCCACAGGGCCGCCGATGTCGTGCGAAACCGCAAACACGGTCGCCCAGACGACCAGCCTGGTACGCGGGAGATGCGCAACGAACGAACTGCCGCGATTCGCTTTCGCCGTCCAGGCCGGCGGTTCTCTCGCGGTACGATGACGGCGTTTACACCAATCAACGTGCTGGGTCTCATGGCTCTTTTGTTTCCGCCGACGGCTCTCGCAGCCGATACACACGGGCGCTATCATCCTGATACAGGCATTCGAACCACCGCCCGTCCTCAAACTGCGTCAGCGAACCGTGGACCTTGCGCTCGATAGCGCCGATGAAGACATAATCGACGCCTGCATTGTACAAGAGCCCGTGGGCCTGGCCAGAGAGGTCTGTCTTGAAGGCCTCATTCACTTGGCCGAAGGCCCGCCGCATCGCCTCCATATCCCGGGGATAGAAGACGCGGACATGCGAGTTCTCGGGATCGGTCACGCCGATCTGGCGGTCGATCAGTTGGGGCAGTCCCTCTCGTCTCGCCGGGTCCGCCTGGATGACGGCATCCAGAGGCGTCTGATCACGCAGATATCTGATCGCCCCCGCCTCGACGCTCTCCGGGGCGCTCTTCAGCAGCGTCCGAACGGCCATCATCGGCGCCTCGTACAGGCCGACCGGCAGGCCCAACAGACACCCGACCGCCAGGACCGGGCGCCAGCATCGCCGAAGCCTCGCTCGCACATTCTCAGAAACGAGCAGTGCCCCGGCGCAGATCGCCGCCATCACCTGGGCCGGCATGACGGCGATACGGAAGCTGTAGTCGAACGGGCTATGGTTGCTCCGCATGGTGAAGACCGCCAGCAGGCCGAGCACGCCGGCAAGCAGCAGCAGGCGGAGCCCATCATCCCGCCACACTGAGACCCAGACCGCCCTCGCCGCCAACAGACAGGCGACCAGCGGCAGACCGAAATCGACCAGCAGCATCCATGGCGCGTCAAGCCAATTCGCCAGGACGCCGGGCGGGGCCAGGCGTCCGATGAAGGCGTATTCGAACCTCGGCCACTCGATGGTCAATCCGCCCGGGATGCGTTGGGCCATCCGGGCATAGGCCCAGGCCTGCGGCCCCATCATCGCGCCGCCGACGATTGCCATGGCCATGGCACTTATCAGCAAACGACTGCGTGCCCGACGATCCCCCCTGACCCGCCACAGCCGCAGGAGAACATAGAGCCCCGCCGCAACGAATACAGTCATGGCCAGATGCACGCTGCTGCCGAAGATCGACGCGGCCAGCGCCGGCCCCACGCCAATCCAGCCGGCGGACGCCGGCGCTCGGCGAAGCCATCTTGCCCCCAACAGCACGGCCAGCGTCGCGGCCACGTGCTGCGGACACCACATGAACTGCGTCATCAGGTTGTGGATTCGCCAGGGACAGGAACTCCAGGAATCCAGGATGATCACCGAACGAGCCCCGCAGGCCACGCGAGCGATCGTCGGTATGACATCCCACCCGCCGACCACGCTGACGCAGACCGCCGCCAGCAGCGCCCCGCCCTCAGCCGTGCCGCCGAAGAAGTCCCGGGCCAGCAGAAGCGTGACGGCGACGAAAGCCATCGCGGTGATCGCGCTGGATACAGCAAAGGCAAAGGCGATGGAGACGCGGTCCGCCGTCAGCTTACGCAAGGCGGCCGCGATTTGATGGTGATATTGGTAGTAGTAGTACGGCGTATCCTTCTCCGCCGCGTAGAAGACGTTGTGCAGCGGAAGGGTGTCTCTTTCCAGCGAGAGCAGCACCGCATGGTGCTTCACGTAGTCCCCCATCGGCTGCACAATCGTGCGACCGCCGGCCTGGGGGACCCAGATCGTCGCGAATACGCAGGTCCCGACAAACACCACAAGAATGGTGAAGGCCCATCGCGTCCTGGGGCGAGAAAAGAGCGCCGCCTGAAGGTCCGCGGGCGATGATCGCCGCCACGCCCAGAGCAGCAGCGCCAGGTTCACCGCCACCAGCGAGGCCAACACCGCCAACCGGCTGTTGGAGCAACTCCACACCCAACTTAGCGGCAGCGGCGCCAGCACAATGGACGCGGCCACGGCGGACCAGCCCCGCCCCGCGTCTCCGTCACCCCACCGCAACGCCCGCAAAAGCAACCACCCCGGCAGCCAGAGTGTCAGCAACACGGCAGCCGGAAACGAAATCCGCGGCGTGGGCGCCAGAGAGGCCGCCGCCGCGACGATGACCAACAGCAGTGCGAGCCTGCTCTCCCTGGTCCGTGATCTCATGGACATCTTCCACACCGCCGCCATGCCACGGCTGCGTCCTCCCTCTCGCTAGTCAGCGTCCGCCATTCTCGCTTACCCGCTGACCGTGTAGTCCTTCACGATCACCCACTGGTTGTTGATCCGTCGGAGGTAGAGATAGAAGCGGCCGGTCTGCGGGCCGTCGGGGCGTTTGAGCCGGTACTTGCCGGACACCTCGGCCTGGTCCTCGCCGGGCCGGGCGATCTGCAAGCCTTCGAAGGCCAGCCGGCCCATCTTCTCCGGCGTGGAACAGCTCCGGCGGTACTGCTCCAGCACGGCCTGCCAACCGCGAGTCTGTCCCTTTGGAGTTGAGAAAACCAACTCGTCGGACTTCCAGTAGCCCTCCATGTAGCCGTCCAGATCGCCGCGATTCCATGCCTGCTCCTGCTTGCCGAGCACCTCACGAATCTCCGGGTGATCGACCGGCTTGCCGCAACCGGCCGCCATCGTCCCCGCCAGGGCGCCCAGTACAAGAACGCCCGTCTTCCTCACACATCCGGTTCGAAAGGTGAATCGCTGCATCCCCGCGTCCTCTCAGCCCTGTGACGCTTCTCTGTTCCTCGGCGGCGACGGCCCGCGGCCGGCGCGAGTCGGCGATGTGTCGTCTTATACCACAAAACGAAGCTGAGCCCCACAGCGGGAGGGTTTCGCCACCCTCTCCCAGTGTCGTGGCTTCGGGAATGCGTCGCTGCGGCCGTCCGAAGCCGAGCAGCCCATCGCATAGAACTCGCGTCGAGTATCCCCAACCAGCCCGAAGCGCCAGCGAGGGCGTCATGATCGGCTCAGAGTCTCAAAGGAGGCCGCAGAGTACACGTCGAGGTCGTCAGAGGTTCGTAGCGCGCTGCGATTGCTCCTCCGCTTCCCAGACGGGAAACGTGAGCATCATGAACTGGATGTAGCGACGGTTGACACGGACTGTGCCGATGGGTTGGGCACCGCGTTTGACGACATAGAATCCGCTGACCTTGTCGTGCCAGGCTTGCTTGCGTTCGTCGAAGGCGATCCAGATGTGATCCAGCGCGAAGAACCAGAGCAGGAACACCGCGATGAAGGCGCGATAGAGAATCATGAACACGGGCGGCTTGTCGCCGAGGGCATATGCGTATCGAATCCTGGCGATGCGATAGCCGATTGTGCCGCCGCTGGTGAGGCGAAGCCCGAGCATGTACAGAACCGCCAGAACCCAAAGACTCAGGTGGTAGCCCGCTTCAATGCTGGGGATGAAGTAGCCGTCTTCCGTGAACCAGTTGGAAAGTGCGGCACTGGGCAGGATTTCACCGGCGGCGAACCAGACAGCGAAGACGATGAGAATATCTATCACCAAGGCAGCAGTACGCCGGATGAAGCCAGCGTAATCCTCGGGTGCATAGACTGGTCCAGTGAATGGGCTCATGTGTTCGGCTCCTTCTGCCCTCTCCGTCGCGGCGTATGGGGGCGATTCTACGACATGCCGCGATGCAGACAAAGCGAGACCGGGTGGCCCAGGTTCTCTGGAGTCTGTCGATTTAGAGCCTATCCCAATAACCCCTGATCTGCCGATAGTATTTCTGGGCCTGGAGG
>CAYYBO010000293.1:0-5766 GCA_964470125.1 uncultured Planctomycetaceae bacterium | reverse complement strand
GTGATTAAATCGACAGACTCCAGAGAACCTGGGCCACCCAACCGCGCCCCCGCGCCCCCGCGCGGCCGGCGACCGCCGCCCGTAGCGTCGGCCCCCTGCGGCTGACGCTACTGACCGGTCGGGAGACCGGTCCCACAGATGTCGGCTTTCGGTGTCTCGGCTTTCGGTGTCTCGGCGTTTCGGTGTCTCGGCGTTTCGGTGTCTCGGCGTTTCGGTGTCTCGACGTTTCGGTGTCTCGACGTTTCGGTGTCTCGGCGTCCCGACTTTCCCTGCTTCGTTTGGCGGCCGGCGGCTGCTATCATGGAGGGCATGAGCCGTGCTCACAGCTTTGAGCAACACAGGGAGGCCTGCGACTGTCGTCGTGGATTGCGCCGGCTGTTGCATCTGTTTGGCTCGGTGCCGCCGTGTGTTGCAGCGTCGGCTTCCGGTGGGCGGCGTGGAACAGGAGTCGGCGATGACTCGCGAGCTGCGTCGCCCACCGGGGGGCGACGCTACGCCCTGAATGCGCGCCGGCTATTAGCCGTTGGCACACGGAGCCTGGGATTAGCTCTCGGCTCGGTCGCCCTGGCGTCGGCATCCACCAGCTGCGCCGTCTTTCTGCCGAGCGATTTCCTGAGCAGCCAGGTGATGCGCCCGGAGAAGACGTGCGACCAGCTCGTGATTGATCTGAGGCTCGGGCCGCTACCGAGCGTGGCCGACCCTTCCGGAATCGGCCTGCAATACGAGGCCTTTTCCGCGATCAGCGCCAACGGCCAGCCGATCGACGGCTGGTTCATCCCGGCACAGTGGCAGGGGCAGCTCGACACCGACCCGGCGGGGACCGTCATCATCGCTCACGGCACGAGCGGGACGATCGCCTGCGCCCTGCCTTGGGCAATGGTGGCGGCGGCGAACCATCTGCACGCTGTCGTTTTCGACTATCAAGGGTACGGCGGAAGTGGCGGCGCGCCCAACATCGCCACGTTGTTGGACGACACCGACGCCGTGCTCGGCTGGGTGATCGCCGATCCCTCGGCGGCCAGGCAGCACGTACACCTTCTCGGCGTCAGCCTTGGAACCGGCGCGGCCCTCGGCGTGGCCGTCCTGGGGAACGAGCCGCAGATTCAGTCAGTGACACTCGACTGTCCCTACGATCCCGAGGCCGTCGTCGAGGGCATCGAGCCGCGAGTGTTCCCCCTGCTCCCGCTGTTCGGTTTCTCCGCCCGCGTGGGCTTCCCCTGGCTCTTCCAGACGCGGGCGAGGCTGAGCGAGATGATTGCGCCGCTGCTGATCATCGCCGCGGAGGATGACCGCACGACTCCGCTGATCGGAGCTCAGACAGTGTTCAACCTGGCCGGCTCGCCGTCGAAGAACATTTGGGTGTTTCCCGGGATGGATCACGTGCAGCCGCTGTTCCTCGGCACCCAGGAATACGTCTCGCTGGCGGTCACATTCTGGCGAGATCCCGCCGGCCAGCCCTCGATTGTCGCCGCCGCTTCGGACCCGACGATCCGCGTGCCGACGTTCACTCCGTAGGGGCCCGCGGCAAAAGGGGACAGGCTGGCAGGCGTGAGAGGGCCTCGCAAGGCGGACGGTGGCCGCTCCCGCACACTTGACATCGCTTCGCGCCGTAAGGGCGGGCGGTCCCGGCTGTGTTCAGGCCGAAGGCTGCGTCGTCGCCGGGGCGGAGGACATAGGCTGATTCGGAAGCGGCTTGCCGCATTCCGGGCATCGCGGGGAAGTCAACTGAAAGAGCAGATATCCGCACTGAGGACAGCGCGGCTCCTCGATGCGGATGGAGATTCGAAGGCCGCAGGCGGAGCACGCCGAGTTGCCCAACTGGAGCGACTGCTTCTTCCGGCAGCGAGGGCAAACCAGCTTGACGCCGACTGCGTCGATGGCCAGCGGCTCGTAGTCGACGGCGCGGTTGATGCGGGCCAGCACAACCAGGGCCACGGCCCCACACCCGCTGAGGATGCCGCCGGCGGAGGCGAGGCGGAACAGGAAGTCGGCGTTGACCTCGGCGTGAAGCAGCTTGAGGCTCACGAACGCGGCATCCAGGAGGGCGGCGGTAGCCGCCGCGGCCAGCACCGTGGTAATGCGAAGCCACGATTGCCCGGGAGTCAGCGGACAATACAAAGCAAGATTGGTGAACGCGATAACCACAGCGAGGCTCGTCAATGTGCAGAAGGCGACGAAGCCGGGATCGCTGCCGACGCCCAACCACGCGTCGAGAAGCCACATGACTCCGGCGGTGATGCCCGCGACGACGCCGAGCCATCGCCACCTGCGCGCGTCCGCTGCCGCCAGGCCGATCAGGCACAGCGCGCTCAAGCCGCCGTGGATGCTGATGGCCCCGCCGGTCTTCGACCATGCCTCTTGAATCTGATATGTGGAGTAGTCGGTCGGGGACGTCTTCAGAATCGCGACTCCCTGACGCCACCAGATTGCAGTCCAGAAGGACAGAAGCGAGGCGATGATCACGACGATCCCCAGCCGTCCTGCAATCCGCCCGTACGGCTGGTTCGCAAGCTTCAACAGGGCCATGGTGAGCGGGCCGGCCGGAACAGAGATGAGGGCCGTCACGGCCAACTCCTCTTCCCAATACACGGCAAGCAAGTGCTCCGGTATCTTCCAGATCAGCGTGAGCACCAAGAGGTATTCGCCCAGCACCCAGAACATGCCGACCAAGCCCGCGGGCCGCGATTTCTCGCGGTCCAACATCCTGGCGATGGGGATCATCAAGGCGCAGGCAGCGGCGGTGGCGAAGCCGGTGCCGACGATCTGCCAAGCGACGTGACTGGCGTTGACCAACACGGCCAAGGCGCCGGCGGCGGCGGTGAAGGCCAGGGCGACAAGCATCCAGCGGAGAAGCGTCTTTCGCGTCGGCATGGGGCAGTACTCCAGAGGTTTCATCCTCCTTCCTAGGGCGACGCGGAGCGAGAGTCAACGCTCTCTCCGGTTCCCGTCGGCCACCCGCCTCGGCGGGCAAGCTCCGGTCAGGCTGGGGGGGGGCGACGTTGCCGTGGGAGTCGACATTCGTCGTCGCCACGGGGGGGCGACGCTACTCTGTCACTCCTCGCCGACGGTGATGACGCGCTTTCGTGAGTACTTCTTGCCGCCTTCGAGGGCCACGTTCACCGCCACTTCGTATCGCCCGGGTTGGGCATAGACATGGACGGGCGACGGTTCGCGGGATTCCTCGCCGTCCCCGAAGAACCACTTTTGCCTGGTCGCCTTCGGCACCGCATCCAGGAAGAAGCGGACCTGCAAAGGCTCGTCGAGACTGGTTGCGTGCGCCCGCAGACGAATCCAGGGAGTCTTCTTGACGATGTCGCGGAAGTAACCCCAAGGCAACGATGGGTCGATCCTCCGGTGGCTGCCGGTGATCTCGCGTTCGTCCGGGTGTATGCCGACGCTCCACAGCCACTTGAGCATGTCCATCGATTGGTCGCGAAGCAGGTCCCCCTTGCCATAAATCACCAGGACTCTCTGCCAGGTGTCAATGCGGACTGGAGGCACGTCCATGAAGCGGACGTCAAACGACCCCTGGCGGATGACCAAAGCCCGAAAAACGTCAGGATTGCGCAGGCCGGTGTACAAAATCGCATAGGCTCCGGCGGACCAGCCGGTCATGAAGACCTGGTGTTCGGCGATGTTGTATCTCCGCTTCAGGGCCGCGACAACCGCCAGGATCGTCTCCTCGTCCCTTCGTTGAAGCTCGATTTGCTGCGCCGGCGGGGGTGGGAAGTCGCCCTTGGTTCCGCTCAACTTGGGGGCGACGACGATAAGACCTCGCGACTCGCTGAACCTGGCCCACTCGCGCATCTGCAGCTCGGCGGTGTCGTATGGCCAGGTTCCATGACTGACCACCAGCAACGGCCAGGCGTGCGTCTCCGCATAGATGCTGGGCACGTAGAGCAAGTATGGCTGCTTTGTTCGTTCCTCGGTCAGTTCCTGGACGACAGCTTGCGTCGGCAGAGAGTCCAACGCCGGACAGCCGCTGCAGAGCAGCAGCATAAATGGCAGAAACAGGTGAGCCGTCGGCCAGCGCCAGCGCCCGGCGCGGCTTGTTCGAACGACTCGTTTGGATAGTGCGTCGGTTCGCATGGCAGGCGTATATATAGGGCCAACTGTCGCGGAGAGCCAGAGCCTGCTTGCTCGGCGTCGGGAGCGTCCCTATACTGTTGTGCGAGGATGCACCATTGAGAGGCCGCCGAACCAAAAGGCGAGCCTGCGCACCCCCAGGACGGAGGTATTCCATGGTAGCCAAGCTCGATGGACGGTCGATTCTGGTGGTCGATGACGATCCTGATATCGTGGCCACGGTACGCATGGCCTTTGAGGCTTCGGGAGCGAAGGTCACCACCGCCCGCGACGGCAACAAGGCTGTGGAGTTGGCCCGCAGCATGGATCCCGACTTGATTGTCCTTGACATGATGATGCCCAAGCGGAGCGGATTCCTGGTGATGGAGTCGATCAAGCCGCAGCGGAAAGCGGGGACCCGCCCCTACGTCATCATGATTACTGCCAACGAGGGCAAACGGCACGAGCAGTACGCCAAGTATCTGGGCGTGGACGAGTACCTCAATAAACCCTTCAGCATGGACCTTCTCCTCGAGCGATCGTGCGAGTTGCTCGGAGGCCGGTTCACCGAAACGTAGGCCGCATTCATTACGGCTTGGGTAGGACCCACTAATTGCGACCGGTTCGGCGGTTGTGAGATCATTCCCTGCCGGCCACCCGCCACGACGAGCAGGCTCTCGGGGGCGACGCCACCGAACCCCAACGCAGCCCACAACGCGGGGCCCCCTACGCCCTGCCCAGCCCAGTGCCTCCTTTTGGTCTGACGATCTGGCGACTAGAATGTGCTCCCGAACCCGTACCGGAGGGGCCCCGCCGGGAATCTGAACTTACGCCCCGTTTTGGAGACGAATGAATGTTTGCACGACTCATCCCTTTGTTTGCAGTTGCCTTGGTGTCTGGACAAGTCCTCGCCCAGGAGGGCAAGCCCGCCAATCCGGCCGGCGAGAAGACCGCCTCGGCCCCCATGCTGAAGGTCGGTGATAAGGCCCCGGCGCTCGCCGTCGAAAAGTGGCTGCAGGGCGCGCCGGTCAAGGACTTTGAGAAGGGCAAGATCTACGTCGTTGAGTGCTGGGCGACCTGGTGCGGTCCTTGCACGGCCAGCATCCCACATCTCTCCGAGCTGCAGGGCGAATACAAGCAAGTGACCATCATCGGCGTCAATCTTTGGGAGGACAAGCGCGGCAACGGCGACTCCCTCGCCAAAGTCGAGAAGTTCGTGAAGGAGCAGGGCGAGAACATGGCCTACACGGTGGCCTACGACGGAGCCGCCAAAGTCGTGGACAAGGCGTACATGGAGGCCAGCGGTTCGGACGGCATCCCCACCGCGTTCGTCGTGGACAGGGACGGCAAGCTCGCCTGGATCGGCCATCCGATGGACCTCGACTTCATCCTGGAGGAACTGGTCGCCGGGAAGTTCGACCCCAAGGTCGGCTCTCCCAAGCTGGAGAAGTACAGGAAGATGGAGGACGCGGTCTACAAGAGCCTGGCCGAGACGCCGAAGGAAGCGCTTGCGGCATTCTCCAGGCTGGAGGCAGAGTTCCCCAAGCAGGCTGCCCGTCAGCCGGAGATGAAGGAGATGGCCCTGCTCGCTGCCGGCGAGCATGAGAAAGCCTACAAGCTCATCGGCGATCGCATCGAGAAGATGATTGCCAAGAAGAACGGGCTGGGTCTGAACGAAATCGCCTGGACCATCGTGGACCC
>CAYYBO010000292.1:0-5782 GCA_964470125.1 uncultured Planctomycetaceae bacterium | reverse complement strand
CGGCGTTTCAGGCTGGTAGAGACTGCCGCCTGTGGTCCACTGATCCGGGAACCGCTTTAGGAGCGTCCGCGCCAGGTCAATAGTGAATGTGGAAGCAGACGCCGGCCGACGTCGGCTGGATCGAGTGACCGATCCCGGCCTGCCTGCGTGCGAATGGCGCGATGGGGCGTGCCGGCTCGGACGGGGGAGCATCCCTTCAGGTTGCGCGGCGGTGGAGGAGGGCAAGGAAGATGGGTACGCCGACGACGGCGGTGACGACGCCGATGGGCAGGACGGCGCTGCCAAGGTCGCGGCCGCTGGCGGCGCCGATCCAGGGCAAGGCCAACTGGGAGAGCCAATCGCAGACGGCGAGGAAGACGCCGCCCATCAACGCCGACGCAGGCAGGAGGATGCGGCAGTCGCGGCCGACGACCAGGGCGACGGCGTGCGGCACGACGAGGCCGACAAAGCCGATCGGCCCGCAGAGGGCGACGACGGCGGCGACCGCCAGCGAGCCGAAGAGGATGCAAACGATCTGCAGCCGTGCGACGCGTACGCCGCGGGCGGCGGCCAGCTCCTCCCCGAGGACGTACTGATTCAGAGAGCGGGCAGATAGCAGCAACACCACCCATGCGGGGATGACCAGCGGCAGCGTGGAGCGAAGCTGGAGGTTTCCGATGGTGTCGAGTGAGCCCATCATCCAGCGGACGATGGCGAAGGTCTCGCGGGCGCTGGAGAGATAGGTGAGCAGCATCATCATCGCCGAGCAAAAGAGGCCGAGGGTGACGCCGCAGAGGAGCAGCTCGTTGGTGGTTAGGCGGCGGGCGCCTCGGGTGAAGGCGAAGAGGATGGCGATGACGGCGAGCGCCCCGGCGAAGGACATGAGGGAGACGGCGGAGATTCCGAAGAAGGAGAAGACCAAACCAAGCTTGATGGCGACGAGCGCCCCGAGCGAGCCGCCGCTGGCGATGCCCAGTGTATAGGGCGTGGCCAGGGCGTTACGGAAGAGCACCTGGAAGACGGCTCCGGCGATGGCGAGGGTGATGCCGACGGTGATGGCCAGCAGTGTCCGCGGCAGACGCAGGTTGAAGGCGATCCAGTGGGCGACGGAACCAGTGTCGCCGGTGAAGTAGGCCTGCCAGACAGTCCGCAGGCCGAACTCGTCGGATTTTGCGCCGATGCCGGGACTGACGGCGACGGTGGCGAGCAGGGCCAGACCGCAGAGGGCCAGACAGGCGGTGTATCTCCTCGGCGTCAGCGCTGTCATGCCGGGCCTCCTTGCGACCAAGGGGGAGGCTGGCCGGTCGGGAGGCCGGCCCCACAAACATGACCGGTCATGCAACGGGGGACGATCCAAGTGCCGGGGGGTTCGGGCGAGGCAACGGCGGCGAGTTCCACGCCGTAGACGGGGGCGAGGATTTCGGGCCGGATGACGTCTGCGGGCGGACCGGAGGCGACGGGGCGGCCTTCGTGCAGGAGCAGTATGCGAGAGCAGAAGCGGGCGGCGAGGTTGATGTCGTGAGTGACTACGACGACGGCGAGGCGGTCACGCTGCACGAGGTTTCTCAGAAGTGAGAAGATGCTCAGTTGGTGGTAAAGGTCGAGTGAGGCGGTCGGCTCGTCGAGCAGCAGGACGGTGGGTTGTTGGGCGATTACCGCGGCGATGTGGACGCGTTGTGCTTCTCCACCGGAGAGGGTGGTCATGGGGCGGTCGGCGAGTTGCTCGGCTTGCATGGCGACGAGGGCGCGGTCGGCGATTCGGCGATCGTCAGCGTTGTCGAAGAGGCTGAGGCGGCGGTGGGGGAAGCGGCCCATGAGCACAACTTCACGCACGGCGGCCGCCAGGTCGGCGGGCATTTGCTGAGGCAGGAAGGCGATGCGCCGGGCGCGCTCGAGCGGGGCGACGGCGGCCAGCGGGCGGTCATCGAGGTGGACTCGGCCGGCGGCGGGTTTCCATAGACCGGCAAGGAGGCGCAGCAGGGTGCTCTTGCCGGCGCCGTTGGGGCCGATGATGCCCCAGAACTCGCCGCGGTCGACTCGCAGGTCGATGGCTTGCAGGAAGTCCGGTCGGCGGGGGAAGCCGTATGTCACCCCCTTGGCACTCAGGATGGAAGGCTGCCGGTCAGTCAAGGGCGGCCTCCGGATGCAGGAGCCGAGCAAGGGCGGAGACCACCTCCACTACTCGCGGCGAAGGGATCAGTGTGTTGTCGTCGGTCAGGACGTGGACACGGTTGTCGGCGACGGCGGGCACGGGGCCGAGACGCCCCCAAGCCTCGCGGATTCGGTCGTTGAGCAGGGGATCGGGCTCGGCCTCGGGTCTGGCCTCGATGATGACCTCGGGTGCGGCGGCGACGATGGCTTCAGGACTGACTTCGGGGTAGTCCATCTCCAAGCTGCCGAAGACGTTGTTGCCGCCGGCCAGGGTTATCAGTTCACCAATGAACGTGCGGTCGGAGGCTGTCAGGACGCCGGCGAGGGAACTGGGATCGCGGCGAGCAATGGCGACGAAGACGCGCGGACGCGGCTGTTCGGCGACGGCGGCGGCGATCGCGTCGAGACGAAGTTGAATGCGGCGGACGAGGGTCTGGGCGGCATCTCCGCGATCAAGGATTCCGCCGAGCGCGCGGACGGTTTCATACAGGGTGGCCAACGTTTCCGTGGGGTCTCTGTAAACGGGAATGCGTTGAGAGGCGCAGAGTTGCTCCACTTCGCGGTTGTGGCCGCGGAGTATGATAAGGTCGGGCTTCAGCCGTAAGATGCTTTCGAGGTCAGGATCGAATTGGCCACCGATTTTGGGGAGGGAGGCGACCTCCGGCGGGAATGTGCAGAAGGTGCCCACGGCGACGAGGCGGTCGGCGGCGCCGAGAGCGGCGACGATCTCGGTCGAGCTGGGGGCGAAGGCGACGATGCGAGAGGGGGGGGCGGGCGCGGTCGCGGCGGCGCCGGGGGGCGGCTTTGGGGCGCATCCGGCGAAGGAGCATAAGGAGAAGAGCAAGATGGCTGGGCGAGCGATCATGACGTCCCGGTTGCCATTCTCCGAACCGGCGTGCTTGAAGTCAAAGAGCTAAAGGGCGGATCCCGTGGCCGCCTCGAGTTGCGACCGTTGCGTCGGACGGGGCGCGGGTAGGAGGGTTCTTCGCCAGCGGTTCCGGCCGGCGCTTGCGGGCGCTCGCTCTGCATTGGAGAATTAGGCGAAATCGGCGATGCACGGTACAATCTCGGCATGGCCATGGTGCGGGTGCTGGTCTTGCGGGCGGCGGGGATCAATTGCGATGAAGAAACCGCGTTTGCATGGGAGGCGGCGGGAGCGAAGCCAGAACGCCTTCACGTGAAACGGCTGATCGAGCGGCCGAGCCTGTTGGCTTCGTGCCAGGTGTTGACCATCCCCGGCGGGTTCAGTTACGGAGACGACATCGCCAGTGGCAAGATATTGGCGGTGCAACTGGTGCATCACTTGGGTGAGCCGATCCAGAGGTTCGTCGAGCGAGGGGGGCTGATTCTGGGAATCTGCAACGGCTTCCAAGTGCTTGTTCGCATGGGGATGCTGCCCGGGGTGGATTGCGGGTTGCCAGTGACGTTGACCCACAATGACTCAGGGCGATACGAGGATAGGTGGGTTTGCCTGCGAGCGGAGGATTGCGGGAGCGTGTTTCTGCAACCGGGAGAGACGCTGCACCTTCCCGTGGCGCACGCCGAGGGCAAGTTTCTGCCCGCAGGCGGCGAGGCGGGGCTTTCAGTACTGGAAACGCGGAGGCGGGTCGCCCTGCGATACGTCGACGCCGACGGCGGGACCTGCAATTACCCGGCGAACCCCAACGGCAGTGTTGGAAACGTGGCTGGTTTGACCGACGGTACCGGCCGGGTCCTGGGTTTGATGCCGCATCCGGAGCGCAACTTGGCGGCGACCCATCCGCCCTGCTGGACGAGGGGGTCCGGGGTGGGCGGCGAGGGGCGGCGGGTGTTCGCGCGGGCGGTGGCATGGTTCGCGTGAGAGCCTCAGGGGCGTCGATATTAGCCCTGTTGCGCCGCGCTTGTGTGGGCCGCCCAGGATCAAGGGAGGGAGGGGCGATGTTCCGAATTGATTTTGGATAGTGGTTTTGGGTTTTGCTCGGCGTTTTGTGACGGTAGAATGGCGGGCGCGGAGCGACGAGGCGGCGTTTGACATCGCCGCCAAGACAGCGCAAGGATGCAAACCATGTCTGCAATTGCACGGACGTGTTCGATTCTCGCGGTGATCCTGATTGTGAATGGAGCGGGGTGCAGCGAGCCACCGGCGCCGTTTAAGACGAAGGATCGGACGCCGAGGGCGGACCGCGATGCGGCGTTCAACCCGCCGGAGACATACCCGGAGTGGGCCTACGACGCGGAGCGCTACATGAAGCCGGTGGAGGACCTGAAGCCGGAGCCGCGTGTGCGCCCGGATGACCCGCTGCATTACTTCACCAACAAGAGAGTGGTCATGATCCGGCAGCCTTCGGGGTATGCGCCGGAGGAGATTCCACGAGTGGCGGTGTGGTGGACCGACGATAACGGGTTCCACTGGCAGAAGGCCGGCTACTTTGGGCGTCAGGAGAGCCATTTTCCGTTCGAGGTAACGGAAGACGGAGACTACGGCATCCGCTTTGTGGGGCCAGGTCAAGCCACGGCGGACCCGGTGCCGGCTGTGCCGGAGCGAGTGTACCACGTTGATACGGCTCTGCCCGAGGTGGAAGTGACGATCGAGCCGGAGCAGAGTTGGTACCATGTGGGCGAGACGGTAACCATCTCGTGGAAGGCCGGCGACGCGCACCTGGTGGAGTATCCTGTCAGGATCGGCGTGCTCCCGGATTTCAGCGCGGCGAAGAGAGACATGGACGAGCTTCAGCGCGAGTTGGCGGATGAGGGGACGATCACCTACAAGATACCTGCGGAGGCGTTGGATCAGGAACTGCGGATTCGAGTGGACGCCTTGGACCGGGCCGGCAACCTGGGCACAGCAGTCTCTTACGCGCTGCAAGTTGTGGGTGCGGAGAGCGGCGCCGAAGCGCCGGCGGATGCGACCGCCCAAGTAGAGGAGCTTGAGAACGAAGAGTCCGCTGGTTCGGCGGAGGGCGCGGCAGCGCCGGGGGAAGGCTCCAGAGGCGCGGCGGGCGAGAGCGCCGGTGGCGGTGTGTTGGAGTCGCCTCACACGATGACAGGTGTTCGGGACGTGGAGGGCGACGGAGATCTGTTCGAGTGGGAGGGGCCGTTCTTCAGTGAGGCGGTGCGGGTGGAGGCTGACGAACCGGCACCGGACATGTTCGTGCAGCTAGCAGGCGACGAGGCAGAGGGGGCGGGGGCAGGCGAGGCCGAGGTTCCTGTGACATCCCTGCATCTTGTAACGTCGAGCGGGAGCGGGCCGGCGCGCTGGACAATCAGCCAAGAAGCCGGCCCCGTGATGACGAGCGGTCAGGAGACCGGGCCCGCCATGGATGAGTCGTGGCCTGACGAAGCTGTGGCCGAAGAAGTGACAGCTCGCTGGCAGCCGGGTGAGTTCAGCGAGGAAGGACCGGCGCCGGCGGAAAGGGAAGAGGACGGTCTGCTTGCGGCGGAGATGATGCTGCCCCGCGGTGAGGCAGCCGGGGAGGTGGTTTCGTTCGTTGATCCGACGCGCGGCAACGGGCTGCTGATTCCGCTTCCTGCCACGGTTGAAGCCGAGCCATCCCTCCAGAGCGGGCTGGTTACGGCGCATCCGTGGAGGTCGCTGGGTGTTGTGCTGCCGGCTTCCTCAGCCGGGGTTTGGGGCTTGCCGGAGCCTCGTCCGGTTGTGGATGCTTATCGCAAG
>CAYYBO010000291.1:0-5786 GCA_964470125.1 uncultured Planctomycetaceae bacterium | reverse complement strand
TGTTCCGCTGGCGAAGCCAACATTACCGTCGATAGTGTGAATGCGGTCTTCCGCTTGGGCAAGGACGGCGAGGCGAAGTCGGCCGGTTACCTTTATATCGCGGCGAATACGCCCTCGGAGTCGCTATACAGGCCGGAAGGGCTGCAGCTCTCTGCCGTGTCCGAGTCGGTCCAAATCATCCCTCGTGACGGTGGCGTGACGTGGTACAAGATCCCCGATGGAATGGCAGTGGTGACCCCGCATGTCAGCGGGTACAAGTACACGATCGGATTCTACTCGCCAGACGGGGTTGGGTGGGACGAAAACTCGCACGAGTACACCCTCACAGAGCTTCCCTATGTCCTCTGGACGGTAGGCCATCCGGACGTGATCGCCGACGACCAGGCGACGCCGACCAACATGAACCTGTTGACCATCGTGCGATCCTCAGGGGCGGAGCTGACATACTACGACTACGTGTACACGCTCCCGGTGCCGCCGGTAACGGGTATTTGGCAGCTCAGCATCGGCGACCATGTCAATCCGGCCGCCCGAACCGAGAGTGTCGTCAATGAAACGATCCTTGACGACAACCATGTGGACCGTAAGGAAACTCGTGTGATTACCGACGGTGCGAACGTGGCATTCAAAGAGTACAAGGTGTATCGCACCTACGTTGTGTCGGGCGAGGAAACCACCGAGGTGGTCATCAAGCATGTGGTCGATCCCGACGGGGCGCAATTAACGACCACGTACGGTCACGTCCAGTGCACCAATGGCCAGTGGCGGCTGCAGTCCATGAGTGCGCCGGACGGCTCATGGTCGTATACCACCTATGACGACTACGGGCGGACATTGATGACCATCCGGCCGTGGCTGAACTCGACCTCCACGACCAATCCGGCCCAGGCCCAGAGCACGGTATACGACTACACTTCCCACGTGGCCGAGGATGTCGTATCGACCACGGATCAGCGCCCACGAACGACCACCGACTACATCCTGGGAGCCGCGGTTCGCAGGACGTACAACGTCTACGCGGTCGTGAACGACAAGTTGCAGGAGATCGAGAAGCAGTGCCTGAGTCCGACGGCAGCCTATGCCGACCCGACGAACCTCACCACCATCACGACCTACACCGACGCCTTGGGTACCAAGGTAGAAAGCACCCAATCTTCGGATGGCCGGTTCGACAGCTACATGTACGAGACAGGAACGTATGACCCAGCGACGTACACGTTCACGGCCGGTGCCGGCGACGACGAGCGGACCTCCGTTACTCACGGTACGGTTACTTATCCGACGGGGATCGCACTGAAAACCACACGGGAGACCACGGTGGCCGACGAACGCGGACTCGTGTGCCTGGAAGAGACCTTCGTTTGCACGGCCCCCGGCCAGTTCGCGTCCCTGGGGTTGACTCGGCACGAGTATGACAATCAGGGCCATCGGATCGCGACCTATCATCCGAACAACACTGTGACCACCAGCACGTGGGGCTGCTGCCATCCGACCGCTGAAACCGACGCCTACGGTGTGACCACGACCTATGATTCGTTTGACATTCTGGGTCGTGTCGAGCAGAGCACCAGGTTGGGCGTCGACGTATCCGGCGATTACGCCGCTCAAGCGCCGATCGTGACCAGCTATACCTACGACGCCATGGGACGGACCCTGACGACGACGGTCACGGCCGGTGGCTTAATTCGTCAGACCACCAACGTCTACGACGTCGCCGGCCGGTTGACCTCGACCACCGACGATGCTACCGGGGTGGTCACGGCGACCGAGTACGTCTACCCGGCGGGCAGCGGTCGCGTCGTCATCACCAAGCGGTTCGTTGGCACCGCCGACGAGGTCCGCCAGATGACCGAGTCCTACCTGGACGGCCAGACCATGAGAGTCTCCCACACCAACGCGGGCGACCTCAATACGTACATTATCGATTCGTATCACACCTATGGCGTGGACACGAACTACCGGTGGTCGACGGTCTACACCGGACCTCAGGGCGGTTCTTCTCCAGTCTGGAGCAAGACGTGGTCGGACATGCTCGGGCGGACGGTTCGCGAGGATCGTCCGGCGGCACCCAACACCGAGAGCGTCACGGTCCTCTCCAGCCTGAACGTCTACAACAGCCTCAGTCAGCTCGAACGCGTCGAGCATCGATACGATGGAAGCGGCAATCGATACCAGGCAGACAACCTGTACGTCTACGATGAACTCGGCGACCAGTACCGTTCCGCGCTTGACGTTGATGGCAATGGGCAAATCGGCCTGAATACCCTGGACCGCGTGACCGAGACGGCTAATGGCTACGAACAGAGCGGCACGGAATGGTGGAGGGTGACCTCGAGCTACGTGTACGGCTACGACGCGACCGGAAATCTCAGCGCCACGCCGATCCTCACCGGTTCGCAGTCGGGACTTGTCTCCGGCTTCGCCGCCAACGAAACCCAACGGTCCGAATCGGTGGATATCAATAGCAACGTCACGACTTCCAGCACCATTCTGGAAACCCTGGCCGATGGATCCAAGCTGGTCAAGACAACAGTCTATGTCCCGGATTCGACCATCGACGAACTGAGTATCAGTCGTAACGGCCTGCAGCAGTCGGTTCGTTCACGGACCAACCTGACGACGACCTTCCAATTCGACGCTTTCGGCCGCCGCACCGCGACCAAGGAGCCGCGGTTTGCGAACGCCACGATCACGGCCTACGAAACGGTGACGGCCGGCCAGGATGTCTACGCTACCGATCGGGTGGCTACGGTGACCGACCCGGCGGGCGTGGTCACTGCCTACACCTACTACCCGAACACCAGCCGGACCAAGTCCGTGACCCAGGCTTCAGGAACCGCCGAAGCCACAACCCAATACTTCGGCTACAACGCCCGGGGCGAACAGGATCGAGTCTGGGGTGGCGGTACCTACCCGGTGATGTACGTCTATGACGATTACGGCCGGCGAACGGAGATGCGCACCTACCGCGATCCGACCAACGCCTACAATTGGGCGGGCGAGAACTGGCCCGCCCCGCCTGCCAGCGGCGACGGGATTGAGGTCACTACATGGTCCTACGACACCGCTACCGGCGTCCTGCTTTCCAAGACCGACGATGCCGGGGGCGCGGCAGTGTACACCTACAAGCCCGACGGCAGACTCCTCACCCGCAAGTGGGCCAGGGACGCTGCCGGCGTTGTCACCCAATATGGCTACGACACGAACACGGGTGAACTGATCGGGGTGACCTACCCGGCCACGACCCCGGCCACGCCGGCGGTAACGTACTCCTACGACCGTCTGGGCCGCCAGGTGACCATCACCGACGGCCTCGGCTCGCGAACCTTCACCTACCGCGCGACCGACCTGCAGATGGACAGCGAAGCCATTACCGGCCAGGGCGACTTCGCCGGGCTGAGTCGAACGATTGCCCGTAGTTATGAAGAGGATCCACAAGATGGTTATAGCGTTCCGGGGCGATACAACGGTTTCACGATCGGGACGACGTACTCAACGTACTACAGCCGTGACGGCCGGGGACGCTTGAGTCGTGTCACAGGTCCGGCTATTCCAGCACTCGGGATGATCTACTTCCGAGGGATAACGAACAGTGATCTGATATCCGAGGCGAGGTTCACGCCGAGCGGCACCCTCAAGGCCAAGTCGATTCGCTCCTACGAGTCGGACCGCGACCTTCTAACCTCGGTCGAGAATCAGATCTTGACCTCTCCGGTCGAGACGGTCTCCAAGTACGCCTATGTCAACGACAACCTGGGCCGACGGACGTCCTCTGTCCTGACCGGCACGGCCTTCACCGGCGGCAGTGCTGACCACCACTGGGATTACGGCTACAATACCCGTAGCGAGTTGACCGACGGGAATCGCCGTTCAGGAACGGACCCTGGTCTGGGTACGGACTTCAGCACGAACGGCGTTTTCGATTACACGTACGACCCGATCGGCAACCGATTGACCTCAAACGTGGATTCGGCGAACCCGGCCATGTCGTACACGACCAACGATCTGAACGAGTACACGGCCACGGCCGCTCCGGCGGAGTCGTTCGGCTACGACGCCGACGGCAACCTGCTCAGCGACTCCCCGGTCGGGCCGAAGCTGGTGGCCGCCAAGTCCTACAAGACCCACGGCGCGGCCGGCGAGTTCTACATCGACCTGCCGCTGGCCTCACCCTCGGCGGCCGGGATTGAGAGCCGTAACAGCGGCCCGACGACCATCGAACTGGAGTTCAGCGAGGAAGTCACGATCGCCACGGGCAACCTCGTCCTGTCCAGCGGCACCTGCTCCGGTGTGACCCAGCCGACGGCCGGGGTGGCCAAGTACCGGGTCGCGATGAGCGGGGCGACGGCCAACTCCTGTCTGTCGATCATGCTCAAGGATGTGACCGCCAAGACGACCGGCCGGCCGCTGGTCGGAACGGCCGCGGTGTATGTTGTTGCCCTATTGGGCGATGTCAACGCCGACGGCACGGTGGCCAATCCGGCCGACTACAACTACGCCTACGGTTTCAACAACCTGGTCACCAATCAGTCCAACTGCCGCTGTGACCTGGACATGACCGGCAGGATCGGGTCGGGTGACTATACGATCATCGCGGGCAACCTGAACGCCACCGCTTCCTGCACGCTGCCCCCGGCCGTGCTGGGCCTGGCGTACATTTGGGACGCCGAGAACCGGCTGACCCAGGTGGTCACCCGCCGGGACCCGGCCACCACGTTCTACCTCGGTGATACCCTGGTCGAGTTCCGGTACGACTACATGGGCCGGCGGATCGAGAAGAAGTACTCGATCTACACCGGCTCGGCCTGGACGCTGCAATCCGACCAGCGGTTCATCTACGACGGCTGGAACCCGGTCCTGGTCCTGGACGGGGCGAGCAGCAACGCGGTCAAGATCAAGTACACCTGGGGCCTGGATCTGTCCGGCGGCGTTCAAGGCGCCGGCGGGATCGGCGGGCTGGTGGCCGCCCAGGATTCGCGCAGCGGCAGCACGATGAACTACTGGTTCCTGTACGACGCCAACGGCAACGTGGGGCAGGTGTTGGACGCGACCAATCTGAGCGCGATCACCACGGCCGCCAAGTACGAGTACGACCCGTACGGCAACACCCTGTCTGCCACCGGCACCTACGCGGCCGCCAACCCGTTCCGGTTCTCCACCAAGTGGTTCGACACCGAAACCGGGCTGTCCTACTACGGGTATCGGTACTACAACGGGCGGCTGGGGAGGTGGATGAGTAGGGATCCGATTGAGGAAACGGGTGGAGTATCCCTCTATTGTGCTTGTGGAAACGCACTTTTTAGTCACACGGATGCATTGGGCCTGAGTTACATCTTGATTGACGAGGGACAGCAAGCCCAGAGACCAGATCCGGAGGATCCCCGATATACGCTAGGCGGGCAGGCATTGGCAGCGCCCGCGATCGAGCCGGTTGGCCTTCGTACCGAAGACTGTGGGCGCGGAATGGGACATGCCAAAGTCGCTTATGACGATGTCAACACTACGGTGAAAATTTGGTATTCTAGCGTTCCCGAATCGCAGGATCACGAAATGAAACACGCCTTGACTTGGCTGGAGAATCATAACGCGTTCGAGGAGGTATTGAAAGGTATCAGTGAGACGTGCATGTGCCGGGAGGCCGCGGCGTGCTATTTGGAGTACGTAAATGCCCTAGCGCGCCTGTACCGGGCCAACGCCTATTACCAGATGTTTTCGATGGACTGCAAGGAATTTGGCTGGTATAGGAAAAGCGTATGTGATAAGGCCGACGAGTTCAAGATCCAAGT
>CAYYBO010000290.1:0-5812 GCA_964470125.1 uncultured Planctomycetaceae bacterium | reverse complement strand
TGCCATCCTCGATGTCGCACTCGTCGGGAACACCGTTGCCATTGCAGTCCTGGCTGGTGCCGTCCTCGATGTCGCAATCATCCGGGACGCCGTTGTTGTTGCAGTCGCCGCCGCCGGCCCCTCCCATGAGGTTCCAAGCGACCGCCATAGTGCCGAGCGACGGAGCATCAACCGCGGCTCCCCAAACGTAGGACATACCCATGCCGTCGTCGGGAGCGCTGGCCCAGTAGTTCACCGCCCCGGAGCCGGGGAAGTTCATCAACAAGGCGTAGGCGCCGGTTCCCAGATCGAAGGCCGGCCCTTCGGCGTCGTAGTCCCACGCGAGTGCGGTGGGATAGCACGGAGCGCGAGGCGTAATGACCAGCTCTCCGCCGGCAACCGTGTAGGTATGGTCGAAGACCGGTACCGCCGCGGTAAAGCTCGGCAGATCCGCGGGGATGCTGCCGGTCGGCAGAGAGTAGATTCGCAGCCGCAGATTCGGCATGTCGGTCTGGGCGAAGTCCAGGATCTCCGCATGGAAGCACTTGAACTTCGTCGGACCGCCGGCTTGCGGCACCTGGAACTTCTCCACGATACCGGTCGTGTCCCAGCCGGCCGCCGGCCGCGTCCCGTTCACGCCGTCGCAGATTCCGGCATCGTAGACCATCTGAGTGCAGGCGCGGCCGGTGCCGAGTTCGCACTCGTCAGGAATGCCGTTGCCGAACTCGCCCTGGCAGTCCAGGCTCTGGCCGCAGAACGGATCGTTCGTGCAGCCGCCGTCCGGCAGACCGGCCCCGATATCGCAGCCGCCCGGCAGATCGCAGAAGTCCGGATAACCGTTCTCGTTGCAATCTTCCTGGCAGTCGTCGGGCACGCCGTCGCCGTCCCAATCATGGCTGGTGCCGAAGATCAGGTCGCACTCGTCGGGCACGCCGTTCTCGTTGCAATCCAGGCTGGTGCCATCGGCGATATCGCAGTCGTCCGGCACGCCGTTGGCGTTGCAGTCCTGGGCGGTGCCAGCATCAAGCTCGCACTCGTCAAGGATGCCGTTCGGCTGGCAGTCGAAGCTCTGGCCGCAGTCCGGATTGGTGCTGCAAGTACCCAGTGAGCAACCGCCCACCAGATCGCAAGTGTCCGGGAACCCGTTCTCATTGCAATCGGGCTGGCACTCGTCGGGCACGCCGTTTCCGTCGATGTCCAGACTCGTGCCGTCCTCGATGTCGCAATCATCCGGAATCCCGTTGTTGTTGCAGTCGCCGCCCGAAGAAGAGCCCTCGGCCCGAATCATCAGGTTGCTCGGGAAGCCGACGGCCTCGGTGGTCTGCAGCGGAACATTGTACGCCGTGTTGTCCAGATCGTTCGGATCGATCGGCGGCGTCGCATAGGCGCTGCCGACGAGCCAGTTGCGACCGGAGACCGGCGCCGTCTCGTCGAGCGAGATCGGGTACTGGTTGTCATTGATCAGGAAGCCCACGAAGAACTTCGTCCCCACAGGCCCGACGATCACCGGCGGATCGAAGGTCACCACGTTGAAGACGTCCATATCGACGTTCGCCGTCACCGTGGCTTCCGAACCGATCACCGTCGCGTCGGCAGGATTGCCGTCCTGGTTCGGATCGTTCCAGATATACACCATCGCGGGAACGCCCGCTGAGGTGCTGCCCCAGGCGATCGAAACCGAGGTGATCTTGCCGGCGCCATCGGCCACCGTGTGGCTGACCAACGCAGCGAGATCAGCGCCGGCAGTGATGCCCAGCGAGTTCTCGTGCGTGCCGTCATCCAACTGATAGGTGTAGCGCGGACCCTTCCCGCCGAGTTCGCACTCGTCAGGAATGCCGTTGCCGAACTCGCCCTGGCAGTCGAGGCTCTGGCCGCAATCTTCCGGATAGACCGTGCCGCAGTTGCCAACGTCGCAGCCGCCCGGAACCTGGCAGGTATCCGGGATGCCGTCGGGCTGGCAGTCCGGCTGGCACTCATCCGGGATGCCGTTCAGATCGACATCCAGGCTGTCGCCGGCGTCGATGTCGCACTCATCCGGCACGTTGTTGTTGTTGCAGTCCTGGCTCGTGCCGAAACCGATGTCGCAGACGTCCTCGATGCCGTTGAGGTTGCAGTCCTCGCCCAGGCACACCGAGCCGACGCCCAGGAACAAGCCGCCGGCAAACAGGCAGCTATCCTGGAACATGACCGCGCAGCCCGTCGGCAGACAGCAAGCCCCGGACAGACAACCCGTCGACGTGGTGATCGTCAACGTGAAGTCGGTCAGGCAGGTCGGCGACGGATACGTATCCACCATCACGTAGTACGTGCCCGGAGGCAAGGCCACGTTGGGCAGATTCGCTACCGTGCCGGACACGCCCACAGCGTACATGCAGGGGCTGCCCAGCGGGCAGACGTCGTCAACAGCGAGACCGATCCAGTTGTTCGCAGTCGTGTTGCCCGTCGCGGTGATGCTCACGCACGTGGGCTCCGTCACGACCAACTGGTAGATGATGTCCTCGCCGCCGTCGTACGACCCCAGACAGGTGTCCGCGTAGTCGTTGACCCGACCGCAGGTCGTCTGGTTCGGGTCCGTGTACGGCAAGGCCGCCGGGATGGGCACCGTCAGCGGGACGCTGCAGGTGTTGCCCACCGCCGGACAGGTAAAGGTGTCGCAGTTCTTGGTGACGAACCAGAAGCCGCCGAGAGAGTCGCAAGTCGGCTCGTCGGTGGTCTGGCACTCCTGCGTCGGCGAGTAGATGCAGCACGCACCCATCAAGCACGGGCTGGTGCTGCAGTCGGTGCCGTCACCCACGTACACGCCGCCGGCGGCCGTGCAGGCGGCCTGATAGCCGACCGAGCAGGACGATCCGACGCAGCAAGCGCCCGTCGGGCAGGCGGTCATGGTCAGGGTGAACTGCGGGATGCAGGTCGGCGACGGATACGTATCGATCATCAGATAGTACGTACCCACCGACGCATAAAGCATTACGCCATTCAGCGTGACGCCGCCGGCGCCGCTGATCGTGCCCTTGTAGAGACACGTCGTCGGATCCAGCGGGCAGGAGTCATCGATGGCCATGCCCGTCCAGGTGGCCGTGGTGTCCATATCCACGATCACGCAGACGTCCTCGGTCACCGTGATCTGGTAGATGATGTCCTCGCCGCCGTCATACGACCCCAGACAGGTGTTCGAGTAGTTGTTGCCGCGGCCGCAGTTCGTGTTGACGTTGCTATACGGCAACTGCAGCGGCAGTTCCACCGACATGGGCTCTTCGCAAGTGTCGCCCGGCGTCGGGCAAGTGATCCCCGCGCAGTACACGCCGCTGTTGAAGTTGCCGCCCAGACTGGTGCAGTCCGCTTCCGTCAGGTTCTGGCAGTCGCCTGACGGCCAGAAGCAGCAAGCGCCCATCAAGCACGGATTCGGATCGCACGGGACCCAGTCGCCCACGTACGTTCCGCCCAGTGCAGCGCAAGCCCCGGCCGTCCCGTAGGTGCATTCATCATCGACGCAGCATGCGCCCTCCGGGATGATGCACTCCTCGATCTTCAGATCGAAGACCGGGATGCAGGTCGGCGAAGCCCACGTATCCACCATGATGTAGTACGTGCCCGGCTCGAGGTGCAGACAGTTGGGCTGCGCCCCGATCACCTTGGGCGATGCCGCGGAGCCGTAGGCAGCGGCGATGCAGTTGTCCATCGGCGGGCAGGAATACCCGATCGCGAACCCTGCATACGTCGTCGTCTTCGGATCGAGCGTCAGGGTGACGTCCATCGGCTCGGTGACGACCAACTTGTAGTGAATGTCCTCGCCACTGTCGTAGTAGTACAGACAGTGCGTCGTCTCGGGATAGTTGTAGTTGTTACCGTAGCCGCAGTTGGTCGCGCCAAGCTGCACCCAAGGCAGATCGGCGTCGCCCAGCGTCACCAAGACCGGGTTGGTGCAGTCCACGCCCGGCTGCGGGCACAAATTCGGCTCACAGGTCGTGCCTGTGCCGCTGAAGTTGTTTCCGCCGGCGGCGAGGCAGGCCGCGGCGTCGATGGTCTCAAGGCAGGAGCCGTCGAGGAAGCAGCAAGCCCCAACGCAGGGGCTGGGCGGCCCGCAAGTCGAGCCGTCACCCTTGTACGCACCGGACAGGGCCAGGCAGTCCGCCTCGGTCTGGTCCGGATAACAGTCAGCTTCGACGCAGCACGCGCCCTCGGGCGGGGCGGCGATGATGTTGACCGTGTAGTCCTCGGTCTCTCCATAACTGTAGGTTCCGCAGGCAAGCGTGGTGGCCTCGGTCCCTCCCTCACGGACCACGACGCGCATCCGCGTCGTGCCCAGCGCCGCGCCAACCGGGACCGTGATATTGCCGGTCCAGACGTGTCCGATGCTGGTCGAGGAGACTCCACCCGTAAAGGCCTGGACCAGGTTGTAATTCTGGTTCCAGTCGATAAACGCCTTGGCCCACGCGGCGTAGTGGGTGCTTCCGCACGACCCTCGGGTCACGCTGATCTGGTAGGTGGCTCCGCGCATCAGGTCTGGCGGGGTCAGCCCCGTGAAATCACTGTACGTCGCGCAAGCGCTGCCGCTGTCATTGTACAGCGTATCCAGTTGGACGATCTTGCAGAGCGTATCGGCCGTGCTCGTCGCGTTGGACGGGCAGTAGACGGGAACGGCCACCACGTTGATCGTGTACGGCCCGGCGGCGTTGTTCGCCGGATCGAGCAGCACAGGATACCAGTAGTTGCCGGGGGCGAGGCCCGACCACGTGATGGTGATGTTGCCGTCGCCGCATGCGGTCGTGTTCCAGACTCCCGCGGCGGTGTTGGTGCTGCACGGACAGGTCGTGGCCAGGTTCAGCCACGCATTGCCGAACGGCCCTGCCGTCCCGCAATAATCCAGTGTGACGGTCCAAGATCCGTAGTCAGCCGGCAGCGAGAACGCCTCCCAGGTCTGACCGCCCGCGAAAGCGGCGCAGTCGTTGGTCGACCCGAGGTTGTTGCCGTTGAAGGTCACCGACACGCCGTTGGTCAACGGCGTCGGCGTCACCGCCGAGCAGTTGTCGTTCCAAGGCGGGCAGATGAACGTCGCGCAGTCCTGGTACTGGTACCAGGTACCGCTTTGCGCCAGGCAGTCCGCTTGGGTGGTGTTGCCCACGCAGACGTAGTTCACGCAGCAGGCGCCGGAGCACGGATTCGGCGTGCAGCCCGTGCCCAGCCCCAGGAACGTTCCGCCGAGCGTATTGACGCACTCGTCCTCGGTGACATCCGCCGTGCAGGTCGCCCCGACGCAGCAGGCCCCCGTCGTCGGCGGCGGGAAGATGAACTGTGCCCGCGGAACGTTGACGAGCGAGTAAATCGTCGGGCTGCCGGTGCCGCACGTCCAGTTCAACGGATCGCCGGCGGTGCTGTCGGCGTAGCCGTAGATTGTGCGATAGACGCCGGTGCCGGCGCTGAAGGCCCAGACGGCCCCACCGCCGGTATACGAGGCGTTGTTGAAGCAAAGGTCCACTTCGACGTTGTCCGTTCCGTTAAACGGGAACGGCGTGGTGAACGTGAATGTGTACCAGCCTGTCGTCGTGATTTGGGGGACATTGGCCTGGAAACAAACGGTCCAGCCATCAGTCGACATGCAATACGGGCTGGTGTACACGCTCGCCGTCGTGTGCCGCATGCGAATGGTGAAGTTGTTCATCGCCGTTCCGGTGACGGTCGAGACGTAGTACTTGAGCCCGCTGATATCGCCACCGTCGCAGCCGAACTCGGACGCCAGGTAGATGGACGTCGCCCGTCGGTCATGCCAACCGGTATTGATCGCCGACGTGAAGCTGAGCGTGCCGGCGCCGTTGATGTCCTTGTCGCCGACGCA
>CAYYBO010000289.1:0-5834 GCA_964470125.1 uncultured Planctomycetaceae bacterium | reverse complement strand
TCAATCGCCACGATCCCAAGAACTTATGACCTTGACGCGGCTCACTTCATGGGAGGCTGAAGCATGAGAAGGTCGCCGTGGACGGCGTAGCTGCAGCTTGTTCGGGCTCATCCTCAGTCGCTGTCTTTCATCCTCCGCCCTTGGCGCCTTTCCCTTGTTTCCCCCGTCGGCTCGATGTGTACAAAGGCCCGGTCAACGTTGACGACGGCCTCCACGGCCGCACGCGTGGCCTCGGCGATTTCGTGTGAATCCAAGGTGGACAAACCGCCGTCCACGCAGGCGGTCAGCTCGACCTGCACAAACGTGCCGACATAGTGTCCCTTGATGTCAGTCACCTGGCGGACGCGAGGCACACCCTCGGCTGCGGCGCGTATGGTCTGCATGGTCTTCTCGTCCGGGGCCCGGCCCATCAGGTAATCAAGGTTCTCCACTCCCAGGCGATAGGCGCTATAGAGGATATAGAGGCCGACGATCATTGCGGCGATGACATCGAGCATCCGCAGTTGATACTGGGCGATGAGGACGCCGATCAGGCCTTGGAGGGCGATAAACACGTCGTTGCGGCAGTCCACCGAGGTGGCTCTCAGGGCGGGGCTGTTGAGCATGCCGGCTCGCCGGCCGAAGTAAAGGGCCATTGCGCCTTTGACGCAGGCGGTGAGGATCAGGGCGGCGATGGGATAGGGCCCGATTCGCTCGGGTAGTTCGCCGGTCCACAAATGAACCACCGAGCTACGGCAGACCTCGAAGCCGAGAATGGCTGTGAAGATCGAGACCACCAGGGCGGCGATGGGCTCGGCGCGGCGATGTCCGAAGGGGTGATTCCAATCGGCCTGCATCCAGGCCCAGCGGACGCACAGGAGGATGACGACCGCGGAGAGGACATCGGAGAGCGAGTTCAACGTTTCCGAAAAGATGGTGAGGCTGTCGGACAGACTGCTGGCTGCGGCTTTCATCCCCAGCAGGCAGGAATTGGCCGCAATGGCCACGAAGGCGGCGCGCATGGCGACTCGTCGGGGCATGGGGTTCCTCTCGGTGAGTGGATTGTTGCAGGCACGCGGCGCAGGTCAAGCGAGGGAATACGGGGAATCGCAAAGGCGGGGCGCGGGGATCGTTTGACCGGGGAGGTGCTGATCGGGAGAATGGGCGGCAGGCCGAACTGGGAAGCCGCGGCGGCAGGCGCGCTGCCGCCCTTTGGATGATATGGTGGCCACGTTTTTTGCCAGACGGTACAGGCGGACCCGCGTCGGAGGCTTGGAGAAGGCCCTGGGGACATGCTTTCTCTTGCTGACGGCAGGCATTGTCGTGGCCTTCGTCTCTCAATTCTCCTCGCCGGCGAGGCGGTTGGCTGTGGCAGAGGGGGCGGGCGGGGGCGCCGTCGAGGCGGTTGCGGCGGCCGGGCCGGCAGGTGAAACGGCGGTCGTGGAGTTGCCCAGCCCGTTCCCCCCCGGCGCCCCGGCGGACTGGCGAGCGCCGCGGCGTGTCTCGCGTTTCGTGCCGGACAATCTGTACATCAAGATTGACGGCCGAGCAGACATCTACCTTCAATTTCGCGTCGTGTCGTTGATTTTCGGGAGTTACGCCCACGCCTCGGACAGCAGGCGAACGATTGACATTTACTGGTACGACATGGGGCAGCCGGAGAACGCCCAGGGCATCTATCGCGCGGAAGCTCCGCCGGATGCGGATAAGGTGGACATTGGCCGCGAGGGTTATCAAGCGGGCGGAGCGGTCTTCTTCTTCAAGGGGTCGAGCTATGTGCAGGTGCTGCCCTCCAGCGCGGACGCGGCGGACGGCGAGGCGGCGGCCGCGATCGCCAGGGGCATCGCCGGGTTGATCGCCGACGAAGCCATGGATCAGTGGGCATCGAGGCTGCTGCCCAGCGAAGGCCGTGTGGACGGCTCGTTGGAGTTCCTGGCGGGGGATGTGTTTGATCTGGACTTCCTCAGGGATGTCTATACGGCCCGGTACGCGATGGGGGCGGAGAAGCTGCGGCTGTTCATCCATCGAGCGGAGAGCGAGCAGGCGGCCGAGGAACTGATGAAGCGGTACGAGGCGTTTATCGAGGAGTTCGGCGAGGTTGTCTGGCGAGACGAAGATCCGTCGCGGCGAATCGTCGCCGGCGAGGTGGTGGGGGAAATCGACGTCGTGTTCGTGCGGGGCCGCTATCTCGGCGGTGTGAGCGGCGCGGAGGACCTGCAAGCGGCGAAGAAGGCGGCGAGGGAGTTCTTTGAAGGGATTGGGAACGAGATGAGGGATGAAGGATGAAGCGCTCAGGGAGATCGCGAGATGTTGGGCATCTTTCATCCGCCGGCCTTCATACCTGTTTCGGGGCTTTGCCATGACTGACTCAACGCTGACTCGCCGCGAGTGGCTCCGCCAGGGGGCCGGCGCGGTTGTCGCGACGGGCGCGGCGGCGGCGGGCGGCTGGTGGTTGTACGACGCCAAGGGCGACGCCGGACTGCGAAAGACCGACGCGAGCGAGATTCAGCTTGCCAACTACTTCGAGAAGATCGAGTTCCCGCCGTCCGCTCCACGTTTGAGCATTGCGGTCGGCGACGACCAAAGCATTGAGAGAATGGTTCGAGCCGCGATTGGGGGGCTGGATGCCGCCCTTGGCATGCGGCGGTTCGTGACCGGCGGAGATTGCGTGCTGGTCAAACCGAATGTCGGCTTCGACCGGGCGCCGCACCTGGGAGCGACGACGCATCCCGAGGTCCTCCGCTGGGTCATCCGGCTGTGCAAGGAGGCCGGGGCGGCGAGGATTCTCGTCGCCGACAACCCGATCGAGTCGCCTGACGCCTGTTTCGCCAAGTCGGGGATAAGCGACGTCTGCGCCGCGGAGGGCGCCAGAGTGGTGTTGCCGGCGGAGGTTCACTTCAAGACGGTCGCCATTCGCGATCGGCAGCCGGACGCGAACCGCGGCGAGTCGCTCGGGCGATGGTCGGTCTTTCATCGGCCGCTGGCGGAGGCGACGAAGGTCATCGGTTTGGCGCCGATCAAGGATCACAACCTCTGCAGCGCTTCGATGAACCTCAAGAACTGGTACGGCCTGCTCGGCGGGCGGCGAAACCAGTTTCACCAGGCGATCCACAACATCGTCAGTGATCTGGCTTTCATGGTCAGCCCGACCCTGGTCATCGCCGACGGCACGCGGGTGATGATGCGAAACGGCCCGACGGGCGGGCGAATCACGGACGTGAAGCCCGGCGGGGAGATCGGCCGGCCGACCGTCGTCGCCTCGGTTGACCCGGTGGCCTGCGACGCATGGTGCTATCAGAAGCTCCTCGGCCGCGACCCCGCGAAGCTGGCCTATCTGGAGATGGCCGAGCGGAAGATCACTGAACGAGTTGCCGCCGGAGTAAAGCGGTTTGGGGAATGCGACTGGAAGGCGTATGAGCGGAATGGGCTGATTGCAGGAGTGAGCTTGTGAGGATGAAGGAGGAGAGATAGCGGACCGCATGAGGGACCCGCTTGCCGCCGGTGCGAGAGTCCTTTCCCTTGGACATTGCTTGCTGGTGCGAGAATCCCTTCTCGCACCCGTCTCTGCGGGAATCCCTTCCCGCGGCCATTGCAGGGGCGATAGATGAGTGACCATGCGAGAACGGACGACGCAGGAGAGGATTCCTGCGGGAGTGGGTGCGAGAAAGGATTCTCGAACCAGCAGGGATTCTCGCACCAGCAGGGATTCTCGCACCAGCGGGGAGATAAGGTCGCTGGTGCCGGTTTGCGCATCACAACGGTCCGCATCATCGTTCAGTCGGTGATGTTTGCCTTGTTCCTCGCGTTCGTGGTAGTGACCACGTTCACTAATCTTAACCGCTATCCGAACCTGCACCTGTGGGTCAGCAAGGTCCTGGAGATCGATCCGCTCATCGCCCTCTCCACCGCCTTGACCACGCACACCGTTTACAGGGGCCTGCTCTGGTCGCTGGTCATACTCATCCCCACCTTCTTCCTCGGCCGGTTTTTCTGCGGTTGGATATGCCCGTACGGGGCGCTGCACCACTTCGTCGGCTGGGCCTTCGGCGGCCTGCGCGGCAAGAAGAAGGCCGACGCCAACGCCTATCGGCCGATGTATCGGTTCAAGTACTACCTGCTGGCGGCGATGCTGGTCGCGGCGGCGCTCGGCCAGCTTCAGATCGGCCTGTTGGACCCGATCTGCCTGCTGTATCGCTCTATCACCAGTTCCGTTGTACCCGCACTGACTATGGCTGCGCAGTATGTGTTCGACCATCCTTGGCTCCACGCAATGCTGCCGGCGCGGCTGAGTCAAGAAGTCCACGGCTGGGCCGGTGCCCTCGGCGACCCTCGCCTGCATCAGGGCGGCTGGCTTCTTGGGGCGATCCTGTTCTTCCTCGTGGCGATGAATCTGGTCATACCGCGGTTCTTCTGCCGGACGCTTTGCCCGCTGGGGGCCTTGCTGGGCCTGTGCAGCCGGTGGAGCTGGTGGCGGATCGAGCGTGACGAGAAGTCCTGCAACCAGTGCAACCAGTGCCCGACGAGTTGCGAAGGGGCCTGCGACCCGCACAAGGACCTTCGCAAGAGTGAGTGCTTCGTCTGCTTCAACTGCATCGAGGACTGCCCCAGCGATGGGCTGCGGTTCGCTTTCATGCCGCCGAGAGAACGCGTGATTGCGGGGCCGGACGTGCGGCGCCGAAGCGTGTTCGTCGGGGCGTTGGCCGGCCTGTTGTTCCATCCGTTTGCCAGGGCCTCGGGGGGCGCGACGCGGAACTTCTCGTCGAAGGTCATTCGCCCGCCGGGCACCGTCGAAGAGTTGGAGTTTCTCGAACGCTGCATCAAGTGCGCCCAGTGCATCCGCGTCTGCCCGACGAACGTGCTGCAACCGACGTGGGCCGAGGCGGGCGTCGAGGGGCTGTGGACGCCGGTGATGAACTACCGCATGGGGCACTGCCAGTTCAACTGCACCGCTTGCGGGCAAGTCTGCCCGACTGGAGCCATCCGGCGGATTACTATCGACGAGAAGCACGGCACCGGAGACTTCGCCGGCAAAGGCGCGATCAAACTGGGCACGGCCCATTTCGACGTCGGCCGGTGCCTGCCGTATAGCAAGAACATTCCTTGCGTCGTGTGCGAAGAGGTGTGCCCGACCAGTCCGAAGGCGATCTGGACCGAGCGGCAGATGCGGAACTTGCGGACGAGTCGGAAGCTGGTGGTCGGCTCGAAGGAGGATGCGGTCACGCTCGCCGAAATCGCGGCGACCGGGGGCCTTGGCGAGCGAACCTCTTTCCGGCCGGATCAGTTTCGAGGGGACGAGACAACGCCGTTCTACGTTGCGATTCGACATCTTGACGGGGCAACGGAGACGCATCGGATCATGTCCAACGACACGGACACGTTGCGAATTAACGGCCGCTTCGGCCGGCCGCCCGAGGCAGGCGCGACCGCCGTGCTGCAAGTGGAGTTGAAGGTCCCGCATGTTTCGGTGGGGCGGTGTATCGGCTGCGGTCTCTGCGAGCGGGAGTGTCCCGTGGTCGGCGACCGCCGGGCGGTGTACGTCACCCCCGAAGGCGAATCCCGCTCTCAAGACCACGGCGAGCGCGATCGGAACCGATCGCTGCGATTGCAGAGAGGGTAGGCGAAAGCCAAAAGTCGAAAATCGAAGCGAGGGGCGGATTCCACCCGCCATGGCAGCGTCGGCCCCCCAGCCTGTCCGCCGTGGCGGGTGCCAGACGTCTTCGAGACCGCGATCCGCCGCAACAGGAGGGCGTAACTACCGCCGAGCCGCGGCGGGTGGGGATGATTTTCGCTTTGCAGTCCTCGGCCAAGTGAAAAAACCCGAAAAAAGCCGAACACCGGATGCCGCGTGGCTGATG
>CAYYBO010000288.1:0-5839 GCA_964470125.1 uncultured Planctomycetaceae bacterium | reverse complement strand
CTAGAACGGAGCCACCACGAGGCACAGCTTGTCCGCCAGGATCGTGATTTGGTCTCCGCGATTCTCGATACCGCCGACGCCCTGGTGGTGGTGCTCGACATGGAGGGACGAATCGTCCGCTTCAACCGCGCCTGTGAGCGGGTCACCGAGTATTCGTCGAAAGATGTCGTCGGTAAGCGTCTGTGGGACTTGTTCTTGCTGCCCGAGGAGACGGAGCCGGTCAAGAAGGTGTTTGCCGGCCTTCGCGGCGGCGTCTTCCCAAACCAGCATGAGAACCACTGGCTGACTCAGAGCGGGGGGCGACGGCTCATCGCCTGGTCAAACACGGCGTTGACGGATTCGGCGGGCAATGTGCGATACGTCATCGGCACGGGCCTCGACATCACAGAGCAGCGCAAGGCCCAGCAGGAGAGAGAGAGACTTCAAGAGCATATTCATCAGCTAAAGAGAATGGAGGCGGTCGGCCAACTCGCCACCGGTGTGGCTCACGATTTCAGTAACCTGCTGACGGTCATCCTTTCGTGTTCCGACCGTCTCCAGAAGACAAAGGATATGGATGAGGCGACGCGGCAGAGCCTGTTGGCTTCGATTGACCAAGCCGCCCGACAGGCGTCGAACGTCACTCGTTCGCTTCTCACCTTGAGCCGGGGAGTTGCAGTGGAGCGACAGCCGGTCGTGCTCGCCGAGGTGATCGAGGAGTGCCAGGAATTGCTGCGGAGGCTCTTGCCGGCCAATGTGGAGTTGCGCATCGAGCTCGGACCCGATCACTCCTTGACCGTTGATGCTGATCGGGCACAGCTTCAGCAGGTACTCATCAACCTGGCGATGAACGCCGGAGACGCAATGCCCGATGGCGGAGAACTGACTATTTCTCTTGCGCCCTTTGTCTCCGAGGACGGGTACGTTCGCGAAGGCCGGGCGGGCGAAGCGCGGATTCGGGTCCGCGACACCGGTGTGGGGATGCCCCCTGAAGTGCAGCAACGCATCTTCGAGCCGTTCTTTACAACCAAGCCGCGGGGACGTGGGACCGGGCTGGGCCTGGCCATCGTCGATCCCATCGTTAAGGCCCATGGGGGGCGAATCCGGCTAGACTCCCACCCCGGCAAGGGCTCGACTTTTGATGTCGTGCTCCCTTGCCTGCCGGCCAATGCAGGCACAATCGGTGAGACCGAACGGCCGGCGCTGTCGGGAAAGGGTGAGAGCGTGCTTGTGCTGGAAGGCGGAGCCTGCCTGCGAGGACTCATTGCCCAGACGTTGCGGCAGGCGGGCTATCTGGTCGTCGCGGCAGCGGATTGTGCTGAGGCCAACGCCCGGCTCGAGCGGGACCGCGGGGTGATTCGCGTCGTTGTCGTAGACCTGGATCACATCGAGGGACAGGGAGCGGACTGGATCGACCGCATGCGGGCCGCGGGCTTCAAAATCCCGCTGGTGGTGATCGCCGCCGGAAGCGCGTTGGATTGTGAGCGGGAAGATACTGGCGCATCTACCTTCCTGGGCAAGCCCTTTCAGCCGGCGGATCTTGTCAAGACAATACAATGGATGCTTGGGCAAGAGTCCGTGCAGGAGGAGGTCGTAAGATGAACAAACCCACGAGTATCATGATTGTGGACGATCACGCCATGCTGCGGTCTATGCTGCGCAGCCGCCTGGAGGCCGAGCAGGATTTGTCGGTCGTCGCCGTCGTCGGCAACGCCGAGGAGGCGACCGCGATGGCGCCGCAATTGAAACCGGACATCATCCTCATGGATATTGACATGCCCGGCCTCTCCGCCTTCGACGCCGCTCGCAGCATTGCCCAGACCAGTCCCAACGCACGGGTCATCTTCCTTAGCGCCTTCGTCTACGACGGATACATCGAGCAGGCGATGGTCGTTGGGGCTTGGGGTTATGTCACCAAATCGCAGGCGGAGGACGTCTTGCTGGCGGCGATCCGCAACGTGGCCGCGGGCGAAACCTATTACTCCCCGGAGGTTCAATCTCGAATCGTCATTGATGATCGCGGTCCACGGCTGGCCCGTGCCGGCCGCTCGCGGGTTTCGACACTTACCAAGCGTGAGATTGAAGTCCTCCGATACCTCGCCCGGGGTATGTCCAAGAAAGAAGTGGCTCAGACCGTCCACATCAGCGTCAACACTGTTAACCGTCACACCAGCAGCCTGATGAACAAGCTGAACATCCACGACCGCGTGGAGTTGACGCGTTTCGCCATTCGCGAGGGCATTGCCGGCGCGTAGCGCGTTTCCCGCCCCCGTGGGGGGGCGTCCGCTCTCCGGAGGGCCGTTCATCGCCGAGCCCAGCCGCCGATGTGACGAGCCCTACCCGTCCTCAACCAGCGACTTGTGTTCACGGAGCTTGCTCAGTCCTTCAAACAGCCGCGACTTGACCACCGATTCGGGCACTTCCAAGACATACGCAATTTCCGGCCGCGAAAGGCCCTCCGCATAACGGAGCCGCAGGGCTTCACGTTGTCCCATTGGGAGCGCCCCAATGAGGTGGGCCACGCGCGACCGCTCTTCCTGCCGGACCAACCGCGTGAGGTGGCCGGTCCAGTCGGCATCGAGCTGCGAATCCGGGGGGAGTACTTGGGCGGGATGGCGCTCCCGCATGCGGATCACGTTCAGGCAGTAGTTACGGGCGACGCGATACAACCACGCGCGGAAATTGTCCGGCACTTCGGTGGCCTGCAGCACCCTGCAAAACACCTCTTGCATCGCGTCTTCCGCATCCTGCAGGCGACCCAGGTAGCCGTGGCAAAATCGCAGCATCGGCTGGCGGTACACGTCGTCCAGTACCACGCCTGCCGTGGCATCACCCGCGCGCAGGCGAACCACCAACGATGGTGTCAGATCCTCCGGACGTTGGTTGGCGCGGTCGGCCGCCATCGACTTCTCCCGCCTCCCATTCCTGATGACACCGCGGGGCGGAGTCCGGCGGGTCGCATTCCTTGCCGCTTTGGGGCGCCGGTCAATAGGCGGCACAAGGCAGAACCAGACCAATCCGGGCCAAACGTGCGCGACTGGGAGATGAAGCCGCTCCATTCATCGTCCGGAGATCGCTTCCCGCCGTCAGTTGCCGCAGGCGCCACTGAGCCAGGTCATACTCGTTCATCGGCTCGAGGATGTTATCCATGTCATACGCCACCCCCGTTTCGACGCACCTCTCGAAACACCGCCTGGCTTCGTCCAGTCGGCCGGCGAGTCGGTGGACTTCGCCCGCATAGTAGTACGCCTCGCATTGGTGTTCGCGGTTGTCTCTTTCCAGGGCGTCGCGGATCAAATCGTCCGCATCAAGCTGCCCCCCCGCGCAGGCATATATCGCCTTCATCCAACGGTCAGTCGCGGGGACTTGTTGCACGGCGCGACTCAGCACCTCCTCAGCTTCGTTTAGCCGTTCCTGGTCGCGGAGCAGAATGTACAACCGGACGTCGCCGTAGCCTGGCTTGGCCAGGTCCGCGCGAACGCGCCGATAGTCCTCCTCTGCTTCCTCAAGGCGCCCAAGAATCCACAGCGGCGAGGCACGCTGAAAGTGTAACCAGACGGCGTTTGATTCCCCGTCTTCATTCACCAGTTCGATCGCTTTGGTATAGTCGCTCACGGCCTCGATGTACTTGCCCATGCGCCGATAGGCATTGGCACGATGGCGATACGCCCAGGGGTCCTGATCGTGGGCTCGCACTAGGGCGTCACACAGCTCAATCGCCTCAGGCAGCCGACCCTGCCTGATGAAGATAACTACCTTGAATGCAATCCATCGCAGGCTGTCTCCGTCAGCGGTGGCAAGCAGTTCAAATGCCCTCAAAGCCTCGTCAAAGTCCCCGGCGACAAGGCACAACCCAGCGAGACGCTGCTGGGCGAGGAGGTGGTCCGGCTGGCACGTTACCGCCTTGCGCGCGCAGTCAATCGCTTCGCGCGGCTCAAACGTTGCGAAGGACCGAAGATACCATGTCTCGGCCGTGTCCGGCACATCTTGTTGCGCCTGGGCTTCCCACTCGGCGGCCAGCGCCGACTCATCGATCTTGCGGTAGAACTCCGCCAGCAGGGCAGCGCACTCCCATCGCGACCGGTCCCGGTGGATGCTCTGCCGGAGCAACTGAATGGCAACGAGCCGGCCTACTCCTTCGGGCCTTCCGAAATGTGCCTGGGCCGCGACCAAGACGGCCTCCCGCAGCTCCGGATACTGCCTGCTGGCGGTTTCGGCCACTCCCAGGATATTCTCCGAGCTCTGTCCGCTCTCCAAATCCTGCTGCCAACTCAGCACCTTCCGGCGAGCCCTCGCTACCTCGCTATCGCGCAGTTGGGTCATGGCTTGGCGAGCCTCGAATTCCTCGCGGTTTCGCTGCCGCTCCAGCGACCGCGCTTGCAGCCAGGCGCCGCTCCCGATTACGACGAGCCCGAGAACCACGGCGATCGCGCCCGCGGCGATCCTTCGGCGGTGCTTCCGCAAACCTTTACGAAGCACGTACAAGCCGCTCGGTGGACAAGCCAGGATCGGCTCGTGTTCCAGGTAGCGGCGAATGTCCTCGTCAAGCGCCGCCGCCGATTCGTATCGCCCGGCGGGCTCCTTCTCCAGGGCCTTGAGGACGATCGTTTCCAAGTCGCCCCGCAGCGATTTCCTGATGCTGCCGGGGCGCCGCGGATGTGTCTCGCAGATCGCGGTCACGGCATCAGGAACGAACCGGCTGACCTCGTACGGAGGCTGCTCGGTGATCAACTCGTACAGAATAACTCCCAGCGAATATACATCCGTCGCTTCACCGACCTCGTGAGGATTGCCCCTCGCCTGCTCGGGGCTCATGTACCGCAGAGTACCGATAATGTGGGAGGTCTTCGTTGTAGTCTGAGTGATGGATACGTCGGAATCCGTCAAGCGCGCGAGCCCGAAGTCCAAGATCTTGGGGCGCCCTTCCGCGGTGATGATGATGTTCGACGGCTTCAGGTCTCGGTGGATTACCCCGCGCTCGTGAGCGTACTGCACGCCTTTGCAGATCATGCCAAACAGCCGCAGGCGCTCTTCGAGGGTCGGGCTGCGATCCCGGACATACCTGTCCAGCGGCACGCCCTCAATGAACTCCATCGCGAAGAAATATTGCCCGTGTTCGGTGCGGCCGGCGTCGTAGATCGTGGCGATCGCCGGATGGCTCAGCACGCCGAGGGCTTGAATCTCACGCCGGAAATGCCGGACATCCTGATGCCCGAGGACGCACCCCCCCTTGAGCACCTTGAGCGCGACCGGGCGGCGCGGCTCTTCTTGCTCCGCCTGATAGACGAGGGCCTGCCCGCCTTCTCCAACAAGCACCTTTACAAGGTACGAACCTATCTTCTCCGGCAACGGAAGCGACAAGAACGCTGATCCACTCTCGACGGCTTTGATTCCGGATCGAACCTCCTCGGCCAACTGCCGACAACGCTCGCAGATCGCCAGGTGCTCTTCCAACTCGGGAGCTTCCCGGTCGATCCAACTCCAGAGTTGCTGCTCGGAGATGTCGCAGGACACGGTCGGAATCCTCGGTCGAAACTGTACAGCCGCTTAACCTTGCGTGCCTTCATTGTAACCGATTGGTTCGGAGAGTTCATCCGCGACGGAAGCCCGACCTTCGCCCTGATCAGGCCTTGTGGCGGCGGTCTGAGGAAGCCCATCCGCGCTGGACGATCACGGATAAGGCACCGGAGGATTCCACGCGACAAGCACGACACCCAGCATGGCCAGCGTGATGGCCGCCAACTTGCGCCGATTGAATTCCTCCTTCAAAATGAGCGACGCGAGAATTATGGCGAAGATCGTCGAAGTTTGATTCAGGATGCCGGCGACCGAGGCCTGTATGTATTTGAAGCCGGCCACC
>CAYYBO010000287.1:0-5846 GCA_964470125.1 uncultured Planctomycetaceae bacterium | reverse complement strand
CATGGCACGATGAACAGCCGCCCTTGGCATCTCTTCCTGCCGGCGGTATGGTCTGGCTGGTGAGCAAGCCGCAGCCAGGAGCATCCCCATGGCCAAGCAGAAAAAGCTGAAGTGCTCGAAGTGCGACCGCCGCTTTTCCATGCCAGCCCATTTGGCCCGGCACATGAACACCACGCACGAGGGCGGCAAGCGGAAAGTAGGCATGACCCGCAAGGGACGAAAGCCAGGACGCCGGCCGGGACGTCCAACTGGCAAACGCACCGGCCTCGCTCTCGCTGGGCTTAGCCTTACTGAGCTGTGCCGGATGATCGAGATGGCCCGATCCGAAGCGATGCGGCGGATTGAGGCAACGTAACCAGGGCGGCCTTCTCTGCTCATTCCGCCTTGTGTAGGACAGATCCATTGCGTCTCGCGACGCCAGTCAACCCGGGCCGCAGGCAGTCGACACTCTCAACCACCGCGATCAACCCTGCGCACAAACACCCGATGGCAGAGCGGGAAGAGTCTCCGCCATCGGGGTCGGGCCTCGCAAGTCAGCAGGGGACCTCCTGGCTTACCAACCTGTGTACTCCCAGGTGTGATCGTAAGAACCGTAGCCGCTGTTGCCGGTCGAAAACAACTGCGGATTGCTGATGCCGACGGCAAAGCCCTCTGCAAAGGCATCGGTCATGGCCTGGTCGCAGCCGACATTGCCGCCGATGAGACCGCCGAGGATCGCAAGAGTCAGCACCACTTTGTTCAACACACTCGTCGTTGTCCGATTTGCGGGGGTCATGTTTCTTGTCTCCCTTGTCTCAGAATTCCTGCTTCGTCGGTTGCCGTTCAACCGTCTTCATGGGTGAGTACCCGCCAGCCGCAAGGATCTTCCAAGAGAAGTAAGATTACTTCTCGCCAACTGGAGCTTTCGGTGTGTTGGGGGTATCTGGCAGGGCTGAATGAGGGCAACCTGCATGATTGCTGCCGGCAAGGTCATAGCCACACTTCTGGCAGCATCCTGGAGACATTCGCTGGTCTCGGCTGGAACAGCGTAATGCTCCTGCAGGTACGATGCTGCTTCAATTGCCGATCATCAATACCCCAGCAGGTATTTCTTGAGCCGCAGATCGCGCGTAGCGAGGATGATCTGGGCGTCGCGTGGAGGACCGGTGAACAACTCGCTGACGCCGAGGCCGGCGCGGTTGGCCGAGCGGGCTTGAGCCCTGCGGCGGAGATGTCTGGCTTCACGGGCACTCATGGCTCGGCCTCCCGGAGAGGTCGTCGATCATCGGGCTGTAACACCCCGGCATCATTCCAGTCCTGCTTTCGGTTTGAGTCACGAGGTCCTGTTTTGCTCCCCTCTTCGACTCTCTTGCCACTGGGATGTACCCCGGAGGAGGGGGGATCTTCTCCGGCTAGCGCCCCTCCGCTCACAAGGGTCATCCGGGCCGTAGCCATGGCCCGATCCTGATTCTCGGAGACTGGATCTTCGGATCGTTCTTTGAAGCAACGGCGTTCTCCTTCGAACCGGCTCATAGCCTCGCGGAATCTTGAAAAAGCCGGGAAGAAGCCCGCGGCAACCGGGTACTCCCTGCAGCGAACGACACAGGGTCGTTCGGAAACACAACGCCTTGCTGAGGAGTACTCAGATGAGCACGTTGAAGAAGATGAGCAAGTCGGGATTGGTCAAGACGGTCTTTTGTCTGCTCGGTCTGTTCACCGTCGCCGCGGCCAGCACGGGCTGTGAACCTAAGCCGAATCCGCAAGATTCGGTGTACGTTTGGGTGGACCCGGTGACCGGCGATATCTACCTGTGGTAAGTTGCCCCGCACCAAATGCCGCACACCAGTCAAACCGAACGAAAGACACGCCCAGGAAACACAATCTCGCAGGTCGGGTCCTGCCCACTCACCGAAGCGGATGGAACCCGACCTGCGTGTTATTACTGGGGACGAAGGCAGTTGAGCTGGCTGCGGCTTGGGGCGGCCGTACTTGATCAACAGTTCGTTTCTCGTGGTTCCCTCCTCTTGCCTGACCGCTTCGTGGACTGCGCGGCTGATGCTGTGCCCGTCGGCAAGGTCCGTGCATCAGGATTGGCTTGTTGCGCGTGTCCGGGATGCCGCCGACCTGCCCCTCGGCCGATGCAGGGGCCGCGGCGAGGTTCCGCGCAGGGGAGAGGGCTTCTAAGAGAGAGGCGCCTGTACCAATGCCAAGCCGACCTGCCGGTGATACTCGGGCGGGTAGGCCTATTGAATGAAACCCCGTTTCGTCGATCAGGGCTCGCATGGGCTATGAGCCAGGTGTGCTCGAAAGCCAGGCAAGGCCTTGTCATGGCCTCCGGTACGGACAGAAGGCGTGGTCACTACCCTGACGCCACTACTCGACGTGTCTGCCTCCGTGATCTTTGCCGTCCGCCCCGCCAGAAGGGCAAGGGTTGCCCATCCTTCGCCTTGCACACGAATTCTCTCCCGCCGAAGCGGTCCTCGAGAAGGCCACTCGAGCCATCAGAACCCAGCTTCCCGTTGATCGCAGCAAGGCTTCTGGGCTGCCGGCCATGCTTGGCATGATGAGTTCACGGGGCTATTCCCAGATAAGCAGGAGCACGGCTCTTGGCGAGCCGTGCTCTGTGCTGGCGGGAAAGCGACGCTGGTGATTATCAGGGCCGCTTCCTTCGGGCCTGTCGGCCATAGCTGATTGAGCCCACTGCCCCCAACGTCGCAAACAACGGGAAACCGCCTGTCAGGCCGCAGGCTCCAAGGGCGTACCCTCCGTCGAGGCCCGCCCCCGACTGCCCGCCGCCAAGCTGTGCGTTCGCCGACAGTGCCGCGGCGATCGTGGCATTGAGCAGCGGCTGGTTAAACGTCTGAGCCGTCTGATTCTGGTTCGCCCGAGGCGCCGCCCAGGCATACAGCTCCCAGAAGCTCAGTCGGCGGTCGCCGCTGGTATCGGTCTCCATCTTGTGAAAGGCCTGGAGCAGGTACCCGGTGAAGAGACCCTGGGCCGCACCAAAAACCATCGGACTGGTCACGTCGGACGACGTTTCGTTGTAATCCGCCGCGGTGATGAAGCCGATGTTGCTGCTCAGGCTCTTGGAACGCGCCGAGCCGTCCTTGGCCGAGCTTGCCTTGGCGCCATGGTACGCGGCCATCACGTTCTGCACGAAAGCGCTGTTGAGCCCTTCCGCGGCCACACGCGCATTGCCCTTGTTTTTGAACAAGCCGCCCGCGTGGCAGGCGTCCACGATGATGATCACGCTCGTCTGTTCATCGAAGGAACTCGCCAGGTCCATACCGAGTTCCGTGTCGGTGTAATAGTCGTCGTAGGCCACCAGGTAAGTGCTGGTGCCATAGCTTTGGCCTCCGTGGCTGGACTGGAGGTAAACGCACACGTCGCCGGGACCGGCGCTGCGGCCCATCCATTGCAGACTGGCACGGATATTGTTCTTGGTGGCGTAATCATCGGTCAAAAGCGTGATATCCGCCGAGTTCCACCGAGATGAATCCTCGAGCAGCGCACTTCGCAATCCGGTCGCGTCGTTGACGCAGCCGGTCAGCGAATTGGAGCCGGTCGCGTAGTAGTTGATCCCGACGAGCACGGCGAAGTGCCGCCCGCCGGCCGCCGAATACGGACCGCCGACGTCCTGACCGGACCCACCGGTGCCATAATCGATCTGGCCCTGCTGATTGCCCCAGTAATCCCAATAGTCCCAGTAGTCCTGCCCCCGCGCCGACGTGGAAACACTTGCCGCCAGCAGGAGGGCGCAAACCACCGTCATTCTGCCGATCGCCGTTATGCAAGTTCCTCGATTCATTTCAGTTCTCCTTTCGCCGGGTCGTTCCGTTTCACTCGTCCCGCTCACGCGGGCTCACATCACCGGGGGTACCCGGCTGGGCGGTAAATCTTCCCGGTTAACCAAGGTGTTCCAGGGTTTCGCGAATCGTGAAGGTTTGTTGTTCTTCCGCGGAAGATCGGCCCGGCTGGCGTGTACAGGCTCAGGAGGTGGCGAACGCTCACGCCCGAGTGGACGGCGCCTGTAGAGGTCTTCAGGGTGAAACCACTATGCAGCTCACGCACACATTTGTTATGATGCCCGGCGTCTTGCGGGCGCTGCATCATGCAAACGACCAGGGCCAGTCTGTTGGTGCGGATCAAGGATCGCCGGAACTCGGCGGCGTGGCGGGAGTTCGATGCTATCTATCGCCCCATGTTGCACCGCTTTGCTATGAGCCGAGGTCTGGACGACGCCTCCGCGGACGACGTGGTCCAGCAGTGCATGACCGCGATCCACGAGCACATCGACGGATTCGAGTACGACCCCGCGAAAGGCCGCTTCAAGGGCTGGCTTCGCACGCTGGTGAACAACCGCGTCCGCAACCTGCTCCGCGACCGACACGACCGGCCCGCCGAATCGCAGGACTTCAAGCGGGACCAGGACCGCGAACAGTCGCCGGAAGAGGCCTTCGACAACCTTTGGATGGAGGAACACCTCAAGCACGGCCTGCGAATGGTCCGCGAGGAGATCGACGAAGCGACGTTTCAGGCGTTTCAGAGTTACGTAATGGAAGAGCAGCCGGTCGAGAAGGTGTGCGAGGCCATGAAGATCTCGGCGAATCAACTCTACAAGATCAAATGGCGCGTAACGCAGCGACTCAGCGAGAAGATGAAGGAACTCCTGGGCGAGGATGAGTAGGACGATGATGCCCTGCCTGAGCGAGTCCGACTTGAACCGCTACCATGCCGGCGAGATGGATGCGGCCCAGACCGAGCGGGTCCGAGACCACCTGGCGGCCTGCCAGGACTGCAATCGGCGGGACACGAGCCTCGTGGCCGAGCATGAGGACCTGCTCCACCGCGTACGGGCGCTGGGGGGAACGGTTGATCTCAGTGCCACCCGGCCCTCCGACAATTCTCAGTCGCGGATCGCCGGCGGCGATAGGGCGGGCGGGCGCCGCCTCCAGGCAGGGGACGCCATCGGACCGTATAACTTGCTGCAGCCCCTCGGCGAAGGCGGGTTCGGCGTGGTCTACCTCGCCGAGCAGCGCGAGCCGATCCGTCGGAGGGTAGCGCTGAAGATCCTCAAGCCGGGCATGGACAGCCAACGGGTGATCGCCCGGTTCAAGGCCGAAGAACAGGCCCTGGCCCTGATGGATCATCCCAACGTCGCGAGGGTTTTCGATGCCGGGACCACCGAACCATCGGGCGGCAGCTTGCCGTACTTCGCGATGGAGTACGTGGCCGGGGTCCCGATCACGGACTACTGCGACCGCCACACACTGAGCACAACGCAAAGGCTGGAGCTGTTCATGGCGGTTTGTGACGCCGTGCAGCACGCCCATCAAAAGGGCATCATTCACCGCGACTTGAAGCCGTCGAACGTCCTGGTGACTGTTCAAGGCGACTGGGCCGTTCCGAAGGTCATTGATTTCGGCGTGGCCAGCGACCGCGGTGGCCACGACGGCGTGCTCTCGGCCGACGGCCGCTACGTGGCCTTCACCAGCTTCGCGGCGAACCTCGCGACAGACGACCTCAATCTTCTCAGCGATGTCTTCGTCCACGATCGACAGACCGGGATCGCCGAGGCGGTCAGCGTCGGCCCGCATGGAGCGACGGGCAATCGCAACAGCTACTACCCCTCACTCTCGCACGACGGCCGTCTTGTTGCTTTCGCCAGCGATAGCACCGACTTGGTTTCGGGCGACACCAACCACGAGGTGGATATCTTCGTGCATGCCCGCGTCAAGGGACAAGGCCTTGGTACTGCCATACCGGTTCAGCCGAGTGCCTCGATCGCAGGCTGCCATCAGCAAATATGGCAAACCTCCCACCCTCGCACTTCCAGGAAATCGGCGATCAGCTTGCGGTGACAGTCA
>CAYYBO010000286.1:0-5852 GCA_964470125.1 uncultured Planctomycetaceae bacterium | reverse complement strand
CCTAACCCCCATACCTGGTGACGCTGCCCACTGCGACCTACCGTCAGGGCGGCGACGCAAGTCGCCGCCCTGATCTCGTGATGTGGACCAAACCTCGCGTGACATAGACCTCAAGCACGTCATCGCCACGCTCCGCGAACGCTGGTGGATAGTGGTCGGCTGCGCCGTGCTGGCGGCAGTGGTGGCCTTCGCGTACTTCTACACGAGGGAGCCCCTGTACCAGGCTACGGCCAAGGTCATGCGCGAGAGCACCAATCTGGATCAGGCACTCTTCGGCGCACGGGTATTCGACACGAACGATCAGGAGCGCGCACTTCGCACGGGAGCTGCGCTTGTCAAGACAGACACCGTGGCCAAGATGGTCAAACAGCAGCTCGGTACCCCCCGAAGCCCGGGGCAGCTGCTGGACATGCTGTCAGTCAGCCCGTCAACCGTCACGGACATGATGAGCATAACCGCCGTCAGCCCCGACCCGGCGGAGGCCTCGCAGGTGGCAAACGCGTTCGCCGAGCAGTTCATCCTTTTCAGGCAGGCATCGGACAGAGCCACGCTCTCCGCCGCGCGGGAGAAGATCGCGGCGGAACTGTCAGGGATGAGTGACGAGGAACTGGACTCTGAACGTGGACGCACACTCCTACAGAAGTACGAGGAGTTGGGGATCCTGGAGTCGATGCAAACCGGCGGATTCGCGCTGGTGCAAAGCGCAGGCGTACCATCGAGTTCGTTCTATCCACGCTTCATCTGGAGTTCCGGCATCGCCGGCATCGCCGGCATCATCCTCGGGCTTGCGCTGGCCTTCCTGCTTCAACACCTGGACAAGAGAATCAAGGACGATGAAGCGCTGGAAGCGGCGATCGGAGCTCCTATCTTGGCGAAGATCCCGCGAGTCGGCCGTCAGTGGAAACGGCGGAAACACGGAAGCGGAGAGGGCGTCATCGGCTTCTCGGATTCCGGCACGCTGTTGCTCGAAGCCTTCCGCAGTCTTCGGTCGAATCTCCAGTTCTTCGAACTCGACAAACCCCTGAAGACTCTCATGATCACGAGCGCATTGCCTCGGGAGGGGAAATCTGTCACGACAGTCAATCTGGCTCTGGCCTTGGCGCTCTCAGGGTCACGTGTCGTCATCGTGGAGGCCGATCTCCGCAAGCCGAGGCTGCACACCTATCTGGGGGTGAATCCCGAGCTGGGTCTATCCAATTATCTGGCCGGAACCGCGCAACTCGCGGCCGTGACGCAAGCCCTGCAATCGGACCGGTTCCTTCCGGTCAGCCACGGTCGCACCCAATCAGGATCAGCAAAGCCGAACCACAATGGTTCCTCTGCAGCCAGTCACTTCGCGTGCATCTCATCCGGCCCACTCCCGCCCAACCCAGCTGAACTTTTGGGTTCATCACAGATGGCTGCCCTACTGACACACCTGGCTGGAGTTGCCGACTACGTGCTCGTCGACGTGCCGCCCGTACTGGCAGTCTCGGATGCGTTGGTGCTGGCACCACATATGGACGGCGTACTGATCACCGCCCGACTCTTCTCCACGACGCACGATGGAGCCAGGGAGATGCGCAATGCTCTCGGCCGCACCGGCGCGCGCGTCATCGGCGTTGTCGTACAGGACGTGCCTCGCCCTCGCGGCTACTATCAGCGCTACGGGGGATACGCCGAAGCAGGATAGTGGCGGTAGGCGCCGTGCGTCCTCGTTCATAGGAGATACGTGATCTACTTCCTGGCAAATACCCTCGCCGGACGCGACGGTGGTAGCAGGGCGGGGGCGGACTTCCTCTCTCACATGCTGGCTCCGGGTCTCGAGACGACAGTTGTGTGCCGAGACCGCTGTCCTCTACCGGACAAGGTCGACGGACAACCGGTTCCTGCTACGCGCTGGCTTCGCCTTCCAGAGATAGAGGGTGCGCCACGTTCGTTGCTCGCCGATCCAAGGTCGCTTGTGCGCTCCGCCATACTGGCCCCACGCGCCTGGGCAGACACAATGAGCATTAGGCGCGGCTTGAGACAGCGGCCGCCGACTATCGCCGCCCACAACGGATTTCCCGCCGCCGACACCCTGAATGACTCCATACTGGCCGCTGCCCCATACCGCTTGATTTTCGTGCACTCCAGCCCTGACGCCCTGGACTTCTTCAGTCGCAACAATGCACGCCTTTCCCGCGAATGGGTGAGCCGGCGGCTCCGCCAGGCGGACAAACTCGTGTTTCTTGCGCCCAGAGTCAGGGACGAATGGTCTGAGACGGCTGACTTGGACGTGAACCGAACCACGATCATCCCCAACACCACTCGCGAAGATGAAGCCCTTGAAGTGCGGCGAATGAGTCGCATCCAGCTCAGGAGGCGATTGAGCCTTCCCGAAGACGCCTTTGTCGCCTGTTGCGTGGGCAAAGTCGATATCGCGAAGGGCCAGGATCTGATGGTCAAGGCTCTCGCATGCGTGGCCCAGACCATTCCATCGCTCTCAGCCGTGTTTGTTGGCCCCGTAACTGCGTCGGGCGAGCAGATCCGCAGCGCCAGCGAAGCCGCGGGGCTTGGGCAGCAGGTGGCCTTCGTGGGGAGCCAAGCCGATCCCTACTCCTTCATCCGTGCAGCTGATCTACTGGTCCATCCCTCGCGTGCTGAAGGGCAACCGTTGGTGCTGCTGGAGGCAATGGTCCTGGGCACCCCGATACTGGCCACAGATGTCGGGGGCGTCTCCTACACCATTGAACACGGCTCAAGCGGATGGCTTGTCAAGCCGAATGATGAAGTAGCCCTCGGCGAAGCACTCCTTCAGCTCGCGAGCGACCCAGGGCTCAGGGACCGCCTGTCGGTGGCTGCGGAGTCTCGGTACTGGTCGTGCTTCTCGCGAGCGCAACACCGAGCAGGAGTTCGGGCGCTCATGCAGGAATCCCTGGTAGCGGCGGCCGCAAAGATCACCCACCCGGGCGGTGGTGCGCGATGAGCAGACAACCTCAGGAGTCGCACGGGTTCCCGGATCAGGCAGTAGATGACCCCTATTCATTCATACGAGCCTCAGATATGCTTGTTAACCCTTCGCAGGCGGAAGGACAACCACCGGTCTTGCTGGAGGCAATGGTATTGGAAACGCCGATCCTGGCAACGAGTGTCAGTGGGGTACTCCGTACGGTCCTTTGTACGATCGACCACGGGGTCAGGGGCCGGCTAGTCGAACCCGATGGCGAAGCCGCTCTTGGCGAGGCCTTGCTCTCCATGGCGGAGGCGTCGTTGAAGCCGCGTTGCAAAGGCCCAGGTAGCCTATGAGCGCACGGAACGGAACCGCAGCAACTCTCAACGGTACAGCCGTCGTTGTCTACGAGCATCGAAAGGGCTGGACGGCACTGGGGCTGCGAGAGCTGTGGGCCTACAGGGAACTGCTCTATTTCCTGACCTGGCGCGACGTGCTGGTTCGCTACAAACAGGCTGTGCTCGGGGTTGCCTGGGCAGCGCTGCAGCCTTTCCTCACCATGGTGGTGTTCACCCTCGTATTCAATCGCGCTCTTGGTGTTGAGAGCCCCGACGCGCGAATTCCCTACACCGTATTCAGCCTCACCGGACTTCTGCCATGGCAGTTCTTTGCTGGCGCCCTGTCTCGATCAGGAGTCAGCCTGGTGGGAAACGCCAGTCTTATTACCAAAGTCTACTTCCCCCGCCTCGTTATTCCCCTCTCGGCAGTACTGGCAGGACTGGTCGACTTCCTCATTTCTTTCGTGGTTCTGCTGATACTCATGGCCATCTATGGGATTGTACCGACGTGGCAGATGGCCTTCGTCCCGCTCTTTGTCTTGGTGGCAATCACAACAGCACTCGCCGTAAGCCTTTGGCTCAGTGCCCTCAACGTCCTCTATCGTGATGTCCAGTACGTAATTCCTTTTCTGGTTCAGCTGTGGATGTTCGTCAGTCCGGTGATCTACGCGACAGAGGACATCCCCGCTGGGCCGCTGCGCGTCGCTTTCGCGCTGAACCCCATGACGGGGGTCATCGGCGGCTTCCGTTGGGCGCTACTGGGGCAACAGTTTCCCGGTACATACATCTGGGTGTCCATGGCGACTGTTGTTCTACTCCTTGTTGGTGGTGCGTTCTATTTCAGACGCATGGAACGCGTCTTCGCGGATGTGGTGTGAGTTGTGAACAACGTGGTCGTACGTACGTCCAATCTCGGAAAAAGGTACCTGATCGGAGGTCAGCGCGAGAGCTACCAAACCCTACGAAGCGCCCTCACGCGCGCAGTCATGCGGCCGATCGAGCGAATAAGGCACCCCGGGGCTGCAACTCACCAGTCTCGAGAACTCTGGGCCCTTAGAAACGTCGACTTGGAGGTGGGCCAGGGTGAGGTGCTTGGAATCATCGGTCACAACGGTTCCGGCAAGAGCACGCTCCTCAAGATCCTATCGCACATCACTGAGCCAACGGAGGGCAGAGCAGAGATCAGAGGGAGAGTGGCGAGCCTGCTGGAGGTGGGGACCGGGTTTCACGGTGAGTTGACCGGCCGAGAGAACATTCTGCTAAACGGAGCCATCCTAGGCATGCGTCGCGCCGAGATCAAGCGCAAGTTTGACGAGATCGTGGCTTTTGCCGGAGTTGAGGGCTTCCTCGACACCCCGGTCAAGCGCTACTCGAGCGGAATGTATGTGCGTTTGGCCTTTGCGGTGGCCGCGCACCTTGAGCCGGAGATACTCGTGATAGACGAGGTTCTTGCCGTGGGTGATGCGGAATTCCAGAGGAAATGCCTTGGCAGAATGCATGACGTGGCAAAGGGAGGGAGGACTGTTCTCTTTGTCAGCCACAATATGGTGGCAGTTGAGGGACTCTGCACCAGCGCCATCTTGCTCAACAGCGGCAAGGTAGTGAAACGAGGGGAAGTTGACAGCGTGGTTGCAAGTCACCTTCGAACAAACAGGGATCCCGTTGAGCCAGGTACAGCCCTGGCACGAAGCAAAGATGGCAAGGTGGAACTAGAAGCCGTGCGGCTCACTGACACGGCAGGTGAGCCTCTTGCTGTCGCTCAATGCGGGGGGACGATCCGCCTGGAATTAGCGGTCCACTCGTCGGATGAGTTCCGAACCGCAGTCGCAAGCATCGACGTGAACGATTCGTACGGCAGGAAGGTCGCGGTTCTCCATTCGTACATCTGCGGGTTCAGTTGCCCGCTCAGCCCTGGCCGCCAGGTGCTTGCGTGTGAGATTGAGAAGCTTCCGCTATCGCCGGGTTCCTACACTCTGGATGTGAAACTCTATCGCGAAGGCGCACGAGCAGCCGAGGACCTGCTGATTTGGGCTCCAAGTTGTCGATCCATGGAAGTGGCGGGTGGGGACTTCTATGGCACTGGCAGACTTCCTCCTCCGGCGTGGGGCACAGTCGTGCAGATCGCGCAGACATGGTCCTGTGACCGCGTTCCGGACTAGACGCAGGACCCTGCTGCGTGTGATTTCGCTTTCATTGCAGGCTCAACCAATCACGAACCAGTCGCGCGTGAAGAGACGATATCGCTAAGGAATCCCAAGTTTCTGCTGGACTCTCGCGCCATGCGCCGCCCCCAATCCAGCAACCTGTCGCGGAGGTGCGGTTCCGACCCCAGATAGCCGCTCAACTGCCCGGCGATTCCCTCCGCCGCAACACCCAGGTCGAGTGCGTCATGCGTCGTGGGAGTCAGGCCGGCGAGCCTGGCCAGCGCCTCCATCTTGAACGTCCGGGACGTCAGCGGGATGATCGGCGCACCTTCCCGGAGGGCGAAGATGCTGGGATGCCACCTGCCGCCGATGTACGCGTCGGCGTTGCCGAGCAGGTCCACCACCTGCTGCACCGGAGTGTGGAGCCCTACCAGCGGGAGCCCGAGTCGAGCGGCCACC
>CAYYBO010000285.1:5288-5863 GCA_964470125.1 uncultured Planctomycetaceae bacterium | reverse complement strand
TGAGCTAAGGTGAGGTGTGAGCCCGGCGCAAACTCGCCGTCGCTCGCACTGTTTTGGCCGCACAACGCCGGCCAGCATTGTGCATGTCCTACCCTATTAGACGCAGATTCCCCCCAACGGGTTCTCGGCGGGGAACATGTTTTTGCTCGGCTGGAGGCATTGCGGCCCGCCCCCTCAGTGCGAACCGCAACGCCTGGAGGTCAGAACATGGAACAAGCAGGAGTCGGGGCCTTGCCCAGAGTCAAATACGGCAACCGCGAATACTTCACTGACGAACGGCTACGCGAGTTCAGGAGCGTCAGCTACCCGCCGCAGACCGTCGAATTCGTACCGTTTGATTCAGCGAAGGAAAGGAGGATGCTCGCAACGCTGCTGTCCGACGAAGAAGATGCTCCGCCCCGCGGCGGACTCGCTAAACCAGCAAGGTAACCCGAACATCGCCTTTTTTCGGGGCGATGTTCGGAACAAAGAGCCAGCCCGAGAGATAGGCATCCGCATCGTAGATGAGTCCGAGGAGCTGCTGGTGGAGAAAGGCATCAAGGTGCCGATGAAGGATCGCAGGGGCGATGCCGAAA
>CAYYBO010000285.1:0-5278 GCA_964470125.1 uncultured Planctomycetaceae bacterium | reverse complement strand
CCTGTACGGTGCGGAGTATTACGCGCTGGAGGATGGGGTGGTGGGCGTGGTGATGATGGGGGAGGTTGGCGGGAGCCAGGCGCGATCACCCCGCTCACAGTAATCCAAGGCGCGCGCAGGTTTCGCCGTTGATCCGAAACCGGATGCAATCCGCTCTCAGCTACGGACACTCGTTGCCAGCCAGCAGATCGCCGACAAACGTGGCGATGTCCTGCACGTCGAGCACGCCGTCGGTGTACAGATCCGCGCAGGCGCAGTTGACGCCGCCGGCGAGGATGCAGTCGACGAAGCCCTGGACGTCCAAGCCGTCGCGGTTGCCGTCGTTGTTCACGTCCGACAGGCACCAGCAGGGCGGCGCGGCCCAGAAGCCGCCGACCAGCTTGAAGCCTCCGCCAGTCATGACGACGGTGCCGGCATCCGACTGGCCGATCGTGCCGCCGAGCTCGAAGTCGCCGCCGGTGCTCCACATCACGCCGCCGCCGTCGATGGTGTACCAGTCGAGGTTATAGTCCTCCGCAGCCACCACGCAGACGGGAATCACTATCAGCGCCACCCAGCCAGAGATCTTTGAATGTTGCTTGCGGGTCATCGCCAAACTCCCTTCGTTTCATGAACTAGCCTAGTCGTGCACCGCTTTCGACTGAGGGTGGACACTCATTTTTTGTGGAAGGTTGAACGCCTCCGGTTCCAGGTACCTGCCCCGCTCTGCGGCCGGCTTGTCGACCTCGACCGGCAGGCGATGTGCGTTGGCATAGGCATCCTGCCGGATGCCCGTAACCTGCCAGCAGACCTTCAGCCCCGGCTTGCCGCCCGCGATCTGGAAGCGGTTGCCGGAGATCTCCCGGGCGACATACACGGGGGCAAAGCCGCCCACGCAGGTCAACTGATAACGGAAATCCCGGTTGAGGGCCTCGAACCAATCGGGGAGCTGCACCCACGCTGCGCCGTCGGCATCGAGCGTGGCGACCCCGTCATAGACGTTCTTCATGTCCGGGCTTTCGATGACGGAGTGGTAGAGGTATTTGTCGGCGGGGGCGAGCGGGTGATCGATCTTGAACGAGCACGCGCTCTTGTTAATTGTCCCAGTAACGAACACGTTGCCGTCAAAGTAGCCGGCATAGTTCGTTCCCCCCGAGGCGGCGCCATAGACACCGTAGTTGGTGCCTGTGCCGGTCGCGTACCCGGCGACGCCGTACTTGATGCCGCCGTTGCCGTTGGCTGCGCCATGAACGCCGGTGCTCCCGATGGTGCTGTGATTCAGGCCGCCCTGACCGCGCACACCGGTGCCGCCGCCGGAGAAGTCGCCCCCGATGCCGTAGCCGTAAGCCGGTTCGCTATTGCCCATGAACGCGGCGTATTGGTAGTTTCCCGTGCCTGTGTGCTGGGCGTGGATCACGCGGTCGCCGGTGCCGCTCCGTACATCGAGTTTGCACACCGGTCCGGTATGACCGATGGCCACGTTGCCGTTATTTGCCACGCGCATGCGTTCGGTGTTGTTGGTGCCGAACATCAGGTTCGCGTTCTCCCGATTCCAGAAGATCGCGTCACCGGAACCGGAACTCAGGAAGGACAGCAGCGTGCCGTCACTGTAGTCCGTGCCCGTGGCGCTGTTGGTCATTCTGAGTATGGCGCCGTCGGAGTGCACGTGCAGTTTCGCGTACTCCCCCGGGTTGATGGTCCCGATGCCGATGCTGAGCCCATTCTGATAGACGACCGAGTTGTCAAGCGTGCTCGCGCCGCTAAACTTGGGGAGGTAGCTGGTCGTGCCGCTGCCGCTGACATTCCCCTCTTCCGCTTGCCAGGCACCCACGCCCGAGGCATCGCACATCAGCACGCGCCCGGAGACGGCACCGGTCGGCAACTGGAAGCCGGTCATCTTCACCGTGCCGTCGACGTCGAGTTTGGTAGTGGGCGGATCGACGCCGATCCCGACATCGCCGGTGAAGCACCCCCTGCCGTTGAAGTAACCAGCGAAGCTGTTGGCTGCGTACGATACGCCGAAGACGCCGATGCCGTTGGTCTCCTCAGATCTTCCATAAAGCCCGATTCCGCCGACTCCTTCAGCGGAGCCTTGCACTCCGCTCCCCGTGGTGGTCTGCCCGAGGACGCCGCACATCGCGGCCCCGTGCACGCCGACGACGATTCCGTCGAAGTCTGATTCTCCCCGAACAGCGGCGGGTATGTCCCACATGTACGAGGGCGAGCCGCCGATGCGGCCGCGCACTCCGACGCTGGTGGACGCTGTGGACTGATTAGTGATTGAGAAGGCGCTCCCCGCCGCCGTGGTTGCGCCGGCGAGAGGCAACTGGAGCCCGAGGGCGTAGGGAGTCGCCGTGAGCTTCTGCCGAGGAGTCAGCGTCGTGTAGCCCCCGGCGCCAGCGGGCGAACGAACGGCAATCTCCAGCCAGCGGCCGTCACCAGGAAAAACTGCGGCGCCAAAATCCAAGTTCACCGTGAACAGCCCGTTTGCCACGCTGACGCCGCTGGCGCTCTGGGCAGTGCCGATCTGTGTGCCGGTGGTCAGGGCATCCCACAGCGTGAACTGGAAGTCCGCCGTGTTGGTCAACGGCAATCCGCTTTGTTTGAGCTGGCCCTGGTAAGTGAAGGCCGTGCCGACGGGAGTTTGGCCTACAGCGAAGCCGGTTGAGCATGTCACAACGATAATGATGCTCCAAAGTACTACTCGCGTTTTCATGTCTTTCTCCCTATGCCTTGGGTTGAACTGGTCTCCGATCCTCCCCGGGCCAATGCCAGCGGCCGGAGCGTCCGGCTGCGTTGCCGGCGAAAGGTCGTCGCCGCAGGTTGCGCATACGCGACCATGCCGTCAGCGGTTGTCAGTTCATTCGATCAATCACCAGGCATCCTGGTCGCATCAGACAGGAGGGATTCAGACTGCCTCTTCCCTTCCCTCTGAAGGGAACCTCCAGGATGCCTTCAACGCCGATCTGCTGTCATCAGGGCCAGGCCAAGCGGTCCGAGCCCCGCGACTAACGTCAGTGCCGGCCGGCAGGCAACTGTGCTGCGGCCGCACAAGGAGAACTCGGTTGAAATGACGATACCATTATACCACCGCCACGAATCAACACGAAGCCCGGAACTTGCGATGACTGGATAGACGATGCGGCCGGGTCCAAATCAACTGGACGCAAGCGCTCAGGGCATGGCTGGTCGTTCCGGGCGAAACGCTCCGCCCAACGAAGACTCGCCAACTTGAGCAGATATCCCGAACACCGCCTTCTTTCGCGGCGATGTTCGGGCGAGACACGTGGCTGAAGAGAACTTCCGCGAGCTTGCCATCCGCATCGTGAACGAGTTCGAGGAGCTACTGGCGGACAAGGGCATCATGGTGCCGTCGAAGGATCGGGAAGGCGGCGAAGCGGAGGCGTGCCTTTACGGCAGCGAGTATTACGCGCTGGCGGATGGGGTGGTGGGTGTCCTGATGGAGGCGGGCGAAGGGAAGACCGAGAGGAGCCGACGCTGGCTCTCCAGCTCGCCGTTGAGCCCTGGTGCCATCAGATAGCCGATGCCCGTGGCTACGGAGCCAGCAGGAGGTTGACGAAGGGTTGGATACCTCTCTGTACCGCCTTCTGATCCCACGACCGCCCTCATCAGCGACAAGGCTCAGACCTCCTGGCTCGGGCTGGACGATGTAATCAGTCAGGTCCGCAGACGCTACGAAATCCACGAACGGATCCTCTACCAGATCGAGATGTCCAGGTCCGCGGCGGTGAACGCCATCTATCAGCACGAGGCTTACCGAGGGCCGGGCAGCGCCGATTCCAAACAGCACTACGCCAAGCACAAGGAGATTCAGAAGCTCTACGAACAGCAAAGGGAGGAGCAGGTGAACCTGTGGAAGGACGTCTCGCGGCTGCGGGGCCTGCTCCCCGAGAACGCGCAGATGTACCTGTCTGCCCACCGCAAGCTGGCGGTGTTGAAGAGCATCCCGGGTGAGGAACCATGATCTCCCGAACCGAGGAACTCTGCCGCAAGCTCAAGCCGGTGCTGGGCAAGAAGGTGGATGCCCTGTGGAACGTGTACCTGGCGGAATCTGATGCGGATGGCCGGGCCGACATTGAACAGACGCTCGCTTTGCTCGCCGCCAAGCACCTGGGGACGAACTACGAGCCGGACCGCTCGCCGTTTCCGCCACCGGCAAGAGAATTCGCGTCGTCGGGCGATCTGCCTCTCGGCAACATCGCCTCCGGTGGCCGGGAGTTGTACCCGTTCGCTCTCAGAAGCCGGCGCCTCAAGGAGCACCTGCTGATCGCCGGAAGGAGCGGATCGGGCAAGACGAATCTCACGTTCATCCTCATGCAGGGCATCATGGCCCGGGGCATCAAGGTGCTCGCGCTCGACTGGAAGCGCGGGTACCGGGATCTGCGCCAGGCGCATCCTGACCTTCAGGTTTTCACCATCGGCCGGGGCGTTTCGCCGTTCCGATTCAACCCGCTCATCCCGCCACCAGGCTGCGAGACCCACGTATGGATCAAGAACATCGTGGACGTCATGGCCAACTCCTACCTTGGCGGCGAGGGTGTCATCTCCCTGCTCGTGGCGGGCCTCGACCACCTCTACAACGAGGCGGGGAAGATGAAGCGCTGGCCCACAGTTCAGGATCTGCTCGTCTGGCTGAAAACCGTCAAGCTCAAGGGCCGGGCGGCGATGTGGCAGGCGTCGGCGGAGAGAATCCTACTGGCCATGATGTACGGCGAGTTCGCGGCCGTGCTCAACACCCAGGACAACAGGCATGTCCTCGATCTGTTGAACCACAACGTCGTCCTGGAAATGGACGGGCTATCGAGTGCATCTGACCGTGTCATGTTCTCTGAATCGCTGATGCTGTACCTGTACCGCTATCGCTTGGCGCAGGGCCCGCGGGACCAGCTCACCAACGTCATCATCCTGGAAGAGGCCCACAACCTGCTCCTGGCCAAGCAGCCGGGCAGCAAGGAGTCCGTCCTGGAAACCTCCATCCGAATGATCCGCCAGTACGGACTCGGCTACGTGTTCGTGGACCAGTCGGCATCCCTGCTCAGCAAGGTCGCCTTCGCCAACAGCTACGCCACGATCGCCATGAGCCAGAAGCTCAGAGCGGACGTCATGACCATGGCCGGGGCGATGAACCTGACCGGTGAACAACGGGAAGCACTTAATACGCTGGCCATCGGCACCGCGGTCGTGCGCCTGGCTGATGAGCATCCCGAGCCGTTCCTGATCAAAGTGCCAAGGTGCATGATTATCGAGGGCAGCGTCGATGACGCCCTGATCCGGCAGT
>CAYYBO010000284.1:1687-5872 GCA_964470125.1 uncultured Planctomycetaceae bacterium | reverse complement strand
ACACTGCAAGGGGGGGTTTTGGGGTACCCCTTTTGCGGCAGTTTATTTTCCGGTGGTTGGGTATGTGGGTTTCCGCGTATACAACGGGCCCTTGGCGTTTGGCCGGCCGCAAAAAGGCGCAAGAGGCGCAGAGAATCTCCTGTTCCCCTTGAGCCTTTTGCGCCTCTTTGCGGCTATTCTTTGTCCGCAACCGCGGGCTTCTCTCGGTTGTCTTCCGGCGATAGGCTGGGATGCTGCCAGGATCGGAGTCACATCAAAGGAACGCATCATGAAGAAGATACCGACGGTACTTGTCGCTGCAGCCTGCTGCCTGGTCCTGTTCCTGCCGGTCGCGGATTCCTGCACGGTGTTCCGGCTGAGAGCCGATGACGGCTCGATCGTGGTCGCGCGCTCCATGGAGTTCTCCGTGGACCTCAAGTACGACGTCATCGTGGTCCCCCGGAACAAGGCCGGCGCGAGCCCTGCGCCGGACGGGACGGCGGGCCTGACCTGGACCACGCGTTACGGCTACGTCGGGGTCGCGACGTTCGGCCTCGACTACGGCGTGACGGACGGCATGAACGAAAAGGGCCTCGCCGTCGGCGTGCTCTGGTTCGAGACCGACATGAAGTGGCAGGACGTCGCCCCGGACCAGATGAAGCGCGCCCTCGCCCAGGGCATGGTGTCCGACTGGATCCTCGCGAACTTCGACAACGTGGAGGACGTGAGGCGGGAAATCCGGAACGTGAGGGTGTTCGACTACACGGACCCCGCGGCGCCGCTCGCGCTGACGGTGCATTTCATTGTGTACGACGCCCAGGGCGGGTGCATCGTCATCGAGTACGAGGACGGCGCATGCAACGTCTACGACAACCCGCTCGGCCTCATGACCAATGGCCCGCGGTTTCCCTGGCACCTGACGAACCTGCGGCAGTACGCCGGCATGACGAGCGAGAAGCCGGAGCCTTTCCGGCAGGCCGGCCTGACGTTCCCGCCCACGGGCCACGGGTCGGGCATGTTCGGTCTTCCCGGCGACATCACCCCGCCGAGCCGGTTTGTCCGCCTCGCGATGCTGACGCGGTTTTCCGATGTGCAGCCGGACGCCGCCAGGACGCTCAACCTGGCCCAGCACATCATCAACACGTTCGAGATCCCCTTCGGCATGGTGACCGACACCCTGCCGGAGAAGAACACGGTCCTCAAGGAATCCACGCAATGGGTCTCGTTCCGGGACCTCGCCCGGCGCGTCGTCTATTTCAGGACGTACGACAACAACAACCTCCGCAAGATCGACCTGAACCGGCTCGACTTCTCGGGCGACGCGGTCAAGCGGATCCCGATGTTCGGCACGCCGGAGACCTTCGTGGACGTGACCGATCAAGCGCGCTGATAGGATTGGCCGCCACAAGGCGCAAGAGGCGCAGGAACTACTTTGCTCCCCCTTGAGCCTTCTGCGCCTCTTTGCGGCTGGTCTTGTTCTCCGTGCCCTCTGTGTCCTCCGTGTTTCAACCGGATGTCACCGCAGAGGTCGCGGAGGTGCGCAGAGGCGGGGGCGGGGCTGGCCGCGAAAGAACGCAGAGAACACAAAGGGGGCTCTTTGCGTTCTATGTGTTCTTCTGCGGCTATTCTCCGCGACTGCGGACTTCCCTCGTTCGCTCCCCGGCGCTAGAATCACCCCCGCATGGCCGGGCTGTATCCCCGGCCCGGACGAGGGAGGAGAGGGCGGTCACCGGCGGAGCATTGGACAAGGAAACGGACCCGATCCCGACCGGAGCCCCCTGCAACACCGGGAATGCAACATGAATGAACCCTCCGCCGTGCGTCGCAGACGTCCTCGCGTGTTGATCTGGTTCCGCGTCTACTGCGTTCTGATGGCGCTGTTGGGGCTCGTTCTTCTGGTTGTCGGTTTCAGCGTCCTGTTCGGGAAGGTTCATGTGAAGGACTGGGATCCCGAGACCGCCGGGATAGTCCATGCCGCTGTCGGTTTCGTGTACGTGGGGGCCTTCTCCATGGCGCCTTTCCTTCCGCCAAGGCCCAAGACATGGCTCTACTCGCTCGTTCTCATTTGCATGGGGATGCTGTCCTGTGCGCTGTTTCCGTTCTGCGTGGCCCTGTTGATCTTCTGGATCAGACCGAACACACAACAGTACTTCGGGAAAACAAACGACGCTTCTTGCCCACCCCCGGCTTCGCCGGCGTAGACGCCGCGGCCGAAAGGCGTCGGTGCACGGGGAAGACGGTGCGAGGCAATGAGCGCGGGGGAGGTGCCTGTCATGAGAAGCCAATGGTCCGTGGTTGTCATGCTGGTCGTTGGGTCGTGCTTGGCTGTTGCCGAGGAACCCAGAAGACGAGCGGGCGGGGTTACGCAAGGGGAGTTCGCGCAACTCCTCCACGCCTCCCTGGCGCGGCCCGCCGCCGGAACGAGTGAGTACGCTGTCTTCGCGACAGGCCGCACCCGTGGCCCTGCCGATACGCCGGCGACACAGGCACTCGACTACCTCGCGGAGGCAGGCCTCGAGCCGCCCGGCGGATGGCGGGCCGCAGAACTTGTCCGGAAGATAGACCTGGCGCGCCTGGTGGTACAGCTTCACGGGGCCGAGAACATCGTGGACCTTGCCGATGGGGAAGCGTGTGTGGCGTTCGCCGAAGCAAAAGGCGCGCCCATGGGCAGCCTGGGCGACTTCTTGAAATACATGCAGGAGGTTAAGAAAGGCCTCTTCAAGGACGGCCTATACCCCGCAGGCCTGCATCCACCCGTGATCGGCGGCACAACGGAGAAGCTGACCGTCACCCGCGAAACGGTGTTCCGTGACGAACAGGGGCGACCCGCCGTTACCGTGCTTCCCGGAACGCGCATTCTCGGGTGGAGGGACACCAATGCGCAGCAAGTCGTTATGGGCCGCCGGCTCAAGGCGGAGCTGTCCTCGGTGATCCTCGACGACGGCGGTCCCGATCCGGGGGAATGGATCATGTCCCACCGCCTTCATCCCGCGCCAGGACAGCTTCCGGATTTCCTGCAACGCATTTCGCGGGAGGGCCTCCTGCGAAACAGCAACAATGTGGCTCAAGCGATTACCTTCGTGGCTTGCGTTGTTCGGGACAACCCGGACGTTCTTTCCTCGGTGCGAAGCGCTGTGGAAAGCCTGCCCGTCGTGGACCAAAAGCACGTGTGCCAAGCGCTCTGGGAAGCCGACACCCCGGAGGCATCCGCCGTGCTGGCCGACCTCCTGCGCCGCGGCCCCGTCCGCGCCGAAGATCTTGCGTTCAACCCCGAGACGAATCCGCCGGATCTCCTGGAAGAACCGCTTGGCGGCAAGGTGTTGGACCGGCTGTGGTCGGCCTTCTTCGCGACGGGAGATTCCCGGTACATCTCGCGCATCGTCGAAGCGTTGCCCCTGCTTGCCGACCCGGGCGATCACGCGAGACGGGGCGCGGGCGGGGTGGCCAGATGGTCGCTCAAGGCCAACTGCAGGCAGTCGGGCGACGTACTTCGGATCTGCGAGAGTCTGTCGGCGCAAACGGGTATTGGAAGGGCTGAACTCGGGGCCATCCTGCAGGAGGTCAAGAAACCGAGCCCTGCACCGTAGTGTGCTTCGCCAGCTGGCGCAAGAGCCATGCGCCCACGGCGATGACCGCGGTGGCCGCCACGACGCAGAACGTGCTCTGCCGTGCTGATCCGGCCCGTTGGGCGGTCCATATCAGGCATCCGATGGCCAGGGCAGAAGAGCATAACATGGCTCCAAACACGCCGCAGAATGCGGCTTGCCGGAAGAGGGGCTTTCCCCGGCCCTCACCCGCCGCGACCAACACGAGACCGCCGACCGGTGCTAGCACAGCGCCCATCCAGAAGCTGATCTCACCGATGATCCCGACCCCTATCATGGCGGGAGGCATTTCTGTTCCGGAGTCGCCAAAGGCGAGAACAAGCCCTAGAAACAAGAAGAGGTGAACGGCCGCTGACACCAAGCCGTAGAGGAGAACAGCGCCGCCGATCTTCTTCATGGAACCTCCCTGCCGGGAAACCGTATCTTGATCCATATCGAGATCAAGAGCTAAGACGACACCGTCGTCTCGGAGCCCGCCGCCGGCTCCTCGACGGTGGCGCCAACGGCCTTCATCGCGGAGGTGCGCGGAGGGGCAGGTTGGCCGCCAAAGAACGCAGAGAACACAAAGGGGGCTCTTTGCGTTCTATGTGTTCTTCTGCGG
>CAYYBO010000284.1:0-1587 GCA_964470125.1 uncultured Planctomycetaceae bacterium | reverse complement strand
CTATTCTCGCTCGCTTCCCGGCGGTAGAACGCCTGCACATGGCCGGGCTGTATCCTCAGCCCGGACGTGGTAGGAGAGGACGGTCAGCAGCGGTCAATTGTATAAAAATACAGACCTGACCCCTTTGGTGCCTTTGGTGGCTCCCCTTTGGTGGCCCTTTGGTGGCTCTTTGGTGCTTTGGTGTTTTCCCCATTCGCGTTCATTCGTGTGATTCGCGGGCAAGCACTTCCGGGCTACGGTGCGCGGTAGCGAAACACCACCTCTGTCGGCAGGGCGGGGAACGAGATGCGGTTGCCGGGGAGGACGGAGACGGGCGCGCCGTTGACCGCAGCTTCGGCGATCGGTGCGGCGAGGGGCGAGGGGAAAATGAAGCCGCGCGGGGATGCGGCGGGGCCGGTGACGCGGACGATGACGACTTCGCCTACCTTCGTTATCTCGTAGGACACCCGACCGAAGTGCGTCGGCATGTTCCGGACGGCCACCGGCTTCCCGCTCTCCAGCCACGCCGGGTCCACGCCGGCGGCGAGGATCAGCGCGTCGCCGTCCTCGTGCACGAACAGGCGGCGGACGGCGTTGATGTACTGCGCGCCGACCCACGTGTGCGGCATGTCGCCGAAGATCGTCGGCTTGCGCTCGTCGCTGTTGACCACCTCCGGCCACTGCATCCACGCGACGGGCTTGCGGTGCGCGAGCATGAACCGCAGGTAGTCCAGCGCGCGGTCCCGCCAGCCGAGGTACAGGAACGTCTCGGCGATCGGCATCTCCTCGGGCGTGAAGCGGTACTCCGCGCCCGGCTTCCGCCATTCCTCCAGCTGTTCCCACGTCAGCTCGAACGTCCGGCGCAGGGCGTCGGCGGGCATGCTCGCTGCCTCGTCGCAGTACGCGACGCCGAAGGCGATGGACGCGGGCCAGAAGTGCTTGCCCTCGGGGTACTCGGGAATGAAGTCGATGCCGTGCTTCCGCATCGCGCCGTCCATGGACGACATCACGGATTCCCGCAGCGAGCGGTAGTTCTGCTCGCACCAGCGGGCCATGTCCTCGCGGCCGAGGATGCGCGCGATCCGCGCGCCGCCGCGCCAGCCGCACAACGTCCAGAGGTTGTCGGAGTAGTTGTGGTTGGCGTACGATTTCGAGATCAGGCCGCGGAGCAGGGCCTTGTCCGGGTCCCGGGAGTACTCGGGCGTCAGCCGCTTCGCACGCAGGGCCTCGGCGAACTGCAGGGCGCGGACGACGTTGGTCAGCCTGGCCTCGAGAAACGCGCGGTCGCGGGTGAAGAGGTAGTACTCGAGGACGCCGCGGACGTACTGCCCCTGGCTGTCGTACTCGCTGATGCCCTCCCAGAACGGGTTCTTCGCCTTGTTGTCGATGACACACGGGATCTCGCCCGTGTCGTACTGGTGCGCGGTGTACCAGTCGAAGAACGCGCGCGGCTCGTTGGTGAAGCCGAGCTGGAGCAGGGCGATTGCCGCGATGCTGCCGTCGCGGATCCATGCCTTGTCGTAGCACCACGTGCCGGGCTGGAGCGCGGGGCCGTCCTTGGTGACAAACGTGTAGCCGACCTGGGCCTTCAGCGTCTCGATGAAGTCC
>CAYYBO010000283.1:0-5880 GCA_964470125.1 uncultured Planctomycetaceae bacterium | reverse complement strand
AGGTCGCCATTCAAGTAATAACGGCCAACGCTATGATGATTCTTAAAGTGCTCTAAACAAACCGTGTGGGTGGCACGCGCCTGTCTCTCCGTCGGGAGTCTCGCGCGCGGGTGAAGAGCGGCCGCGCGGGGCGCGGGCCGTCACGCGGCAAGGAACTCGACGGCCGCACAGGTCACGCAGTTCTCCAGTTCGCGGGTCAAGGCCTGATGATACGAAAGCAGCCTGGGCCGCGAACGGCCGGATAGTGCCAGCATCGTGGCATAGATGCAACCTGTACTGCAGATGTTGGTTTCGTTGCCCGCATCGGCCAGCGCCCGGCGCATGGCCTCCGCGTCGCCGGCCGTGACGGCGGCCAGCACGGCCCGATCCGAGGCCTCCACCCGCTTCAACTCCCCGGCGGTCAGTTCACGATCATCCTGGAAGTATCGGCCCACGTGGCTGAGATCGGCGCCGGCGACCAGGCAGGTCGGCGCATCGTCTTCCGAAATGACCCTGCGAAGGGCCAAGGCGAAATCTCGCAGGTCCACGCCGTTGCCGTCGGCGGGAGCCGTGCCCGTCGGCCCGCAGGCATCGGGGCAGAGATACGGAGCCACGCTGAACCGGCGTCCGCCCAGGGCGTGCTTCAGAAGCACCACCTGCAACTCGACCGAGTGCTCCCGAACGTGGTCGTATTGCCGATTGCACAAGGCCGCGCCGCAGGTCTCGTCAACACGATCCATGAAGGCCTCATCGCACGGGGCCACGCCAAACGGCGTCTCGAAGCCCTGGCGCGTGCCGACGACCGATCTCGACAGGCCGAAGTGGTTGGCGCCCAGGATCACGAACCGCACGGCCCGCGTCCGCTCGGCCAGCCCTCGATATGCCGCGGCGTAGCACGGCCGCCCACGCGGGTAATCCAGATGGGGGGCGATCAGGCCGACCACGCCGGCTTCGCGAGGCTGCTGATCGGCTGCGCCCTCGGCCAGCATTTCATCCAGATACGCCGCGAGCAGGTTCGACGGCGCTCCCAGAGCCTCCGGGTCTCGTAATGGCCGGGACGGGGCCTCCTCGTATTGTCGCTCCAACTCGGCGACACGGGCGTCAAATGCAGGGCCTTCCAGAAACAGCGAGTCGCCCAGCCGGTCGATCATCGCCTGCAACTCCTCAGAGAACAGCATTTGCCCGCGCCGCCGCATGAACTCCGCCTGGATGTCCACGCGGCTGTGACGGCCGTCCATCAGGGAGACTATGAAGAGGGCCGGTTCTGAGAGAGTCAGCCCGCCGGGGGTGATGCCCGAGGGGTCGGTCAAATCGGCAAAACCGGGACGAGAATCAGAAGGGCGGACTTCGACGCGACGGAGCTTGGGGAAATCCTCGGTGGGTGACACGCTTTGATTCTACAGGATTCGCGGCCCAAGATTCAACGTTACCCGCCCGCGTGCCAAAACCACTCACACGTCGCCCTCGTTCTCGGCGATTATTCGGAATGCTTCCTCCGCGGACCGAGCGTTCATCAATCCGTCCATCACCGGACTCTGCGTGACCAGCCGGCTGAGGCGAGCCAGGGCTTGGATATGCTCGCTGGTGGCGTAGGTCGGGCTGGCCAGCAGAGCGATCAACGAAACCGGCTGGCCGTCGAAGGCGCCGAAGTCAATCGGCCGCACAGTTCGGCCGAAGGCAATCACCAGCCGGGAAACCGCGTCGCACTTTGCGTGGGGGATCGCGAAACCGCGGCCGATGCCGGTTGTTCGTTGGGCCTCGCGGCGAAGCACCGCCGAGAGCAACATCTCGCCTGTGTCGGCCAGGCCCTGGGCGGCGACAAGGTTCACCAACTCGGTGATGGCGCCGGACTTCTCCGTCGCCGCCAGCGGCATTTTGACAAGCGCAGGCGTGAGGTGGTCGGTCAGCTTCATCGGAGAGATCATACGCCGGTTTCCCCCGCCGCTCAATGCTTCATCACCGCTCCCTCGCCTCCCATTCCCGGTCAACGCCGCGTCCTGTTCATGGCGGTGGAGGAGGGGTTTTGCGGCCACTGGCCTCTTCCGCCGCGCAACGCCGCCAATGGCATTGGAGCGGTTACTTTGTGATTCCGAAGGCCCGCGCGATCCCGTGGCGACCGCTTTCTCACCCTTGACATCGCTGCCCGACGCAAAGGGCGAGCGGTTGCGGCTGTGATCGGCAGGGTTACCCTTGCCGGGGACCAATCGACGGCTATATTGAGGATGGAGAAGCAAGACCCGTTGGAGCTTACGCCATGTGGCTGAACCAGACTGATACACCCTCCGGTCCTCGCGTCGTCCACGCCCCGCGCGGCAAGGACATTTCCTGCAAGGGATGGCACCAGGAAGCCGCCTTGCGGATGTTGCACAACAACCTCGACCCCGACGTGGCGGAAAACCCGGACCAACTCATCGTCTATGGCGGGACCGGCAAGGCCGCCCGCAGTTGGGCGGATTTCGACCGGATCGTGCGAGCCCTGCGCAGATTGGAAAACGACGAGACGCTACTGGTGCAGAGCGGTCGGGCGGTCGGCGTCGTGCAGACGCACGAGGCCGCCCCGCGCGTGCTGATCGCCAATTCCCTGCTAGTCCCCCACTGGGCCACCTGGGACGAGTTCCGCCGGCTGGAGGCGATGGGTCTGACCATGTACGGCCAGATGACCGCCGGAAGCTGGATCTACATCGGAACGCAAGGCATCCTCCAAGGGACGTATGAGACCTTCGGCGCCGCCGCCAGACGTGACTTCGGCGGCGACCTCGCGGGGCGATTTGTGCTCACCGCCGGCCTCGGCGGGATGGGCGGGGCGCAACCGTTGGCGGCGACCATGCAGGGAGCCGCCTGCCTGGTGGTCGAGGTTGATCGGCAGCGTATCGACCGTCGCCTGCAAACCAAGTACCTCGATGAGGCCGCGGACAGCATCGACACTGCTGTCGAGAAAGTGTTGAAGGCCAAGCGAGATCGGCGGGCGCTCAGCGTCGGTCTCTTGGGCAACGCCGCCGTCATCCTGCCCGAGCTTGTGAAACGAGGCGTCACGCCGGACCTGCTTACCGACCAGACCAGCGCCCACGACGCCTTGAACGGTTACGTGCCGCACCAGTTGGCGTATGACGCAGCCCTTGCACTGCGCAAGAGCGACCCCGGGCGGTACGTCAAGCTGGCGATGGAATCCATGGCCGCCCATGTTCGGGCCATGCTGGACATGAAGAAGGCGGGAGCCGTCGCTTTCGATTACGGGAACAACATCCGCGCACAAGCCCAGGCGGCCGGCGTGCGAGACGCCTTCGACATTCCCGGCTTCGTGCCGGAGTTCATCCGCCCACTATTCTGCGAAGGGTCCGGCCCCTTCCGCTGGTGCGCCCTGGGCGGCGACCCCGCCGACATCGCCGCCACCGACCGGGCGATCCTCGATCTCTTCCCCGACAACGCCCATCTGGCCCGCTGGATCAAGCTGGCCGGCGAGCGAGTCAAGTTCCAGGGCCTGCCCTGCCGCATCTGCTGGCTGGGCTACGGTGAACGAACCCGGGCCGGCCTGGCCTTCAACGACCTCGTGCGGACCGGCAAGGTCTCCGCCCCGATCGTCATCGGGCGAGATCACCTGGATTGCGGCTCGGTCGCCTCGCCGAACCGCGAGACAGAAGGAATGAAGGACGGCTCCGACGCCATCGCCGACTGGCCGATCCTCAACGCAATGGCAAACACCGCCTGTGGGGCTAGCTGGGTGAGCGTGCACCACGGTGGCGGCGTGGGCATCGGCTACTCGCTGCACGCCGGGATGGTCTGCGTCGCCGACGGCACAGACCTGGCCGCCCAACGCCTGCAGCGCGTCCTGACCTGCGACCCGGCGATGGGCCTGTTTCGTCACGCGGACGCCGGCTACGAGAAGGCCCGGCAGATCGCCAGCGAACGCGGAGCGAGGATACCGACGTAGCAGCGGCGGAGGGCGATCAACGCCCTCGAACCATCGCCGGCAACACAGCCCTCCGGTGGGGAACGGCCCGTGGTGTTGCCGTTGTGGCTCACGCCCGCCCGGGCCGTGCCGGGCTCGCACCTCCGTGCGGCCGTGCTTCGAACACACTCCTGGGAACTCAGATCAGGCGGAATGTTGAATCGACGACCGTCCCCCGCCTGTCCGCGGAGACGCCCCCGCGCATGGCCGCCCCCAACTCGCTCGCTACTCCACGCTCGCACGCGGCGACAGAGCGGAAATGGACGATTCCAGCCTGTCGGCCATCTCCAACACATGTTGGTAGTGTGCGGGACGACGGGTCGCGGGGAGGCTGGTCAGATCCACGGCCGCTTGGCGATAGAGCCGGGCCAACTCTCGCCGAACCGCGTCGTCGTTCCACTGAGCCTGCGGCAGTCCGGCGAAGATGCGGGCCATCAGTTGCTCCTCGCGGCCCGCAACGATATGCAGCAACGATGACAGTTGCCACAGGGGACGAAGAACCTCGGGATACTCGGTCGGGACAACCTCCCCGCCGACAAAGCCGTCTTGAGGGGAGGGCTCCGCCAAGTAGGCGTGTTTCATCCCGAGAACGGCGTATCGCTCGGCGGCGATGATCGCTTCATAGGCCGCCTGGTAATCGCCGTGGTCCGCAGAGTAGAGCAAGCGGGCCAGGGTCTGAAAAGCCTCGGTCTCAACACTGGAGCGACGCCTGTAGGGGTGATTCGCTTGCTCCAGACGCCTGTAGAACTCGGTGGCAAGACGTTGATCGGCCGCTGCCTCTCGCCACAGGCCGGCATGCTCTTTGACCAGCGAACTAATCCGCAATAACTCAACGACCGCTCCTCTCGCAGACTCGGTCGGCTCGTCGGCGGCCATCCGGCGGACTTGCGGCAACTCGCGTTCAACCGCCTCCTTGGCCAGAGGGGACTCGATCGCCTGCAGGGCTATGGTCTTGAGGGTGTCATCCGAACTCGAGGCTCGCAGCGCCCGTTGGACGCAGAATAGGCGCTCACGGGCGTCCGTCGCGATCCGCTCGGCATACAGAATGTTGGCAACCCGATTGAACGGGTTCCAGCGCTGGCTAAGCGCGTCTTCAAGCACGAGCTTGGCGTCCTCTGTCCGATTCTGCCGAAGCAGAATGTCTGCATAGGCCGCTGATGATTCCGGTATGCCGGGCCACCACGCGTATAGCTCCTTGCACAAGGATTCGGCCACCGCAAGGCTCTCTGGACAGGGTCGGTCTATCGCCGCCCCCACAGCGCGAAGGGCGTTCTCACGCCATGCCGGCAGGGTCGCGTCCGCCCAAAGCCGGGTAAGGTCAGTACTGTTCGGACGAACATCGCGATCAGAAGCTGTGCGGGAGTGCTCGAAGTCAACCGCGGCGACACAGAAACAGAACACGCTCAAACCGATCCATGCCGCCCGGCTCTTCGGACGGGGCGTCATAGCCGAGCCTTCAGCGGTCCGCAGGACGCGCCAGGGCTCGCCCTTGCGAGGGCGACCGCAGCCGTCTCGTTCCCTTGCCGAAACAACGCCGCCCGCGCCGGTCGTTGAATCCCGGGCACAGGAGGCGAGCAAACCGAGGAGCGTCCAGTACCAGATGGGCATGATAGGGCCGCGCAGAGTGATACTGGCGGCATCCAGAACCATGATCGCCACCACGCCGGAGATCAGGCACAGGATGACGCCTTGATCGGTGCCTCCGCCGCCTCTATCCAGGCGACGAATGCCAAAGGCGATGACGCCCAGAGGCAGGGCGAGATAGAGCAGCGCGCCCGGCACCCCCAACTCCACCGCGGCCTGAAGCCACTCATTGTGGGCATGCGGATCTATGGTTCCGTGATAGACGTGTGGCGCGTAGGCTCGCAGCGGAGCCATTACGTTGGTCATCTTGGCTACGAAGAGGTCCGGCCCATGACCCAGCAAGGGCGCCTCGGCGATCAACTTCGCCGACA
>CAYYBO010000282.1:0-5883 GCA_964470125.1 uncultured Planctomycetaceae bacterium | reverse complement strand
GGCAGGTGATCGTGGCCGGCGTGGGCAAGAGCGGCTTGATCGCCCGTAAAGCCGCTGCCACCCTTGCCAGCACCGGCACGCCGGCGGTCTTCATGCACCCGGTTGAGGGCCTTCACGGCGATCTCGGCTTGGTCGGGCAGGGCAGCGTGCTCATCGCCCTCTCTAAGAGCGGGCATACCGAGGAGCTTGTCAAGTTCGTGGGGCACTTCAGGCGGCTGGGCGGCGGAGTTATTGCCGTCTGCGAGGCGGCCGATTCTCCCCTCGCCGAGCTGGCCGACGTCGTCTTGCAGATTCCGGCCCGGCCCGAGGCCGGTCCGCTGGCCCTGGCTCCCACGACCAGCACGCTGATGATGCTGGCGGTCTGTGATGCGCTGGCAATGGCACTGCTGGATGCCCGCGGCTTCGATGAGCAGCAATTCGCCAGGTATCACCCCGATGGCAGCCTGGGACGACGGTTGCTCACGCGCGCCGCGGACATCATGCACAAAGGCGCCGAGCTGCCGGTCGTGAACGCCGGAGCCAGCTTCAACGAACTCCTGTTAGAAATGACCGGAAAGCGGACCGGCATGGCCTGCGTGGTGGACAAGGCCGGCGCCCTGATCGGCGTGTTCACCGACGGCGACCTCCGCCGGCTGCTCACCCGTTGTGAGTCGCCCATGCACTTGACGGCTTCCGAAGCTTGGCGACAAAGCCGTCGCGACCCCCGGGACACGCCGGTGCGATGCTCGACCGTGCACCCCGCCACTCTTGCTGTCCACTGCCTCAAGCTCATGCGCGAGAGCGAAATCACCGCTTTAATTGTGTCTGAGGACGGTGAGCGCCCGATCGGAATCCTCCGTCTCCAGGACCTGGTCCGCGCCGGCCTCGGTTAGACGTGCGGGTGTCGGAAAAGGCATGCCGCCGCCAAGGGCTGGTTTCTTCCCGAGATCACCCGACACCCCAGGCCGACCGTCTCGGCGAAAGCGGCGATCAGCGAGGCCAACGTTGTCCACTCCTCGCCGATGACCTTGACTCTTTCCAGGTCCAACAGAACCACGCGAGGATATGTTTCATCGCACATGGGACCGAACAGAGCGAGCAACGCCGCCACCTCTTCGACGGTCACCACGTCCCCTGCCGGTCGCACGCGAATGCCGCCTCGCGCCGAGGCAACGATGCACCACCGGCGGAGGAGGTATTCCGCCTCTGCGATCGCAGCTTGAGGATCATCTTCCCGGCAGGGCGCCACCATGTTGCGCCTCCATTGGGCGGGTTGAGCGTGCCGCCGCGCGGGGCGGCCGTCTGGCAGGACCGAGAACCGTGAGTGCGAGGTTTGAGAAATCGTCGGTGCGAGCGGCCGGCACCGCCCCCGAGTGTCAGCGGTTCACTTCCCATGCCAAAAACAGCGAGCTATCGCCGCGCCGGGCTTCCGCGAGATGCGCAAGACCGTCCTGCCAAAGAGGATACTGCCGCTCCCCCCCTTTGACGGGACCGGCCTCCGCGCCCGCGGGCCGGGGGCAAGTGGGCGACCTTACGCAATGTGGGCAGCCGCTCGAATCGCGGAGCCGGGCCTCCTTGCCCAGTCGGTGCGGTTGTCGCCTGCGCTACCGCCGAGCTCCAGGGCAATCTTGCCTCGAGGCGATATAGTGCCGGCATGGACCGGCGAATCGTGCAGGCGGTTGTCCTCGGTGGGGGCATCGTCGTTATTTCGACGGCGGCGATTCTCATCAAGCTGTGCGACGACGCCCCGGCGGCCGTGATCGCCGCCGGCAGGATGACCACCGCGGCGATCGTGCTGCTGCCGGTCGGGTTTGCGACGCGAGGGCGCCGGCTTGTCGCGGTGCCGCGGCACTGTCGCCCATACATCGCGCTCGGAGGCGTGTTCCTCGCCGCCCATTTCTTCTTCTGGATGGCCTCGTTGAAGCACACCTCGGTGGCCAGCTCGGTGGTAATCGTCACGACGAATCCGCTCTTCATCGGGCTCGCCTCGTACTTCCTGTTCAAAGAGCGAATTGGGCGGGGCCTGGTCGTCGGCATTATCCTGGCGATCGTCGGCGGGGCGTTGGTCGCGGTGTCGGACACGCAAGCCGGCGCCGGCTCGTTGCGAGGCGATCTGCTCTCACTCCTCGGCGCGATTATGGCCTCGTGCTATCTGCTGACCGGCCGCAGAGTCCGCCGCGAGGTGGACACGTTGTCATACATCCTGCCGGTCTACGGCATCGCTGCTATCCTGCTCTGCGCGCTGGCGGTAGCGAGAGGCGAGCTGTTTATCGGCTACAGCTCCGCCACCTACCTGTGGTTGGTCCTGTTGGGATTGGGGCCGCAACTGGTGGGGCACAGCACGCTCAACTGGGGCCTGAAGCGCCTGAGCGCCACCTTCATCGCCATCTGCATCCTCGGCGAGCCGATCGGGGCGAGCGTACTGGCGTACTTCGTATTGGGGGAGAAGGCCACGTCGCTCCAGGTGGCCGGCGGCGTGCTCATCCTGGCCGGAATATTCCTGGCTGCTCGGGCGCAGTTCGGCGCCGCCCAACGTAATTGAAGCCCAATGGGTCCGCCGCGGCGGCGCTTCGCCAAGAACCGTATATTCGCATAGACTTGCCTGTGGCCCGCGTATCGATGCGGCAGTCGCGCGACGATGATCGATGTGATTCTGCTTATTCTGGGTCTGGTGGTTGGAGCAACCGTCGGCGTCTATGTCGGCATGCTCCGCGGCAGGGGTGCGCTCTCGCAGGAGGTCTCAGCTCTTACGGCCACCCTGGAGCAGGTCCGGGGGCAGCTCGTCGAGCGACAGGGCGAGCGCGACGCAGCCGTTCGCGCCCTGGAGGCAGAGAAGCTGGCAGGCGTGGAGGCCAAGGCCGGGTTGAAGGCGGCCCAGGAGAACCTCGCAGAGCAAAGGCGGCAGGTCGACGAGATGGCCAAGCGGATGCGCGACACATTCCAATCGCTGTCCGCCGAGGCCCTCAAGGGCAACAACGAGCAGTTCATCACGCTGGCGGATGCGAAGATGAAGCCGCTCCGCGAGCAGTTGGAGCGGTACGAGCAGCAGATTCGCTCGTTGGAGAAGGCCCGGCAGGAGGCATATGGCGGGCTCTCCCAGCGGTTGGAGTCCATGCAGCAGCACGAGGAGCGGCTCGGCAAGGCAGCGGCTGCCCTGGGCGAGGCTCTTCGGCACAGCGGGGCCAAGGGCAGGTGGGGCGAGATCGCCCTGGAGCGGATCGTCGAACTGACCGGCATGACCGAGCATTGCGATTTCGACAAGCAGGTCTCGGTGGACGGCGAGGCCGGTCGGCAGCGGCCTGATCTTGTGGTCCGCCTCCCGGGTGGTCGGACGCTGGCCATCGATTCCAAGGTCAATACCGCGGCATATCTCGACGCCGTCAACGCCACCGACGAAGCGGAGCGGAAGCGGCACTTGGAGAAGTACGCGAGCGACGTGCGCTCGACGCTCAAGGCCCTCGCGGGCAGGGAGTATTGGAAGCAGTTTGCTCCCGCGCCGGCCCTGGTGGTCATGTTCGTGCCGGGCGAGGCGTTTTTCGCGGCGGCGGTTTCGCAGGACTGGAACTTGATCGCGGACGGGCTGAAGGACGGCGTCCTGCCCGCGTCGCCGACGACGCTCATCGCCCTATTGCACGCGGTGCAACACGGCTGGCAACAACAGCAGGTCGCCGAGAACGCGGAGCGAATCGCCGAGGCCGGTCGTGAACTGTACGACCGGCTTTGCACCTTCGTGAAGCACTTGGAAGGCATCCGCATCGGCATTCAGAAGAGCGCCGAGGCCTACAACGACGCCATCGGTAATTGGGAGCGGCGGACGCTGCCCGGCGTGCGCAAGCTCAAGGAACTCGGAGCCGCGGAAGCGGGCAAGGAGACGGCGGAATTAACCGGGGCGGAGGTTCAGTTGCGAACCATTGCACAGCGGGAAGACTCCGAGGCCCTCGGATCATGATCCGTGGTCCCGGCGGGAAAAGAAGGTGATGCGTGAGTGACAACGGTTTGGCATTTCTGGAGCAACTGACCCGTCCCGCCTTGATCGGCATGATCCACGTCGGGGCCCTGCCGGGCGCCCCCCGGTCGTCTCGCAAGGTCGGCGAATTGGCCCGAGCGGCGGTGGCCGAGGCTGCCGTGCTGGCCGGCGGCGGGGTGGACGCCATCCTGTTGGAGAACATGCACGACGTGCCCTACCTTAATCGGCAGGTCGGGCCCGAGATTGTGGCCGCGATGACGGCGATCTGCTCGGCGGTCCGCGAGGCGGTGTCACTTCCGATCGGAGTGCAGGTCCTCGCCGGGGCCAACCGCGAAGCTTTGGCCGTGGCCCATGCATCGGGTTGCCAATTTGTCCGCTGTGAGGGCTTCGTCTTCGCCCACATCGCCGACGAGGGCTTGATGCCGGAGGCCGACGCCGGGCCGCTGCTGCGATTTCGCAAGATGATCGGCGCGGAAGACGTGGCCATCATCGCCGACGTGAAGAAGAAGCACTCCTCGCACGCCGTCACCGCCGACGTGAACATCGCCGAGACCGCCAAGGCGGCGGTCTTCTTCGGCGCCGACGGCGTGGTAGTGACGGGCACGGCCACCGGCGAGCCGACCAGGGTGGAGGATGTCGCGGCCGTCGCCGAAGCCATCGACCAGGCGATCTTCATCGGCTCCGGCGTAACTCCGGATAATGTCATATCTATGGCACCATATGTTGACGCCTTCATCGTCGGCAGCTACCTGAAGCGCGAAGGCCGCTGGGAAAACGCGCCCGAGCCCGCCCGCGTTGCCGCCATGGTCAAGGCCGTCAGCAAGGGCCCTGCACCCGCCTCGGAACGCAAGTGACGAATAGCGCCGCTCCCCGACTGCCCGGCGTGGGCAAGCCTTACGCTCTTGATGGTTGGGCAGGCCGCTCTACTTGCTCGCCGAGGCAGTTACTTCATGGGACCTCTTGCCTGGAGGTGTTCTGCGAGAAAACGGAAGAGGTCCGCCCGATAGCTCTGAGCGAACGGTCCGGCCCAGATCGCCCCGATGGTGTGTTCCATTCCGGCAATCTCGATGTATCGATGCTCCTGGCCGACGGCTTCCATCGCGGCCACCAAGTCACGGGCCTGGGAGACGGGGACGATCCAATCGGCCGTGCCGTGGACGATGAAGACGGCCGGGCCGTCGGGACGCACGTAATTGATCGGGCTGGCCTCGGATCGCGAGCGGGTCGCCTGTTCCAGCGGCTGGCCCAGAAGACTCTCCACGAGACCCCTTAACCAACCCGGCGACAACGGAGGATCGACCTGCAAGTCGGTTGGCCCGAAAAGGTCGACGACGGCCTTCACACCCGGCAATCGGCCTGTCGGCAGTTGCGGGTCAAGGACACTCACGTCTTCAGGCAGGGCGGCCATGAGGGCCAGGTGGGCGCCGGCGGAAGCGCCGAAGAGCGCGATTTGATCAGGATCGACGTTCAACTCCTCGGCATGTGAGCGGAAGTAGAGAACCGCGTCGGTCACATCCACGACGGGAGCCGGGAAGTGAGTGAGGTTGTTGACCAGCCGGTAGTCGATCGTCGCTGCCGCGTAGCCGTTGGCCGCCAGATCATACGCGAACTCCATCAGTTGGTCGCGAGAACCTCCCCGCCAACCATCTCCTGCCACGAGCACGACCAGCGGAAGCTTCCCGGTCGCGGCCGAGGGGCGATAGAGATCATACAGCAGCGACTGCCCGCCACGGTCGGCGTAGGGCATTGCCGGCTGAACGGTCACCGGTTGGCCGGCGTTGGCGAGTGCCGGCGGGAGCAAACGCAGGGCGGACAATTGCTCTTCCCCGCAGCCGCCGGGTATGAGGAGGGTGAAGCCAAGTAATATGCGTCTTCCCCTGCACATGCTCGCACGCCTGATTGTACCGAAGTCAGATCGCGTAAATCCAGAGATTGCA
>CAYYBO010000281.1:0-5927 GCA_964470125.1 uncultured Planctomycetaceae bacterium | reverse complement strand
GACGGTCGTTCCCCGGTTGGTCTGCCGGCAGGGCCCGCCTGACTTTGAATCAGGACCAGCGACGTAGGTTCGACTCCTACCCGGGGAGCGAAGGTGTTTCTGACAAGCGGAAACCCGGTTCTCATGGGAGTGCCGGGTCGCCTTGGTCACAAATGCTGGTCACAACCCGTCGAAAACGGGCCTCAGACAGCCGCGAAGAGCTTCCCGGCGATGGTCGCTGCGGCAGCTGCCCCCTCGTCATCGACCACGAGGTAGAACCGCTGGTAGGTCTGCACGTCGTGACCGAGGAGCGCCGCAGCTTGGTTGTCGGGAACGCCGGCCTCCTTGAGTGCTGTGGCCAGGGTGTGCCGGGTGTTGTGAATCCTGGTCAGAACGGGGACGCCCGCGGCCTTACACAGCTCCACGAACCTACGCGAGTAGGCGTCAGGCTGCACCGGCACTCCCGCCGCGTCGCAGATCACCAACCCGGCCTCCGGACGACCCTGCGCCAACCAGAGCGCCCTGAGCGCGGCGAGGGTGCCCGGATGGATCGTCTCCGCCTCGACCGTCCTGCGACTGGCCTCGGTCTTCGGAGCGTTGAGCGATGATGTGCTGCCGCGCCCGTCCTTCGTTCTGGACGCCGCTATGGTCACCGCGCCGGTCTTCAGATCGACATTGGACCAGTCCAGCCCCAAGACCTCGCTCCTGCGCAGCCCGCAGAGCGTGAGCCTCATACCGGCCTTCAGCCACGGCTCGGAGTCAAGCGGCAGCCCGTCCACGTGCATGCGGAACGCCACCAGTTGCCCGGTCGTCCACCGCTTCGGGGCCGCGGCCTTGGTCCCGGCGCGCGCGTCTCCGGGAGCCTTGGCCTCCAGCGCGGGGTTCGACTTCAGCAGCCCGGCCCGTTTGCCGTAGGCGAAGACCTGCCGCAGTGCCCCGAGGCTGTACGTCAGTGAGCGGTGCGTGAGCGGCCTGCCCCACCTCCCGCCCACGGTCGCCAGCGTGCGAAGCGCGGCCTCGATCTCGTCCGTGCTCACCGCCCGCACGGCGCGATCCCCGATCAGGTCGAGCAGCGAAGTGAGCGCGGACCGATAACCGTTCACAGTGCACGCCCGGACGCCGCCCGGCGTCCCGACCTCCGTGTCACGCTTTGCCAGCCAGCGAGCCGCCAGGGCCCGCACGGTGACCTTGCGCGGGTCGTCGTAGGCATGTGTCTTCGCGGAGTCCTCACGGACCTCCTGGACCCATTCGCGGGCTTCCTCCAGTACGAGAAACCGGCGCTTCAGTTGGCGGCGCCTACCGTCTTCCGTCCGCACGCCGACCACGGCGACGAATCGACCCGAGGCCTCCAGCCGGATCGGCTCGTCTGCCCGAGGACAAGCAGGGCAGGTGAACCCGACAACCGCACCGGCACGAGTGACGGGCTCCCAGCCCTTCGTCTTCGTCCCACGTGGGTCGCCGCAACTGGCGCATACCTTCGTGCCCTCGGTCGGTACCGTGATGCGGCTGCCGGTTCTCATAATTCGTCCTCGTCCCACCATTGCGCGGGCTCCGCAGCCCGGGGGGTGGTCGAGTACGGCGCGCAGGCCTGCATCCGCGCCATCGCTGCCCATGTGCAGTAGTAGGCGGAGTGGCGATGGTCATGGGCCGGGCTACGTCCCAGCGCCACATCCTTGAAGTGCGAGGTGTAGTCGATCGCTATCACTGCGGCGGCGAGCCGGTCGGCCACATCCTTGCGGCTGACGCGAGCACGATGGAGGTAGTCCGCACCCGGGATCGTGATCACATCTGTGGTGGAGAACATCGAAGTGATGTCCTCGGGCACGCGGGCGCGTACCTGGAGCATGGCCGGGTCGTCGCGGTCCTCCACGATCGAGATGAAGCCCGAAGTCGTTGTCACCCACATGATCTGCCTCCCTGTTCGTCGCGCAGCGGCCTCTCTTCGGCCCCGGTCTCGTGCTGTCTTCGTTCTGCAGCCCCGCTAGTTGGCTCTCCTGCGCCCCGTCGTCGGCTCTGGGATGAGCCCGCGCTCCCGCGCCTTGCGGGTCCACTTATCGATGGCCCAGACCGTCACGCCATACCGCTCAGCCAAGGCATCCCTCCGGGGCACTCCCTCCACGGTCACTCTCGGGATCGACAGCCACGCCCGAGCGAACTCCTCAGCGGCGGGGGAGTCGTCGCTTAGGCGAACCTCGCCCGGCTCAATCGCAGCCAGTTCGAGCGCGTCACCCAGCCGAGCGCTGTCGGCGAACTCATTGCCCACTCGTTCCTGAAACACCGCTGCGATCTTGACCAGATCGGCCAGCGGAACATGGCGCAGGTCGTCGCGTCCGACCGGCCTGGTACCCGTGTCAACCATGCGGAAGTCCAATCCCTGGCCGTCCTTCACTACGAGGTGCCATTGCCAGCCGTTCGGCTCCGTGATCTCCACGACGTCGTCGAGGCCCGTTGCGAATCCCGCATCGTCGCGATCCGTGCGCTGGTAGCCGCGAACCAGCCAGTTTCGGTATCTCCGTGCCATTGTTACAAACTAACAGCTTGTACAGCCTGCGTCAAGGGGCGAGGCTGGATGCAACGAGGAAGGAGAAGGAAGTGGTTGACACGCCTGCCACTGACCGGGCATTGAAGGTGTCGGAGGTTGCGAGACCTGAAAACTTGAACACAACCGAGGCCGCGGTATACCGGCTGATCGCCAGCGGCGCGCTGAAGTCCTTCAGGGTCGGGCGACTGCTCCGTGTCCGGCAGTCCGCCATCCGGAAGTTCATCGCCTCGCAGGAGGGCTGAGACACGGCGACTTGCGCGGTGGGCCCCATCCCGATGGCTACGCAGCCCGGCTCGGTGCGGCCGACCTGCAGGCCGCGGAGGCCGAGCGAGATGTCTCGTGACGCCGAATGCCCGGGGGTCGGTGAACCCTGCGAGGGCTGGCGCCTCAGCCGCCCTGCCGCATCGTGTCCCTGCCGCGGCCCAGGCAGCCTCCGTGCTGTAGAAGTCCTCGGTCATCACGCCCCCTTCTTGGTCCACTGTTCGGGTTGGGCGTTCGACACTCGCTGGCCGTACTTCTTCAGGTCGTTGGTGGCGGTGCCGTGGGAGATTCCGGCTGCTTCCTGGTACTCAGCCACGGTCATGCACCCGATCAGGTGCTTGATGACCCGCTGCTCAGCCTTGCTCGGCTCGGGCGCATCAGCCGAGTCCGGGTTGTGGACCATCACCGCGCTGTCGTCCACGGGGATGATCCGCAGGCCGCGGATCGTTTGGGTCCGGGCGTCCCGGCACTTGCCGCCGTGGCTGTTCTCGGTGGAGAGGGCGAACCACCCTTGCCGCAGCGGGTCCTTCGAGAAGTCCGGATCACGCCACAGGGTCATCACTGAGTCCACTGTGCCGCTGAGGGCACCGGAGCCGCGCATCACCGGGCAATCGCTGGCCTCCGTGGCCTTGGTCGGGTGGTGGAGGAACAAGACCGCCGACTCCGGCCTGATCTCGCGGGCGGCGTTGACCACCGCTTGGTTCATCGCTGCGTCGTCCTCGCTGATGACCCCTGAGGTCGCTGCGTAGGTGTCGAAGACGATCAGGTCCGCCTCGTGCCGGTTGGCGATCTCGGACAGCTTCTCCAGTGACGAGTCGGACGTGAGGCACGCCCCGTCCACGATCTTGACCCGCGCCAGCAGGGCGGCCAACTCCACACCGTTGTGGCTGCACCACGCCTCCAGCCGGGCCCCGAGTCCTGCCAGACCCTCGCCCGCTACCCACATCGTCCGGAACGGCACCGTGGCCTTGCCAAGCCACTCCGCGCCGAATGCCCCGTGGCCAATCATGTCCTCCGCGGTGAAGGTCTTCCCGAGGTTGGGGCGGGCCACGAGGAACGAGGTCCCACGCCGCGGGATCAGGTCCTCGACCAGCCACTCCACCTTCTTGAAGAGGTCTTCCACCCCGACCTCCCGGGTGCCCTTGTAGTTCTGTGCTGCGATCTCGCGAGCGGCCTCCTGCTCTGCCTGCTTGTCCACGAGCTTCTTGGCCTTGACCTCCTGCACCTTGGTGGCGTGCGTCGCGGCGTCGGCCTGACTCTGGTAGTAGGCCCTCCGGTTGGCCTCCCCGATCTGCTGGGTGGCCTCCGCGATCGCCACCAGTTCGGCGTGCATCTCTCGCACCTCGTAGGCGTTGGAGTAGTCGAGGACTTCCGCGCGCTTCCTGAACTCCGCGGTGACCAACGGGTTCGAGGACGCCAACAGGAACTCCAGCGCCTTCTTGACTGAGGACACCTCGTAGTCGCTCAGCGGCTTGGTCTCGATCGCCAGAGCGTCAAGGAACCTCTCCCACGGGTCGGTGTACTCATCGTCCACGCCCCCGGGTTCGTCAATCATTTCCGTACTCCTAACGCAAAAGTCCCCGCTGGGAATCCGGAGTCGGATACAGACTCGCCAGCGGGGACCAGATCGTGGGTAGCGTTACGGTTTCCGACTCCGGGCTACCGATAAGACCATAAACTCGACCGCACAGCATAGGAATACACCGTAGTGGCACATCATCGTTCCGTTACGGAAGCGTAATAGTTAATGCACTGTCACTGTGTATAGTCAGCCTTGACAGGTGGTGCCGAGTCAACTCAAAGTCAACCGCTCTGGAGAGCATATGCCCTAGTCGCTGAGCGCAGACCGAGAGTCAGTCAACTGAGTCATCATCCCTATATCCAAGGGATAAGACTGACTCGATTGACTGACTCACACTTGCTTACTCTGCTGCTCTGCAACTACTCAAATACGCCGCGCCGCGACGGGATTAGCGCCACGGGCCGGCGCCCTCGCGGGCAGTCAGAGCGTGCGCCGCTTCCTTTCCCTAGCGCGGTTCGCGGTGCCACCTGGAGGCGGTAGGAGAGGCGGTGACTGCTGGCGGCCGGTCTGCCACGCGATGAGCCGCAGCAGGTCCGAGTCCGCACAAGCGCGACGTTTGAGCGGTTTCGACCTCATGATCACAAACCCGCCGGTAACCTGCCGTAGAGGTCACACGAGGGGATCGACAGAATGGGACTGTGGAGGAAGTGGATGGCGGGCCACGATGCGGCGACTCATCCGCTGGTGGTCAATGACGAAGGTGCGTCGTTGACGGCAACCACCGGTTTGTTCACATACTCGGACGGCGTTCTGAGATTCGAGACGTTCCTCGACGCTGGCGGCCGGCTCGGGGCTAGAAGCGTCTCGACGCCCCGAACTGCCATCTCATCGGGGACCGCAGAGTTCGAGACGGTGATGATGAACCGCGGCGCCAAGGTGACCTTTACATACTCCGGCGGGAGCATCGATGGACGGGTGGGTAAACCTGGGCGAGGCTCGCGAGTTCGTTCGTATCGTGATGATCGACCGAATGGACACCGTTGCGGCTCCGGATTCAGCTCTACCGCCGCAGCCACCTCCGGCCGGTTGGTACAACGACCAGACTGATCCGGCCACGCAACGCTGGTGGGACGGCACCCGCTGGACCGAACACACTCAGGCCAGCCATCTGCGCGGTTGACACGCGGGCAACACTTACAACCGGCGCGTCTGGCGGCCTTCCGCGGCTGGGTCGACTGTCAACTGGCACTATCCACATGTGACCTGGCCAGAATGGATGATCTACCGCATTCCCGCTTCCACCACCGAAAACTTCAGCAAGGGCTGGCTCAACGCCCTGCGGGATGGGGCGAGGCAGGTGCTTAGTGCGGTCAGCGGCATCGCTCTTCTTGGCCCCAAGGAAGGTGTCGTTTGGAGAGGTCAGGCGAACGTCGATTGGAGGCTTGAATCCAAGGCGTCGAGGCACGGTCTTTCTGCCAGCGATGTGGCAGACCGGGAGCGCGAGATGCTTCGCGAGGCTCGGCGCCTCGGTGTCGATGACGCCCAAAGGATGGGTGACTGGTAAAAATGGCCCCCCAACGCAAAAATGGGGGCGGCCCCCCAAAAAATAAAACAACAATTAAA
>CAYYBO010000280.1:0-5938 GCA_964470125.1 uncultured Planctomycetaceae bacterium | reverse complement strand
GGATCAAACATGAGACATCGCTTGGCAGGACGGCACCTGGCACGCACGCCGGCTCACCACAAAGCCATGAGACGAAACATGGCCCAGAGCCTGTTCCAGCACGGCCAAATCGAAACGACCTTAATCAAGGCCAAGGAAATCCGTCCGTTCGTGGAACGGCTTATCACGCTGGCCCGTCGAGGCACCCTTCAAAGCCGTCAGCGTATCATCTCGCTCCTGAACGACAGGTCTGTGATCGGCAAGGACGAGCAGGAAAAGTACGACGCCATGTCCGCCGCCCAGCGTCGCAAGGTCCTGGTAAATCGATCTGGGCGAAGACATCGTGCCGGCAAAGTCCCCGCCAGTTACAACAAGAAGACGATTTCATTCGTGGCCAAGTCTGTGATTCACATGTTGATTACGGAGATCGCCCCCAAGTACGCCGGCCGCCCCGGCGGATACACCCGCATCATCCGGCTTCCGAAACGACGAATCGGCGACAATAGCGACCTGGCGCTGCTTCAGCTTGTCGGGCACGATGAAGAGCCGCCGAAAGCGGGCGGCAAGAAAGTAGTGGGCCGGCGCAGACAGAAGGCGGCTGACCGCGTCCGCATCCTGGAAGGCAAGAGTCCTCAGCGAAGAACGCGCGGTTCGCAGTCTAAAGCCGCGGCGCCGGGCTCGCGGGCCGGCGAGACGCGAACAGCGGGGGGCGAAGCAGGCGAGACTGCGGGCCAAGAGACTACATAGGCGAGCGGTGCCGGCCGAGGCGCATCTGCTCCGCATAGTGGTTCGGCACAGGGTAGTGACCCGAGGGCAACGGGGGCGCTGGAGCGAATCCGATGCAGCTCGACGATTGCATCTTCTGCAGGATTGCCATGGGGGCAATTCCGGCTCTTCGGGTCTTGGACACCCCGCGAATCATGGCATTCCTGGACATCGGCCCGCTGGCCCCGGGCCACACGCTGCTGATCTCCAAACACCACCACGATAGCATCCTTGACGCCCCGCCGGACCTTCTCAACGACCTGACTTCTGAAATTCCACGTCTAGCGGCGGCCATCCTCAAGGCGACCGGGGCCACGGGCTTGAACGTCCTCCAGAACACAGGTCAATCCGCCGGTCAGGCTGTCTTTCACTTGCACATCCATCTCGTACCTCGGCGGGAGGGCGACGGGCTTGGTTTTCGCTGGAACACCACGAAGTACGGCCCGGCCGAAGGCGAAGCCGTCCAGGCGAGAATTCTTAACGAACTGAAGCCCAACGGATAGAATCAGAGCCGCTTCGTAGGCCGCCCTAGCGACGACGCCAGCCGCGATGCTGGGCCGCGCGTCCCACGGGGTGGGCCCTGATAATCCAGGGAGGTCGGATATGCGTAAGTTGGTGTTTGCCGGCGCGGTCGTCGTGTTTTTGGCCACGGCGTGGTTGCGGGCCGAGGTTGCGGACGGAAACGTCCGGCCCCGCGGGTCTGCTGAAGGCTTGTTCGCCTACCTTCCGGACACGGCCGAATTGCGCTTCGCGGACATGCTGACACTGCAGGATGGCTCCAGACACCTTGGCAAGGTGATGGAATGGGCTGATCAGGTGCTCCTCTACAGCGGCAACCCGCGGCCCCAAGCCTTCTTCGCGAGAGATGTGCAACAGTTCGAGTTTCGGCGCGTCGCTCGTCATAAAGCATCGCCGGCCGAGCCCGACTTGACGGTTGCGTTCATCGAACGGCTCCCTCGCAACCCCAGTTGGCACGGTCGTGTGATCGTGGATGAAGGCCTGCCTCGCGCGGAGTTCGTCGGCGACCCTGCCTCCTGGCACCCAGCGGCCGGTTCACAAGTAATCTTCCGCGTGCACGTTCTCAACGCCGGACGCGCGGTCTCGCAAGAGGTCACTGGCCGGGCCTCGATCGACGGGGCCGACTTCCCGCCGGCCGTCATCCCGCCGCTCCAGCCGGGAAGTGAGCATGTTCTTGAATGGTCCTGGATTTGGCAGCAGGATCCCCGCTCGCTGCGCGTCGAGATTGATCCTGAAAACCGGGGGCTTGAGACTATCCGCTGGAACAACACATTCATCGAGCCCGTCCAGGCCCTCGGCGTCGCGGTCGTGGTGGCAAGGGAGCGATACGAGGCCTTCAGAACAGTGCGGAACGTCGGTGACTCATTCTGTTTTGAGGATTGGCTTCAGTATCAACTGCGTTGCCTGAACGGCCTCTTCCGAGCATCCGTTTACCCTTCGGCTCCGGAGGGAGCGATGGAGCGAGTTCGCTGCGATCGAATAATAATCGTGGATGATCCCATGGACCCGGGCCGCCGTGAAAGTTGGGAGCCGCTCCTTCGCCAGCCGGCGGGCGCCGGCGCTCTCCAGGAATACGCCGCGCTCTTGCGATGGGGCAAGCCCTCGGCCGATGAGAATCTGGAGCGATCCGCGCTGCTGGTTGATTGGGCGCAATTGCAGGAGTTGTGTCGGCAGTCGGGTCTGGTCGATCTGACCACGACCGATACGCTGGTTGATCAGTGCATGGTTCAGGATCAGCGCGGGCGCTACGTTCAATGCCGCCACCGATTCCCCACTGCGGCGACATTGATGTATACGCCAGGGGGCTTCGCGCTGGATGAACTCAGCGTAGGGATCCTGAATCAGATGCTCGGCAAGCCCCGAGGTTTCCGGGGAGACTATCTCTATCAGTTGCCCGCCGCGGTCGTGGTCGAAGTGCTTTCGAATGCCGGCACTCCCCTGGGCGGCGTCGCTGTCGACGTGTTTCAACTGATGGCCGAGGGTGAAGACCCAGGCGCCATCCGCGGGTATGGCCGCGGCGACCCGCTGTCTTCCGGGGAGACTGATCAAACGGGGCGATTCGCCCTGCCCGACATGCTCGCGCCGGCACACAAGAGCCCCAACGGGTATGAGCTGCGCCCCAATCCCTTTGGGAAGATCGTCACCGACGGCTCAAACGGACTGCTCCTGCTGCGGTTGCGCGTGGGCAAGTCGGAGGAATACTACTTCCTCCGGCTCTACGATTGCTGCCTGGCATTCTTGCGCGGCGAAAGAGATGCCTACGTCATGCAGTTGGCTACGCGATTCAGCGTGCCTGAGGCGACGGCCGGCCCGATGTACACGTCTCTTCGAATGCCGCTGCGCACTGCCGAGTTGCCCCCCTTGCAGGTTTGCTGGCGCATGCCCGAAGGCGTGTCGGTCGGCATGGTCGACGAGTTCCGCATCTACCGGCGAAACGGACTCGCGGACAACGCCGCTCGCCCGTGGAGGCTGGACTCGCTGCTTCGGCCGACTCCGTCGCTCAAGCAGCTTTGCGTGGACGGAACTTACTTCGAACAGGCTCTGCGCGACGCGGCCTACTCGCTGGATGCCTTCTTTGCCGTGTCGATCGTGGATCGTGAAGGCCGCGAGAGCTCGCTCAGCCCGCCGGGCTGTTTGGTCTATGACAAGGACTGCACGGGTTTCGCCATGGATGCCGACACCGCCTACATCTCATTGGCCGGCGACGGCGAGGCCCAGATGCTGTGCTGGGACGGCGAGATCGGAACGCAGCACTACGGAGTACGGACCAGAGAGTTCAAAGGCTATCGACCTGAGTTCGCCGGCATGGCCATCGCCAAGGACGGGCGGTTGATCGTGGCCGATCCCGCCAACCATGTGCTTGCGTTTTACGATCGAGGCGACTTGAGCGAGTTGACTCCGAGACGACCGTGGTGGCCAGGGTATCCCAGCAACGAGCCGGGCGAGTTTTACGAGCCGGCCGACCTGGCGGTGGACAGCGAGGGACGCATCCTGGTGGCCGACCGCAACAACAACCGTGTACAGATCCTTGATTCACGCGGCCGCTTCGAGACTCTGCTGGACGGGGGTTTCTCCTTTGAGGGTCCGCATGCCCTGGGTTACGCAAACGGACACGTCTGCGTCACTGACCAGGGAGGCCGCAGGTGCAGGGTGTATCGCCTGGATGACGCCCAAGGCGTGTTTGTTCGCCAATTGCCGCCGTTGGTCAAGGCGGATCGCGCCTTGGTCGGCAAGAGCGGCACTGTATATGTTGCCGCGAGGGCTTCGGAGGACGGATCGTCGGGCATCCTCGTCTACAAACCCAGCAGCGACAGCGCCACCCTCGATCGCATCGAGACAAAGGACACCATGGGGCCTTTCCATCGCCCGCGGGGGCTATATGTGTACCCCGGCGGAGGTGCGGATCAGTGGGCCTATTTCGTGAACGAGTTCCCCTTCGACGTGCATCGAATCAAGCTTGACTGAAAGGCCCTCCAAGCAGGCCGTCCGAAGGGATCGGCGCCGGCGAAGAGCGAATCGCGCCGCGCTTGACGGCACGGGCATCGTGTGCCGCGGCTGATTGCCTCTGCGTGCTCGCAATTCGCCGACGCCGGCGTGTGGCCCGCCCCAAGGCGGGCCACGGCGCGCCCCACGGCGCTATTTGTTATCTGTACTCCAGCCCGCGAGCACCTCCTCGGGCCACGCGTCGCTCAAGCTCCTCGTGCTGCCCTCACGCCACAAGACAACGCGGCGGCGAACCTCGGAAGAGCCTTCAACAACGACGGGGCTCACCAGGCAAATCTCGGAGTCATTCCTCCACGTGGGAAGACTGTACTGATGCTCGTTCTTCTTCCCGGCGGCGACCACGACGGTCGTCTGCCCGGTTTCGATTTCGTAGAGAGTCCACGCCCCTTCAGGCCCGGGCAGAAGCACCCGCTTGCCGTCCGGGCTCGGCAAGAACATCGGCCAGGAAGTGTTCAGCGGCTCGCTGAAGTCTCGGCCCAACACCCTGATTACGCTCGCCGGCATCCTGAGGTCCAGAGCGAACAAGGTCCACTGCTCCGGCATGTCCCGAGTCGTGGCCGGCAGGCTCATCTCGACGGACGTGAAGAACAGTCTCCCATCGCCCGTCCATCTGATGTGAAGGAGGCTGTTGAACAAGAGGCCCACGCGGTCGATTGGCTCAGGCCTCTCGTCCAGCAACTCCCCGCTCGGGTCTGCCACCGTGGCGGTCGTGAGGGTCCCAAGCTGCACGTTGTCCTCGCCTTCCTGCCGCTGCGACATACAACGGATGTACGCGATGCTCCTGCCGTCAGGGCTCCAGTCGTACCGCGAGCCGACTGCCGAAGCGATGAGGCGAGGCGAACCGCCGTTGACCGGCGCCGCAAACAACGCCAGGGTGGGATCCTCCGTTGACTTGGGGGCCAGGTAGGCGACCGCCTTGCCCGATGGAGATACGCTGATACCCGACAGGGGCTCGAGGGTGCGCAGCAACACCGGCTCGGGCTGCAAGGCCGTGGGCGTCAAGCTGAACACCTGCAGGTGCCAGATGTCGGTTTCGAGCTTCTGGGCGTCTTCCCATTTCTCGCCCAGCTTCTCGGCAAGACCCTCCGGCAGCCGATCCCGGAGATAAAGGAACGTCGCCACGATCGTCCCCGGCGACAGGGAATCTGCCGGCTCAAACTTGAAGCGGTCCCAGTCGCCCGAATACGCGAGAATGCGCACGCGGAGTTCGCCGGCCTCGGCGACGATGCGGGCGGTTTCCTGGTCGTTGAACAGCGGAGCCACGTCCTCCCACGTGTGGGCTTTGACGGGCCGTTTCACGAGCAGACGGCTGCCGTCGGGGAACCACTCGCACCGCGCCCCGGGCGCGGTCAGGCGAGGCGTCAACAGCCTCCCTTCGCCGTCGATGAGATAGATGCCTGCCTCGGACATCACCGCGGCGCGTTGCCCGTCGGGCGACCAGGCAATGCGCTTCTCGGGAATGCAGCCGGCGGCCATCGCAACAACCATACAGGTTCCAAAGACTATTCCACTGCGGGTCATGTCGCTTCTCCTGTTCGAACGAGTGAGAAAGGTCCGCTCCAATTGAGCCTCTTCGGGTTTGTGGGATTGCGGTGGCGCGAGACCGCTTCGTTAAGCCGGGAGACGGACCAGAAGCCGTCTGCTGCCTCGTGAGCATCTGCGGCCTCGGCCC
>CAYYBO010000279.1:0-5941 GCA_964470125.1 uncultured Planctomycetaceae bacterium | reverse complement strand
GTAACAACCAAGCTGATAGCCGGCAGCTCCGCAGAGGTCCGATAGGACAATCGCGGGCGCGAAGAAATGAGGCTTACGCGACAGACTCATCTGGCGGGGGCCGCAATGGATCCCATCGCGTCGCCAGCGAATGCGACACTCCCATCAGGTCCAGGAGCTTCCCGACGACGAAGTCGATCAGGTTGCCGACTGTTTTGGGCGAGAGGTAGAAGCCTGGCGAGGCTGGGCAGATGATGCCGCCGGCCGACGAAACGCGGAGCATGTTCTCGATCTCGATGCGCGAGACGGGCATCTCCCTGGTCAGCAGGATCAGGCGCCGCGACTCCTTGAGCTGGACCAGAGCGGCGCGGGCGATCAGGTTGGCGGCGGTCCCGGAGGCGATTTCTCCAAGCGTGTTGCTGCTGCAAGGGCAGACGATCATGCCGTCAGTCAAGAACGAACCCGAGGCGGGTAAGGCGCCGACGTCGTTGTACTGGTGCATGGTGATCGAACGGCCCAGTTCCTTCCCGACCAGATTCTCCGGGGTCGGCCGTGCGATGCCCAACTCGTCTGCGATGAGCCGGCCACCGCGCGGCGACACGACGAGGTGTGTATCGACTTCGGCCTCGGCGAGACACTGGAGAAGACGCTTGGCGTAGGCCGCTCCGCTCGCGCCGGTAATCCCAACGACAACCCTTTTTGCCATCAGGTCGCCTCCTGGAGGCTCTTGGAGTATCCGTAAGAAGCCGCCGCCCTACGGTCCTGCTGGCGGCGGTGATTCGGTCCTTGTGCCGTTCAACGTCCATCGCGGGTCGGCGACACCGCCCCCCACGCGGTCTCCGGGCAAAGCTGCTCCGGGATCATAGGGCGCCTGGCAAGACCAACGCTAATACGCCGTGCGATAATCTGCGACCGCTGAGGCGAAGGCGGCAAAGACCGAACAGGCTCTTTTCGCGCGGGGGTCCTGGTACCGCAACGCTATGAGCAGTTTCGTGTTTGGCCTTAGTGGACTGACTGCCCCGTTGGGGCCAGATCGAACATAGTCTTGTAGTCCTAGCCGCCGCCTTCGCGCGTGGCCTCCAGCATGGGCAATGACGAGAGGCGTTCCTTGGCCTCAGCCGCCCAGCAACTGTCGGGATAGTCCTTGACCAGCTGGTCAAACGCCGCCTTGGCCTCGTCGAGGAGGGAGTCGTCCTGCCGTGCGTCGCCGAGTTGAAAGAGTGCTTCGGCGCCGGACGGCCGCCCGGCCAGTGTCTGGGCGGCCTGCTGAAATCTCTGGATGCGGCGGCTGATGGCCAGCTCCAGCATGGCTCGCCGGATCATCACGTAACCGGCCGTCTCCGAGTCTGGAAAGCTTCTGGCGATCCGCTCCAGGTTGTCTCGGTATCTCAGACTGGCGTCATCCAGTTGAAGCAAGAGCTGGACGGGATGGACGGTTTCGTCGGGCTGCGAGGAGGGCAGAGCGAAGATCTCGGCGTAGGGTTTCGTCTTGTCGTCTCGGCAGGCCGTGAGCATCTCTCGCAATCGCCTGGCCTGGAGCACCATGATCGAGGTTTCGACGGACAAGCCGGCCATGGCCGGCCTGCGGAACACCGAAGGCGCTCGATCGGTGGCCGGCCCGGCGCCTTGCGTAGTGGTGGCGGCATCGAAGCGTTCAGTCAGTTTGGAGAGGGTGTCGATGGCGCGATCGATTTTGCCGTCGCGAGCGCGCAATACAGCCAATTTGAACAGGGCGGCGGCGGTCTGGGGGTAGCCGGGAAATTCCTTCTCCAACGTCTCCCAGGTATGGCGAGAAGTCCTGGTCGGCATATCGCTGCGGTATTCCGCTCGAAGATCGACCAACAGCCGCATGTGTTGAAGTCGCTGGTCCTGGGCCCGACCTCGCAGGAACAGCACGTCGGGGATGTGCGGCGACTTGGCGAAACGCTCCATGAAAGAGTCACACCGCTCGACCGCCCGCAATCGGTCCATCTCCGCCTGTACCTGGGCCTCGGCTATCTTTCTATCCAGCATGGCTCGATAGATCTCGTCGTATGATTCGCCTCTGGTTTCGCTCCATCGCCGCGTGGCCGATCTGTTGGCCTCTTCCTTCAAATCCACCGTTACGAAGACCTCGCTGCTGCCAGGGCCAATCTCCTGCTCCAAGACTCGGAACTCCAATTCATCCTGTCCTACTTGCGTGTGGAACAGAAAGACAGGGATGGCGAACAGAGCCGCCAACACCGGCGGGATGCCGCCCGGCCGATAGCCGATGATCCTGGTGATGGCCAAGGCCACCGCGCAGATCACGCACGACCCCAGTAGAGCCAGGACCCAGGGGGCATAGAGTAACGCCCGATGTTGCACCAGGCTGATCGACGAGCCCGCCGGCTACCAGGAATCCGAGACAAAATAGATCCCGACCGGCACCAGACCCACCCGCGCCGAGGCGTAACGGAAGGAGAACTTGAACGGTCGCAGCGAGGTCACCAGGCAGCCAACCAAGACCGTGATGCCCAGCCAGGGCATCGAGGCAAGGAACATCACCATCACGCCGAAAGGCAGCGACGAGGGAAAGCGGTATAGAATCGCGACCAACAGGGGAAGCGAACACAACGTGGCGAACAACACCCCCATGATGACGCCGTGAATGGGTACGTCCTTCACGCTGATGGGAGCGGTCAGGAAGTTGTTGAGCGTAACCTGATTGCCGCCGGCCGGCCGGAAGGACCTGGCCATTAGATCCCAATAGCCGTCATACTGCCACGGAGCGTACGTGCCCGTTCGCAGCCAGAACGTGAAGCAGCACAAGCCGGCGAACAAGCCGCCCAGCAGCAGAAGCATGAAGACCGCCCGGCGGCGATGTCGGGGCGAGGTCCGGGACCACACATCGACGATCTGCGCCTGCGTTTCCGGGCGAGCCGTTGTTTCCGCCGTCTGGGACATCAGCCTTTCCACGCTATGAATACAGTGACGATGCCTGCCGTCTGCCTGTGGCATTCGACCCGTTCAAAGCCCGCAACCCGCAAGGCTTGGATCATGCCGAGAGCGTCGACGAAGGATGATACCGACTTGGGCAGATAGTGGTAAGCGCCGGAGCTGTCGCCGCTCAGTAAAGTCGCCAAGCCGGGTAGAACTCGGTTGAAATAAGCGTGATAGAGGCGGCCGAGCACGCCCGAACGAGGCATCGAGAACTCGAGGATCACGGCCCGCCCGCCCGGCCACAAGACCCGGTTGAACTCTCGCAGGCCGATCGCCAAGTCTCCGAAATTCCGCACGCCAAAGGCACAACTGACCAGGCTGAAGCATTGATCGGCAAAGGGTAGGGCCATCGCGTTCCCACGACACCACCGGATGGCCCGGTCATCCCGGCTCGCCGCCAGGCTCAGCATCCTTTCCGCAAAATCGCAGCCGACCACCAGCCGCGGTGAAGGCCGGGCCACGGCCCTGGTGAAGTCGCCCGTGCCGCAGGCCACGTCCAGGGCGCGATCCGCCGGGCTTACCCTTGCCAGGCCCACCGCTCGTCGTCGCCAGCGGGCATCCATGCCGAGAGAAAGAATGCGATTGACCCGCTCGTACGTCGGAGCGATGGCGTCGAACATGACTCGCACGCGGGCCGCCTTGTCCGGCTGCCTGTGCGGATCAGACAGTCGCTCGTCATCCCAGACGGTTCCACGCATGATCGTTCTTCATCCTGACCAGCCTGAAGCGACGGCGAGGGATTTCTCCCTTCTGTGATACACCGTTTCTTGATGCGACCTCGCTGACCCTCCAGGCTGATCGGCCAGGGTTTTGCCAATAATCGAGTTCCTAGAGCAACGCCAAGAGCAGGCCTGCCACGACTGTCAGGACGCCTACAGTCAGCAGTACCCGCGCCCAGCCGTAATCGAGATACCCACAGACCATCAACAAAGTCAGAATGCCCGGGGCGATGAGGAACATCATCAACCACCGCTTGGCGGCGGGGGTAATAAGTCCGGGTGTTGGTGTGAAGACGGCGTCATTGATCGTCGGAAGACAGATACCGAGGACAATCAGGCCGACTCCTGACGCGCGCCTGGCCCAATCCAGCTTCTCCCACCGCCGTACTCTCGCACCGTCTTCCGAAAGCTCGAAGGCGCGGAACCTCGCGTCGGCCAGGTCGAACGGCTCTCCGCACTCCGGGCAGCGCTGCTCGATCAGACCGGTCAGGTTATAGTCGCAGTTCGGGCAGAGGTGCAGCGGCTTCGCCGGCACAGACTCGCGGGCCGGCGGCTGGGGAGCATTGCGATCTTTGGCCTTCGCCGTTGTTGCGGAGACGGGGGGCTCGAGTTGGATGGCCTCGCCGGGGTCCGGCTGCGGTTTCTGCTCCGCTTGGGTCATGTCAGGCCGTACTCTTGCCAACGCTCGTCCACCAGCCGCACGGTCGCCTTGTCCATCGCCAGCGCCGCCGGCCAGTCTCGCACTGTTCCCTCGCCTTGCATCTTCCGCGTCGCGTCGATGCACATCTTGCTGCCGGCGCCGTAGTACGGGGCGGCGTGGTCCAGGATGTCCATCGGCCCGTCGATGACGAAGGTGTCCCGCCGCGGATCGACGTTCGCGCCCACGGCGAACATCACCGCCTGCTCGTCGTGGACGTTCACGTCCTCGTTCACCACCACGATGAACTTGCTGAACATCATCTGCCCCGCGCCCCAGATGGCGCTGGCCACTTTCCGGGCCTGCAAGGGGTACTCCTTGCGGATCTTCACGAAGCAGATGTTGTGGAACGCGCCCCACTGCGGCAGGTGATAATCGACGATGTCCGGGATGATCGTCTGCAACAGCGGCAGGAATATCCGTTCCGTCGCTTTGCCCAGGTAGTAGTCCTCCATGGGCGGAGGGCCGACGATCGTCGTCGGGTAGATCGGCCGCTCGCGATGCGTGATCGCCGTCACCCGCATGACGTGGCACTGCTCCGGCAGGCTGTAGAAGCCCGTGTGGTCGCCGAAAGGCCCCTCGCGTGCCGTCTGGGTGGCACTCACCCACCCCTCGATGACGATCTCCGCGTTGGCCGGCACGTCCAAAGGGACGGTCTTGGCCCGCACCAGCGGGATGCCCCCGTTATTGAGGAAGCCTGCGAAGAGAAGCTCACTCACGCCCGGCGGCAGCGGGCACGTCGCCGCGTACGGGAGCACGCTCTCGCCGCCGAGTATCAACGCGACGGGCATGTCCTTGCCCTCCACGGCGTGCATGCGCAGGTGTCTCGCCCCGTCGTGGTGGACGTGGCAGTGGAAGATCGCGGATTTCGGCCCAGTCAATTGGATGCGGTACATGCCCAGATTCGGCGACGACCCATCCGGCGTGGTCGTCAGTATGCTGGCGAGGGTGATATAGCGGCCGGAAGAGCCCCCGGCCTCATTCGTAGCGTCGGCCGCCGGCGCCGGCCCCGTAGCGTCGGCCCCCCGTGCCCGACGGGAACACCAAATGCGCCCGCCCGCGACGACCTCCTGATCCGCCCCTCCGTCGTGCGGCCAGCACTTGATGATTGGCAGGGCCGTCAGGTCCGCGTCATCCGTGTGCACAACTTCCTGACAGATGCCGCGCTTAACCTGCTTCGGAGCATAGCCCGCGATCTTGGCCAGCTCCGGCAGCATCCGCATCTTCTCCATCAGCGTCGTCGGCGGCTGCGGCTTGATGAGTCGTTGCACCTTCTCCGCCAACTCCTCAAAGCTCTCGCACCCCAGAGCCAGACGCATCCTGGCGTAGCTGCCGTAGACGTTAATCGCCAAGGGCAGATCGCTGCCGCGCACCTTTTCAAAGAGCAGCGCGTGCCCGCCGAGCCCGCCATGCACGGGGTCTGTCGCCGGCGAGCCCCCCGCCCCCTCCGGGCACGGCATCTTGCTGATGCGGTTGGCGATCTCGGAGACCTCCAACACAGGGTCCACCTCGACGCTCACGCGCCGCAATTGCCCCTGCGTCTCCAACGCCTCCACAAACGACTGCAAATCCGCAAACGGCACGA
>CAYYBO010000278.1:0-5947 GCA_964470125.1 uncultured Planctomycetaceae bacterium | reverse complement strand
GGCCAGGCAGTAGTTGACGTAGATCACAGTGCAACTCATAGCGTTGTAGTACTAGTACCCCGTCTCAACATCTTTCCGACGACTCGGCGTTTTATCGCTCGGCTGGACCGGGCGTCGGCCTCAGCTCCTCGACCGCGGAGAATCCAGACAGCCTCTTTTTGCCGGTGAGGCACGCCGCCCGTTTGAGCCGCCTGAAGCGGGTCGGATTCCTCCGCCGCGGCGAACCCGACACGCCCGCCCTGTCAAGACATTGCGGCTTGTATTCGCTGTGGTATAGTTCAACTCAGCGCAACGCCGCCCAGGAACACGGCGGATGTTGCAGGGGAGCGAGGTTCGCGGCCTCGCGGTCTCCGGGCGCCCAGCAGCGAAAGGAGTCGTTCCATGTCTTCATTTTGCAGAGTGTCGCTATGCGTGGCGATTGCCGGCTTACTCTTGGCCGGCTGCCAGAAGCCCACCGAGCCTCTTCCGATAGCGAGCATTGATAAAGACTACGGTCGGCCTTTGCCGCCCGGTCAACTCGCCTTGCGCAAGCTCGACCCCTCTATGTATCCCAAGTTCGCCGACGCCTGGTTCAAGGCCAAGGGCACGGGCCTGCGGAGAGCCGTCGAGTACAGTATCGCCTATCTCAACAAACCCTCCAGCCAGAGATACTATCCGCTCGGTCCGATCACCCACGAACGAGCGCTGGCCAGCCTCAAGGTCTTCCTCGAGGTTCTAGATCAAGCGGACAGCCCCGAAGCCCTCGAGAAGCTCATCCACGACAACTTCGATGTCTACGGCTCAATTGGCTGCGACGACGCCGGCACCGTCCTCTTCACCGGCTACTACACGCCGATCTTCAACGGCCGGCTGGAGCGCACCGATGAATTCCAGTATCCCCTGTACCGCCTGCCGCCCGGCTTCCAGAAAGATGTCGAGGGCAATCCCATCGGCGGCGCGTACTACACCAGGCAAGCCATCGAGATGGGCAACATCCTCGAGGACAACGAGATCGTCTGGCTCGCCGATCGCTTTGAGGCCTACGTGGTGACCGTGCAGGGCTCGGGCTTCATTCGTCTTGAGGACGGCACTTTGTACGAGATCGGCTACGCCGGTCACAACGGCCAGGACTACACGCCCATCGGCCAGTTGATGGTCAGAGACGGCCGGATTCCCAAGAATAAGCTTTCCCTGGATGCGATGATCAGGTACTTCCAGGAGAATCCCAACGACCTCGACCAATATCTGTACCAGAACAAGCGATACGTATTCTTCCAGGAAGCCAAGGGCGGCCCCTTCGGCTGCCTCGGCCAGCCGGTCACGCTCTACCACAGCGTCGCGACGGACAAGGACATCTTTCCTCGCGGCTGCCTTTCATTTATCGACACCAGGATACCTATTGTCGTCGGCGAGCCCTTGCGACCCTATCGCAGCTTCGTCCTCGACCAGGACCGCGGCGCCGCCATCCGCGCCCCGGGCCGATGCGACATCTACATGGGCGTCGGCGACGAGGCGGGCAAGATAGCCGGCTTCACCTACAGTGAAGGCAAGCTGTACTACCTTATCGCCAAGGACGGCATCAATCCTTCCGGCGCCGCCTCGCCCGCGCCGATGGATTAGCCCGAGTGGCCAGCCGGACTCCGCAAGACTCGTCAATCGTCCGTCTGGTCCCGCACGACGCTATCGAAAACCGGGCGAAAGCGACCATACTGGAGTTTTGCAGCGAGCCGCCGCCCGAGGAGTAGCGACGCCACAAGCCAAACACGACCTGCGTCGTAGTTCCTGATGGCCCGGCAACGCCTGGCTGAGAGCATGTATGCCGACCATGTTCAGGTGCGAGCAGCTCTCCAAACGCTACGGCGACGTCCGCGCGCTGAAATCCGTCAACCTCACTGTCGAACCGGGCGTCGTCGGGCTGCTCGGCCCCAACGGAGCGGGCAAGAGCACGCTCATCAGCGTTTTCCTGGGACAAACGCCGGCTACTTCCGGCAAGGCCTCCGTCTGGGGCCTGGACATCGCCCGCCAGCAGCGGCTCATCCGCCAGCGGGTGGGCTTCATGCCCGAGAACGACAGCCTAATCCCGGGTCTGACCGGCACCGGCTACGTCTGCTACGTCGGCAAGCTGGCCGGTCTCTCTCATGGCCAGGCCATGCAGCGGACCCACGAGGTGCTCGACTACGTGGAGCTCGACGAGGCCCGTTATCGCCCGGCGGAGCAGTATTCGACGGGGATGAAGCAGCGACTTAAGCTCGCCCAGGCCTTGGTGCACGACCCGGACGTCCTCTTCCTTGATGAGCCCACCAACGGCATGGACCCCCAAGGCCGGCGAGCCATGCTCTCGTTGATCTCCGACCTGGGGCGGGCGGGCATCAGCGTGCTCTTATCCAGCCATCTCCTCCCGGACGTGGAGCGCGTGTGCCAGAGCGTTGTCATCATGGGCGGCGGGGAAGTGCTTCGCGCCGGCGACATCGAGGAGATGCGCCGCCCGCGACCAACCGCCTACACGGTTGACTTCCTGGGTGACGGCGAGGCCTTCTGCCGCCGGCTGTCGGAGCAGGCCGTGACCATCCGCGGCCGCTCGAACGGCTCGGCGGCGCTGGAATTGCCCGGCGGCGGCGCGGAGGGCGTCATCCTCCATGCCGCGAAAGAGACGGATACGAAACTTCGCGGGCTGCACCCCGAGCGGAGTTCACTCGAGGACGCCTTCATGGCGGCGATTGAAAGGCAGCAGAAGCGATGAGCGCCGTCGCGCCGTCCAATCCTCATCGTTACAGCCGCTGGGTGAACCGGCCGGCGCGCCGCCGCTGGGCCTGGCCGGCCATCATGGTCACGGGCGTCCGTCTTGCCAACAAGAACACCCGCACGCGCGGACTGATCTGGACCAGCCTCGGCTTTGCTGCGGGAAGCTGCGGCTTCTTCTATGCCCTGGCCCAGTTGGAGATCCTCGCGGGTACCAGCAACGCGGCGGGCCTTAACGAATTCTTCCGGGCGGTGCTGGGCGTGGACCTCGGAGGCGTAAGCCGCCTCTCTGAGTATCGCGAGGCGCTCTGGCGAGCGGCCTTCCTGTTTCTCCTCAAAGCGGAGTTGTTCTGGATGTTCGTCGTGACGGCCCTCGCCGGTCCGGGGCTGATCGCCGACGATCTGAAAGCCCAGGCCCTGCCGATCTACTTCGCCAGGCCGGTCACGCCCTTCACCTACCTGTTCGGCAAGTGGCTGGTGCTGGCGGTGTACATGAGCCTCGCGGTCCTGGTCTCCAATCTCCTCGGCTTGTTCTTCGGCGTGCTGGTCACCGGCGGCCTGGCCACATTCGCGCAAACGGCAAGGTTGGCCTCGGACCTGCTGATATGCGGCGGGGGGGTGATCGTGTTCGCCGGAATACTCATGTTGGCCTTGTCGAGCATGTGCCGCGACAAACGCTACGTCAGCGTCGGCTGGATCGCGGTCTTCGTGCTGCCGGTGGTGGTCCAGAGCATCCTGTACGATTCATTGCCGCGAAGCGCGACAAGCGGCTGGCTTGGCAGCGTTTCGCTCTACGGCGACATCACCTCGCTGGCGGAATGGAAGCTGGGCGTGCGTGAAGCCCTGGAGTCCATGCCGCTGCCGCGAGAGGCCTTCCGCGAGGCCCTTGGGCGGCCTCTGAATCCGGTTTATCCCGCGACGGTCCTGCTCGCCGTCACCGTCGCCTCGGCCTGTTTCTGTTACCGGCAGGTATTGCGGTTTTCCCGGTCCGCGGCCAACGTGTAATGCGACGATCCGCTCATGCCCATCATTGAACTGAACAACCTCTCCAAGTGGTACGGCGAAGTGATCGGCCTGAACAACGTCACCGCCGTCGTGGAGAAGGGCCTCACCGGCCTGATCGGGCCCAACGGCGCCGGCAAGAGCACGCTGATGGGGCTGGCGATGGGGCAGCTCCGGCCCTCCACCGGTTCAATCCGCGTCTTCGGCCGGCCGGTTTGGAATAATCCCGCCGTCCTCTCGCGCGTCGGCTATTGCCCCGAGGGCGACGTCTTCTGGCCCGAACTCACCGGTTTCCAGTTTGTTCACTTTCTCGCCCGGGCCTCCGGTCTGCGAGGGCCTGCCGCCCGCACGGCCGCGTCGGAGGCCGTCGAGCTGACCGGTATGCTCGAACACATGCATCGGGCGATGCGAGGCTACTCCAAGGGGATGCGGCAGCGGATCAAGATCGCCCAGGCCCTCGTCCACGATCCCCGCCTGTTGATCCTCGACGAACCGTTCACCGGCGCCGACCCCATCGCCCGCCACGAGCTGACGGGGCTCTTTCGCGACTTGGCCGGCGAGGGCGTCGACATCCTCATCTCCAGCCACGTCCTTCACGAAGTCGAGGCGATGACCCAGCAGATCCTGATGATCGACCACGGACGCATCCTCGCCGAGGGGGCCCTGCGCGACGTCCGCCGGCAGATGCGAGACCGGCCGTATTCCATCCGCGTCCGCGTGACCGAGCCGAGGAAGCTGGCCACGGAGCTGATCGACTGGGAGATTGTCACCGGCGTCAGAATCGTATCAGCGGATACGCTGCTGATCGACACGCCGGACCCGGATCAAGTGTACGACCGACTGCCCGAGACGATTCTGAAGCATGGTCTGATCGCCCGCGAAATCGCCGCCGCGGACGCCAGCCTGGAGGCCGTCTTCGGATACCTTACGGCCGGCGGCGCGGGAGGCGTGCCCGTCGCCGAAGCGGCCGGCGCGAGGACGGACTGATGCCAGCGATTTTCTGGTTTGCGATCAGGCAGAACCTTCGGCTGCGGCGGCTTTGGTTTGTGCTGCTCCTGTTGGCCGGTCCATCCGCCATCGCCCTGCTCATCCGGCGATTCGCGCACTCCGTGGAGATCGAGGACTACTGGGACCGGTACCATTCACCGATGGTCTACATGCTGTTCATGGTCGTCCTGCCTTTGGTTTGCATGCTGTGCGGCTCAGCCCTCATCGGCTCCGAGGCCGATGGGCGGACCCTGGTTTACCAGATCACTCGGCGATCGCGAAGAGAGACCGTGCTGTGGGTGCGTTTCGCCGCCGTCTGGTTGACCCTGACGATCCTCGCCGTGCTTGCGGTGACGGCCTATCACTTCTGCACCGTCGGCGGTCTGGACATCGAACAACTGAACGACGACGGCGGCTGGGCGAACGCCCGCGCTTGGCATCCGTGGCAGGACCTCCTCGGCTACCTCCAGACGACCCCGTTCGCCATTGCTGCGTTTCTCGGAATCTTCACCCTGGTCAGCCTCGTCTTCCGCCGTCCGATGGTCGTCTCCTTGATCTATCTGGTTCTCTTCGAGATGGGTGTCGGCAACGCCCCCATGCAGGCGCAGATATACACCATCACCCACCAGCTCAAGCGAATGATGAACGCCTCCATCCCCCACTTGCTGGACCTGTTCGCGCAGTCCCACGGCCGCGCCATCGTCAAACAGCTTTACCCCCCCGGCCGGAGCGGTGTCATCCCGTTGCTGATCGTGACCCTCCTCGCTTTGATTCTGGCGTCCATTGCCATGCGATCCCGCGAGCTGCTGCCGGCGAAGACGACCCGCGAGTGAGCGGTTACGCCGAGATCGGGACGGCCGCTGAAATCGCATGGGAACCGCTCCGTCATCCGCCGCGGCGGGCGGCTCTTATTGGAAAATGCCAGCGGTCCCTTCCTGCTTGCGAACAGCGCGGGCGGGTCGATAGTATCCGACAACCATGCCTGTGATGAGCGCCGGCCCGGCACGCGGCGCTCCTCCGCGTCGGAGCGAGGCACGCTCGCCCCCGGCTCATCCAGCAGCCGCACCGCTTCAACCTGGAAGCCCTGTGAACGTTCGTCGCCCACTTCCCCTTTTCATAGACACCGCTTGGGAGCCCGTGCTTGCCTGTCTGGGTGTCCACGCACGGGGGGAGCGCACACCGCATTTCTATAGCATTTCACGATTGGGTGTGGCATGAGGCGTCCCCTTGTCGGGGGGCA
>CAYYBO010000277.1:0-5949 GCA_964470125.1 uncultured Planctomycetaceae bacterium | reverse complement strand
TCGGTCCTTTGAAGGTGCGTGCAAGAAGATTGCTCGACGGTCCGAGCCGGGCGTGCCGGCGACGGAGTCGAGAAAGAGCGGCCGCAAGCCCAGTCAGCCCGTACTCCCGGCTCGGCCACGAATGCCATCCACGCCTTCTCTCAGTGATAGGTCGAGCGAACATGACAAACCTGCGGCGATTGGAACCGGTTGTTGAGTGCATCGCCCTGACCAAGGTGTTCCAGGACTTCTGGGGTCGGGACAAGGTTCTGGCGGTCGACAACCTCGATCTCCAGATCCAGCCTGGGGAGATATTCGGTCTTCTTGGTCCAAACGGCTCGGGCAAGACGACCACAATCAAGATACTGCTGGGCTTGCTCTACCCGACGAGCGGCGCCGCCCGGGTCTTCAGCAAACCGCCGACCGACACGATGATCAAGAGTCGGATCGGCTTCATGCCGGAAGAATCCTACCTCTATCGTTATCTCAATGCCCACGAGACCCTCGACTACTACGGCCGTCTTTTCAAGCTGGACGGCTATGAGCGCCGTCGGCGAACCGAGCAACTGATCGACATGGTCGGCCTCAAACGGGCAGCCCGCCGGGCGGTAGGCACATACTCAAAGGGAATGGCCCGGCGAATCGGTTTGGCCCAGGCCCTGATTAACGACCCGGATTTGCTCATTCTTGACGAGCCGACCACCGGTCTGGACCCCGTGGGAACCCGGCAGATCAATGACGTCATCAGGACGCTCGGCGGTCGGGGCAAGACCGTGGTTCTGTGCAGTCATCTGTTGGCGGATGTGGAGGACGTCTGCGACAGGGTCGCGGTCATGTACGGCGGGCGATGTCAGGCAGTGGGGCCGATGCGGGAGTTGCTCCAGCAGCGCGATGTAACTCAGATCACCGCCAAGCAGTTGAGCGGGCCGGTGATCAGGCAGATCGAGCAGATTGTGGCCCAATCGGGGAGCGAAGTGCTCTGCGTGGACCACCCTACCGACAGGCTGGAGACGTTTTTCCTGCGTTTGTTGGGCAAGGCCCAGCGAGAGAAGCTCCAAACCAGCGGCGCGGAGTCCACCGTCGGCGTCTCCGAGTTTCTGACCGGTGGGTCAGGCGAAGCGGGGCAAGTCTCTTTGGTCGAGGCCCTGGTCCGGGCCGGCAAGGAAATCGACGCCCCCGCGGGCGGGGCCGGCCTGGCGGAGGAAGGTGATGATCTCCCGGAGGCGCCGTCCGACGTGCGGACGGACGTGCTCACCTCGCTGACAGAGAGGCAGCCGGCCGCGACGGCGGAGCAGCCGCGGGAGCTGGTCGAAGGGGCCCCACCCCGCGAAGGCCCCGTCGAGATGGTTCTTCCCGAAGCTGAACCTGACCGCGAGGTGTTGGATCGGCTGTTGAAACGCGAGCAATCGGGCCGGTCGAAGACGCCTCCGGCCGGCGCCGAAGGCGACAGACCCCAGCGGCGGTGACCTTGAAATCAGGCCGCGGGCGGCCGAGCGGCCCTGGTAAGGAAACGCGAAGCCATCGGCGATGAATGAGAATTTCAGATTTTCGGTCGTGATGATCTGCCTGGCCGTGCTGATGTGCCTGGTCACGCTGGTGTATGTGATCGGGCTGGCCTTCAGCCGGCGAGCCGGGGAGATCTGCGGCTGGGAGCTGCGGGGAGCCGGCCGGCGCATCGCCGCCGTCGCCAGGACGACGCTGGCGGAAGGCGTGCGGGTCAAGTTTGCCTCCGGTTTCGCGGCCCTGATTCTGATCGCCGTTCCGCTATTCTGGCTGACAGCCGAGGGAGACGGCACGATCAAGGGTCGAGTCCAGATGTTCATCACCTACTCGCTGGGCTTCGCCTCGTTCATGCTGGCCCTGCTGACCATCTTCTTCTCATGTCGCTCGCTTTACGCGGAGATCGCCAGCCGGCAGATTTACGCCATCGCCGCCAAGCCGATGCCTCGCTGGCAGTTTCTCGCCGGCAAGTGGGTCGGCGTGATGTCGTTCAACGTCGTCCTGCTCGCGCTTGTTTTCCTTGGGACCTGGGTGGGCACGAAGGCGATCATCGCCCGGTTCAAGACCCACTTGGGCCGTCAACTGGTAACCTACGGAGCCCTCACCGAAGAGCAAGCTGCCATTGCCGTATCCGCGATGGACCACGTCAAGGGAGTGGGCAAACAAGGGGCCGACAGCCCCATCGTTGACGCCTTGGCCGAGGCCCTGGGTCGGCCCGAGGAACAAATCGTCGACATGTTGCAGAAGCTTCCGGAACCCACACGCGTCGATTTACGGCGGTTCGACGAGGTTCGCCGGCAAGTGACGGTCGCGAGAGCTTCGGTGAGCCCCGCCCTTCCGGACCTGAGCGAAGACATCAACGAAATCTACCAGACGCTCAAGAAAGAGGAACGTCTGCCGGCGGATTGGTCGGATCGGCGGATTCGCAAGCAGATCCACGCCGAACTACTGGGGGATTTCACCACCGTGCAGCCCGGGATGGTCCGGGTGTGGCAGCTCAAGGGGCCCCAACCCAGGACGGGGCCGGAGTTCATCATGAGCGTTCGCTTCAAGCTTCACGCATCGCGTGAGCTGCTGGCGGCGACAATCATGGGCTACACTTTCGAGAAGGACACCTTGCTCTGCGGCTGGGGCGTGGGCAACCCCAGCAAGGCAAACTACCAGGAGATGGCGGACGTTTGGCCCGTCAGGGCGATCAACGAATTTGAGATTCCGGTCAACTGCATCGAGGAGGACGGCACGATCCTGCTCCTCTTCGCCAATCTCGATCCGCGGCGCGTGGATGTCATCATCGACCTTCCGGACGACCTGCAGGTGCTTTATCGCGTCGGTTCGTTCGAGGAGAACCTGGGGCGGGCCTTCATCGCCGCGCTCATTCCGCTCATCTGCCTGACCTCGTTCGGCGTGTGTGCCTCGACTTTCCTCAGCCTGCCTGTGGGATCATTGATCATTGTGACCTTGTACGTTCTGTCCCTATCCATGGGCTTCGTGGCCGAGTCCTTCGCCGCCACTCCTGACTTCGTCCCCGCCAATCCGCCGCTGGACTACGAGATTCGGCGGGCGGCGATCGACACCGTGGACTGGGCTTTGTACATCGGCGATGTCGACCCGGTGCGGAAAGTGATCGAAGGCCGCGTGGTGGGCTGGCCGCTCATCTGGCAGAACGTTTGGAAACACGTGCTGATCAAGAGCGTGCTGGTCATGGCCCTAGGAGTGTTGATCTTCCGGCGGCGCGAGCTGGCCTCGGTGATCGTATAGCGGTGGAGAAGCCGCAGTCGAAATTCACCCGCCGCGGCGGAAACCGGCGGCCGCCCGAGGACGGGCAAAGCCTGGCGAGGCGATTGGGCCGGACGGGCCTTCTTGAGCAGGAGCAGTCATGCGTCCTGGGATTCGCAAATGGTTGTTCGTAGTCCTGGCTGCGGCGGTCTTCGCCGGGGCGGCCTCGCGAGTCGAACCGCTGCACTCTCGCCGCAAAGAGGCGAATCTTGTGCTGCCCGCACTGCCGGAGAGCGTCCGCCCGTCGATGCTGTTGACCCCCCTTCTGGCCGTCGGCCGGGCTCCGCTGGTTGACTATCTGTGGTTGCGGGCGACCAAGCTCAAGGATGAAGGCCGGTTCTTCGACGCCTATCAGCTCTCGCAGATGATCTGCGAGCTGCAGCCCAAGTTCGCCAGCGTCTGGGCGTTTCAGGCATGGAACATGTCTTACAACATATCCGTGACGCTGCGCACGCCGGAGGAGCGTTGGCGCTGGGTGCGGAACGGTTATGAGCTGCTCCGCGACAAGGCCATCCCGCTCAATCCCAACACCACGCAGCTCTATCGCGAACTGGCCTGGATTCTCTTCCACAAAGTCGGCGACTACATGGACGAGATGCACTACTACTACAAGCTGCAATTCGCCCTTCAGATGGAGGACATTCTGGGCGAGCCGCCGGAGGATTTCGTGCGCCCCGGGCGGGTAAAAGGAGACTTCTACCGTGATTATGACTACCGCTCGCTGGCCGAGGCCCCGGCCTCGTTCGAGGAGTTGCTGAAGAAGCCGGAGACCGCCGACTTCGTCGAGGAGCTGCGGGCCTTCGGCTTCGACTCCGCGGCCGAGGGCATCTTTCTTGGCCTGCTGGCCTCTTTGAAGAGCGGGGACGTGCAGATCCCGAACGTGAGGCCCGGCGAGGAGGCAAACAAGCTTCATGCCCTCAACGCATTAATGAAGGACCCGGCCTGGGCCGACGCTCAAAGGCGAATCGAACGATTCTGGCGGGCCCATCGCCTGCGTAGCGAGGTCAAGCTCGATCCGCAGCGAATCCTGGACATCCAGGAGGCTATTGGAGTCACTCTGGACTTTCGCCTGCCCGACGCCCACGCTCTCTACTGGGCTAGCTTGGGCGTAGAGAAAGGCGTGGATTCTCGTGAGTACATCGACATTCACAAGCTCAATACCAACCGGATTGAATTCTTCTGCCTTCAGAAGATGTTCCACCGGGGCCGGTTGGCCATGAGCGACAATGCCAAGCTGGGCGAGCCGCCGCTCTTCTCGCCGGACCTCCGCATGGTGTCGCCCTTGTTCGAAGCCTATCTTCGTGACTCCGAGAAGTACCTCGGCCGCGAGAAGGAGGATAAGCCGGTCTCGACGAACTTCGAGTCGGGCTTCGTGGGCTTCGTTCGCAGCGCCGTCCTCCGCTACTACGAGGCGGGCATGGTCAGGGAAGCCCAGGAGAAGTTAGACTTTCTCATAGAGCACTTTCCCGATCCCATGTACGCTGGCGGGTTGAGCGGGTTCATCGCCAAGCAGTTCCTGCTGGACCGCGAAGTGGGCGACCATCGCACGGTGATGGCCCGGGTGAGTTTGCTCGTCGGCGACGCCTTCCGGATGTACGCCTATGACGAGGACGATCAGGCCGTTCGTCGATTGAACCGCGCCAAACAGGTTTATGATCTATACCAGCGCAATACTTCCTCAGACCGGATGAAGATTCCCCGCACATTTGCGCAGATTGTGGAGAACGTCACCCACGAGGTGGACTGGTCGAAGACGCCTCGCGGCACCTATGAAAAAATCTGCCGCAAGTTGGGAATCCAACCGCTGCAGCAGCCGCCGTCCTCCGCCCCGGCGGAAAGCGGCAAAGCCGCCGTCGAATGAGCCGGGCTCGTCCGAGCTCGCCGTCCCTCTCCTTACAGCGCCGCCAGCATCGTCTGCGTGACCGAGCGCATATCCGCCGCCGTCATGTCCGCCAGTGACAGTGCCTCGGCCCCGCTCCGACCCCCGACGACCAACACCGGCATCCCCGCGGACTTGGCCGCCTTCACGCCGTGGACGCTGTCCTCGATCGCCAGGCACTGTTCGGCTGCAAGATCAGGAAGGATCCTTCGCAGCAGCGAGAGAGTGTGCAGGAAGCCTGCCGGGTCCGGCTTCGAGGCGGCGATGTCGTCGGAAGATACGATGAACTTGAAGTATTCGAGCAGGCCGATCGCCTCAAGGATGGTTGTGATCTCCACGCGCAGGGCGCCGCTGCAAATGGCCAGCGGCCATCGCTCGACCGCCTTGATGACGAACTCCCTCACGCCCGGCAACGGCTCGATCCCGCCGGCAATCGTGGCCAGGTACCTCTGATCCTTGCTCCGCAGGAGTCGCTCGGCCTGCTACTCGTCCAGTCGGTGTTGGAGATCGGCGCACAACCGCTTGAGAAAGGCACGATCGGTAAGACCCATGTACTTGGCGAAGTAGTCTTCCCTGGAGAAGCGGATGCCCTCGCCGGCGAGCACGCCTTGAAGGGCCGTGCAGTGCAGCGGCTCGGTGTCGGCAATCACGCCGTCGAAATCGAAGACCACCGCCCGGATCATGGGCGGGATGATATCGACAGGTCGAGCGGAATGCGATGGGGAGACGAACTCATGAGAAGAATGAAGGATGAAAACATGTGACGACCGACGAACTGAAGTCAGCGTTGCCTTATCACTGATTCATCCTTCACC
>CAYYBO010000276.1:0-6054 GCA_964470125.1 uncultured Planctomycetaceae bacterium | reverse complement strand
GCGTTCGTCAACTGCCTGCTCGACGCCGGCGCCTGCCCGTGACCGCGGCGGGGGCACAGTCGCGCCATGTACGTTCAACCGTGTCTGCGGAGTCGGCGAAGCTATAGCATTTCACGATTGGGTGTGGCATGAGGCGTCCCCTTGTCGGGGGGCAATCTTGCAAGGGGGCGCACATGGTGTTCCCGTCGGCCACGGGGGGCCGACGCTACGAGCAATCGTGAAATGCCCTAGTTGGCCGGCTGGCTGGCGCACCGACGGCCGGAGGGCCGCTTCTCGGGAATCGGCAGGAAACTCAAGGCCCCGTCGGGACGGTCCACGCCGATGCTGAAGTTACGAACTCCCCAGTTGGGCGAGTCCTTGTCATCCAGCCATTGGCTGTCGTTCGCTTGGCCGGACCAATAGGTGTCATCCCCGCCGATGTCGAGGAACAGGGCAACCGATGTGGCGTCGGCGAAGTAGAAGCCCGGCTCCGGTCGCTCGGCGGCGCCGGATTCGAAGCGCGGCTCCACCTTGGCCATGCCCGGTCTGTTCTCCTCCGGCTTTCGCAGCGAGCCGTCGCTCTGATAGCTGTCGTTGCCGCCGATGTCGATCAAGGCCGTGATGCTGCGGTTGATGTTGTAGCTGATGCCGCTCTGCCTCACGTCGTAGATGTCATCGCCGCCGATGTTGACCAGAAGGGCGATGGTGAAGTCGTGCCCCCAGGCGCAGCACATGTTGGCGGTGACCTCACCAAGGTGTTTGTCGTTGCCGTTCTCATCGATGAGCGCGCCGATGCAGAAATGGGCCCCGGTCGCTTGTGAGTAGCAGACCCCGCGGTATTCGTCGTCGCCCGCGCCCTCGTAGAGCAGGCCCATGCCGAACCAGTAGCCGGTGCCCATCGTCCAACTGCCGGAAACGTACTTGTCGTTGCCTTCGATATCGAGCAGGGCCCCGAGCCCGCCGGCCCAGGAGTGTCCGTCGCAACCGTCGCCGCGTCGTCCCATGGCGCAGCCCTGGGCGTTGTTGACGCTGATGTCCTCCTTGGGCGAGTGATAACTGCTTCGGCCGGTGATCTTGGCGTCGCGGACAGCCTCATAGGAGTCATCGCCGGTGCGATCAGCGAGGACGCCGACGCCGGAGACGCCGCCGAGGCCCTGGCCGTCGGCATAAAGGGTGTATTGGTCGTCGCCCTGGCAGTCGAACAGCAGCCCGATGCCGAAGTAGCCGCAGCCCTGACCGTTGAACTTGACGAAGTAGTGGTCGTCGCCGCCGAGGTCGGCGCAGAGGCCGAGGCCGAATTGGCCGACGCCCTGGGCGTAGTGCTCGGCCTTGTAGTCATCGTTGCCGGTGGCGTCGATCAGTATACCGATGCCGCACATCCCCGCGCCTTGAGCTGGTTGATCGGACTCGTACCGGTCATGGCCGGCCATGTCCAGAAGCAGGCCGATGGGCCGGTCAGCGGTGGAGGCGGCCACGCCGCCCGTGTAGCGGTCGTTGCCGCCGAGGTCCACGATCAATAGAGCGTCGGTGCCGTCAACCACGTCGTTGCCGTTGCCGCGGATGCGAATCCAGCCCCAGGGAGTTCGCCAATCGAAGGTGAAGGGAGCGGCATCCTGCAATTCGGGGAGGTCGGCTAGTGCCACGCGGGCGTCGTCCAGGGCCTGCACGCACTTCTCGGCGGCGTACCATAGGCTGGCCTGGTCGAGCGTCCGGGCGAGGTCGTCGAACTCCGGGCAGTAGTCGTAGGCGTCCACCTCCTCGTGGCCGACGTCGTATCGCCGGGCGACGACGGCCCGCTTCCGGCCGTCGACGTTACGGAAGGCGACCTCGGTCCAGTGATGGGCCTCGATGACGCCCATGATCAGCCGCCCGAGGATTGGCCGGGCCTTCTCCGGGACCACCTGCACCTTCTCGGCGAGGTCCTTTTCGTATTCGTGGTAGGGCAGGTCCATGTAAAAGGTGAACGGTTTGGTCGCCCGCCCGGCGGCCTTGTGGATGTTCAGTATGGCTTGGTCGAGCGGCGTCTTCTCCTTGGGCAAGTTGGTCGCGTAGCCGCGCATGGTCCCGCATTTCGGATTGACGCCAAGGATGTGGACGGCGTGGTACAGGTTAGTGCAGCCGCGGTCCGCCGGTTTGTCCATCGCGGAGGGATCGAGGTGGACCCGGGCCGCGTGGCCCAGTTGGCGGGTGAAAGTGATCGTGTCCAGCGGCTTTTCGAAAAGGCTGTCGAAGGCCCGCAGCTTGTACGGAATCTCCGCAGGGAACTTCGTCCACCACCCCTTGGGCCGCCAGCCGAGATCATCTCTCTGCATGCCGACCAGTCCCAGCGCCTCGTCGAGCGCGTCGCCGCCGGGTTGTGCCTGAACTGATTGCAGGTAACAGAATACCAACGCCGTGATGACGAACAGTCTCTTGGCCATGTGCGTCTGTGTACCAGTTTTGGAGGCGGTCTTCAAGCACGGCCGGCGGCGAGGGCTATGAGGGCGGTCACGAACAAAAAGAAGCCCGCGGCGTGGTTGCCGAGGGCTTCGGGGTCTCTCGCGGCCCTGGGGGGACGATCCGGCTATAGCCCCAGCAGGGCGTTGACCATGCCGGGCACGTCGGCCAGGTCGACGATCAGGTTTCCGCTGAAATCACCAGGGCAGACGTCAGCCGGCTCGGTTGACCGGGCCAGAAGCGCGTTCAGGAACAGTTGAACATCATCGCCGTTGGTGCCGCCGGCGCCGTTCATGTCGCCGGTCGGTGCTTCGCCGCACTCCGGCGTGCAAAGAAGCGAGGTCAACGAGACGTCGTCGATGTTCCAGCCTGGATAGGTGACGTAACTGTCGGTCGGCCCCATGCCCCAGCGGATCTGGACGGAGGGCTTGTTGTTGGCTATCGCTGAGATGTCATAGATGACATGCTGCCACGAGGCATCGCTGACGGCCCCCCCCGTGTCGTACGCCTGCCAGATGGTCGTCCAGGTCGAGCCGTTGTCGCTGACTTGGATGGTGGCCTTGTCATAGTTGGAGTTCGACTCGACGCCCAGCCAGCGATAGAAGTCCAGCTTCACATTGTACCTGCCCGAGCAGTTGATCGCGGTGGTGGTCAGGTAATACACCGGGATGTTGTTCGCATAATCACCGCTCAGGTTATAGCCGTAGACGTTTGTTCCCGTGTAGCCGTTGCTCGGGTCGCGGTCGTGCGAGCCGCCCCCGGTCGGGTGACCGAAGGCCCACTGCCCTGTTGTGGTCCACCCCGGGCTTGTGTCGAGGCTGTTCTCGTAGAAGGTGGCAACGCCGTATCCTACGGTCGTCGAGTAATAGGAGGTCGGCGCGCCGGCGGGGTCTTTGTAGGTCGTCATTGTCGTTGATTGGGCGCTGAAGTAGTACTGCACGGTACCGCCGCAGGAGGCTGCCGGCATGACGGCGTCGTAGACGTTGGGGGATACCTGGATCATGGCGGCGGTCTGCCACCCGCCGCCGAGGTTGTAGTGCAAAACGCCGGTCCCGCTCTGGGGGGTCTCAGTTCCCATGCCGTTTACCGCGACTCGCACTGCGGGTCCGCCCGGCGGATAGCTGAAGTCCGGCAGGCCGTTTGGATGGCTGAATTCCAGGCCGTTGTACGCGACGTTCACCCCGGCCTGGTCGACCAGCCAGCCCACCAGGCTGCGGGTCATCTTGACGGCGTAGGGAAAGTTCAGATTGCCCGCCTGTTCGTAGCTGTCCGTCTGCTTGTGGTAGTAAGGGTTGCTCCACACTTCGCCCTCGATGAGGAGGCACGCCTGCTTGCCCGCGTCCTCGAAGGGAGCGTGGTCGCTATATGGCGTGTCGCCGCCGATGGTGTACGTCAAACCATCGCCATATTCGGCGATGGCCGCCGCCAGGGCGTTCTTGATCGGGTTGGAGGCGGTCTTCCCATAGATCAGGGCGTGATTCGTGCTCGGATCGTAGGCCACCATGTCCGCGGAGATCATGCCGCGGATATCCTCGCCGGTGTGTGCGGCGACGTAGGCCTCGCTGCCTACGAGCCCTTGCTCCTCCATGCTGAAGGCGATGAACTTGATGGTGCAGGCCGAGTCGTATTGGGTGATGATTCTGGCCGCCTCCAATACCGCCGCGACGCCGCTGGCGTTGTCATCAGCCCCGGGGTTGTTCACCGAGTCGTAATGGGCGCCGATGATGTACTGTCTGTTCGGATAGACGGTCCCCGCCATCGTGCCAACCACGTTGTGATACGTGCTGCCCGAATACGTGAACGGCTCCAGCGTCACGGAGAGACCGTAACTCAGCATCAGGCTCTGGATGTTGTTGCGGCAGGGAACCAAGTGGGCGCCGCTCGGCCCTCGGCTGTTGCCCGTGTGGGTGTACAGGGAGTTGTTCATGAACCCCTGGTAGCTGAGTTGGCTGACCTGGTTGGCGGCTGCCTGACCTTGCGGCGATGCGTCCGCCGTAGCTCCCCACCACGTTGTGGCCTGCAAGGCCGCCGTCAACAACAACACTCCCATCCATCTGCGCGGCGCGGTCATTAGATTGAACCTCCCATGCACGTGTGTTATCCCTTCCGTTCGACATCCGCCGGGTTCTTCCCCTGAGCGGACTGCCTGCCCCGGATGCCATGCCCATCCCGTCGCGATCCTGTCGCGTCATACTCTGTGGTCGGATAATACGGCCGGGATTCTTACCATCGTTGCCCGACGCGGGTGGTCGGACTGGCGCAGGTTTGCGGCGGCACCTCCCCGGATGGCTCTCCCACTACTATAACCGTCAATGGGTCCTTTGTGCAAGATTTGTGGTCCGATTCTGCGACTGCGAAGCACAGCCGATCTGACGGCCTTGATTCGAGGCGGCGGTTCAGGCCGCGTTATGACAGACAAAGGCCGGGGGCCGATCTTCGGGCCGCTCCCGAGACGCGGCGAAGGCGAGTATCGCAACGCTCGACGGCGAGCCCCCCAAAGTGGTATTCTCCCGGAGATCGATGTCCCAAAGCCGAGGATGAAACCATGCCCGCTGATGGCGGACCCAGTCCATCGACAAGACCGATCGAGACCGAGTTGCACGGCCCCGCGCGAACCCACACGCTGCTCTCCCTGCTCCGGCTTCATTGGTTCATCCGGCTGCGCTGGGGCATCATCTGCGTGGCTATCGTCATCCTGGGGGCCGAGCGGCTTCTTCTCCCTCCTCCCAACCGACCCGCTCAGTTGGCCGTGGTCCTGGTTGCCTTGGCCGCGGTTAACCTCGTCTGGATGGCGCTGGCCCGCTTCCTGCTTGTTCGCCTGGAGGAGGCCGTGCATGTCGAGGAGGAACTGCCCACTCGTGGCGCAATGATCTTCGCCAACGCCCAGGTCGCCGTGGACCTTCTGCTGCTGACTCTGATCCTGCGATACACCGGCGGCGTCGAAAGCCCGATGGCCATCTTCTACTTGTTTCACATGGTCATCGGATCGCTTTTGCTCAAGGCCTGGCAGGCCTTGATTCAGGGGGCTTGGGCCATCCTGTTGTACGTGGCCCTCGGCGTGGGCGAGCTTCGTGGTTGGATCGAACCCCACTTCACCCTATTGCCCTCGATGCAGGAGCTGAGCCTGCACCTAACGCCCGAATACGTCGTCTCCGCCTTCGCGGTCGTCGCCTGCGGCATCATGGGGATGCTTTACTTCACCCTGCACATCGCGAAGCAGCTTGACGAACGTGAGAGCCAGTTGCACAACGCCATCGACGCCTTGCGGCAGTCGCAGGTAGCCATTGCCGATCTCCAGCAGCGCCGCTCGCGATTCATGCAGACCGCCGCCCACCAGCTCAAGACCCCGCTGGCCGTCATCCAGACCCTCGCCGGACTAATCCTCGACGAGGTCATGCAGGGTTCGGCTGTTCGCGACGCGTGCAAGAAGATCGTCTTCCGTTGCCGCGAAGGAATCACACAGGTTACGGAATTGTTGACCCTCGCCCGCCTTCAGGAGACGGACCCGGGTAAGCGGCCGGCGAGTCCCACGGACGTCGGCGAGCTGGTCCAGAAACTCTGCCGCGAAAACACGCCCCTGGCCGACGGCAAGCAGCTCGAGCTGACCTGTTCCCTTCAGGATGACGCGGACCTGTCTGT
>CAYYBO010000275.1:0-6089 GCA_964470125.1 uncultured Planctomycetaceae bacterium | reverse complement strand
GACACCCCCGATGGAGATCGACTCGTTGAGTTTCTATTGAACTTCAACGTTCCATAGAGCTCGATTGCTACAAGGACAGGGTTGGGCCAAGACGACAAGGCTGGCTCTTGGCACTGCCCGTGTGCAAACTGGAGGGCACGAAGAATGAAACTCGCAAAGACAGGGCTCTGCGTTGCTCTAACCGCGGTCATCGCCTCCGGGGCGACCGGATGCGGAACCAACCCTTTGCTGGCTGCGGCCAGCGGCGCGATGAAGATCGCCAATTCCCAGATGTCGCAACTCACCGCCGCGGAAGTGCAAGCCATGAGCGAGCTTGTGATCGGTGTCATCAACGAGCAGATGGGAGTCAATCAGCAGCCGCTCACTGCCGACCAAGCCGCGGCCATTGTCGCCTTTCTCCAGGCCAACAACATCAACTCGCTGGACGATCTTGCCGCGATCATCCAACGGGCACAAGACGACCCAGGCTCGGTACAGGGATTGAATGAACTGGCCCAGGCCTTCGCCGGAACGGGCAACGAATTCGATCCAAACAATGTCAATTCCGAGACGCTCAACGACATCTTCGCCACCGCATTCGGCGGCTGACAGGCATCGCGGCGACCAAGCTTGTTGGCAGGACTCGGCACACAACCCGTGCGGCGAAGACCGTGCGGGTTGTTTAATTTCCCCACCCGCCCCCGGAACAGACGAGGGAAGCATTGGCTCGGGTGGCTTCCCGCGGTTAGCATATCCACGGGAATTGACGCCATCGGAGCCACCATGTTCTCGGGCATCATCGAAGCTATCGGCGAGATTCACACCCTCGCGGAAACGCCCGGCGGCCGCACGCTCACTGTTCGCGCGCCCGGCTACTGGAGCGGCATGCGTCTCGGCGCCAGCATTGCTGTTGACGGTGTCTGCCTCACCATGGTTGTCGTTGATGATCGAGACGCCCGCTTTGACGTCGTCGCCGAAACGCTCCGTTGCTCGACGCTCGGGCATCTCCGCCCCGGCGCCCGCGTCAACCTCCAGAAGGCCCTGGCCATCGGAGATCGCGTCGACGGCCACTTCGTGCAGGGACACGTGGACGCCGTCGCCGCCGTTGTGGCCGTCGAGCAGTCCTCCCGAGAAGCGATATGGTGGTTTTCGCTCGATCCCGCCACGGTTGCCGACCCAGCCGTCCGATTATGCACCGTCCCCAAGGGCTCGATCGCCATCGACGGTATCTCCCTCACTGTCGCTTCCCTACGTGAGAATCGCTTCGCCGTGGCCCTGATTCCCACAACGCTGCGGGAAACAACGATCGGACAGAAACGCGTCGGGGATCGAGTGAACATCGAGACGGATATCCTCGCCCGCACTGTGGTCCATTACCTACAATCCCTCGGCGGAAGCGCGGCGGACACGAGCACCGGCCCCGCCCTCTCAAACCAAGGATTGCTGGACCTGCTGAAAAGGGAAGGATTCGCTTGAGCCTTTAATGACCCCCGCAAGGCCGATCTCCACATGAACCCCAGCCCCGACAAATCCGAACACCTGCCGACCATCGGCATCACCATGGGCGATCCCGCCGGAATCGGCGCCGAGGTCATCACCAAGGCACTGGCTGACGATTCTCTGAGGGAGCGGGCCAACTTCGTCATCTATGGCATGAACGAGCCGATCATCTACGCTGCCGATCTGGCGGAGCTGATACCCTTCTGGATCCGCATGCCCCACACGGATGTCGCTCGAATCTACGCGCCCGGAAGCGCAGCCTGGGCAGGCGCCAAGGTCATTATCGCCGATTTCGACGAATTACCCTTCGAAGCCCGGCTGCCCCGACAGCCAAAGGCAAGTGCTGGCAGAGCCTCGATGGCCTTCCTCGACGAGGCTATCAACGATGCCCGCACAGGCCGCATCGACGCTCTCGTGACCGGCCCCATCAACAAGACCGCCTGGGAAATGGCCGCCTTCCCCTTCGCCGGCCACACCGAGTTGTTGGCGGCCCGCTGCAACGCCCGGCAGGTCACCATGATGTTCGCCGGAGGCCCGCTGAAAGTGGCCCTCGCCAGCATTCACCTGCCGCTCTTCGAGCTTCGCAACAAGTTCACCATCGGCCTCGTCTTCCAGCCGATCGACTTGCTGCACCACGCCCTGCGCGATTGGTTCGGCCTCCCTCAACCGCAAATCGCCGTCGCCGCCTTGAACCCCCACGCCGGCGAAAACGGCCGATTCGGCGACGAGGAAGCCCGAGTCATAGAGCCCGCCATCGAAATGGCTCGCCACGCCGGCATCAACGCCGCCGGCCCCTTCCCCGCCGACACCCTTTTCCTCCGCGCCGCCCAGGGCGAGTTCGACGGCGTTGTCGCCATGTACCACGATCAAGCCCTGATCCCCGTCAAGCTCCTGGCCTTCGACCGGGCCGTGAACCTCACCCTCGGGCTGCCGATCATTCGGACCAGTCCCGACCACGGCACCGCCTACGACATCGCCGGCAGGAACATGGCCGACCCCGGCTCCATGAAGGCGGCAATCAAACTAGGAGTGGAATTGGCCGGCAAGCGACCGGGCGCCTTGCCGCCGCCCTCCCCCGCGGAGCCGGATACAGACGAAGTCGCCGCTGAATGACAGCTCGCCGCTTTGGCAAAGGCCGAGCTCCCGCTCAACCGACAACCCTAGAATACGCCGACCGGTCGCACTCACCAACGACGGCCGCCAGCCGCCGTCGGACATGATACGTCCTAACGTGCCGCTGCCGCGTACATCGCCTGATATCGCGGAATGACCTTGCGCCAGTCGAAGCGATCCTCCGCAAGCTGCCTCGCCCGGCGGCCCATCTCCGTGAAGACCTGAGCATCCGTCTTGATCAACTGCCGTAACGCCGCAGCTACCTCGGACCGAACCGGTTCGACCACTCGCCCGGCCCCCGCCTCCGCCACTTCCGGCAGATTGCACGAACTCGAAATCAGCACGGGAACGCCGGCCGCCAACGCCTCTACGATGGACATGCTCAGCCCCTCGCTCTCGCTCGGCTGAAGCAGGAGCGACGCCTTCCCGAGACACGCCAGCACGTCCTGTCGATCGAGCATCCCCGTGAATGTGACACGCTGCTGAAGCCCCTTGCGCGTCACCGCGGCCTCCAACCTCGACCGCATCCCCACTTCATCCGGTCCCGCGACCACGAGGTGCCAATCATCGCCCACTGCAAGGATATCGAAACAGGCCTGCATCGCCTGCACGACGCCCTTTTGGGGATGAATCCGCCCCAGAAAGAGCACCCATCGCCGGTTGCGCGTATCGGGGAAACGCTCCATCAGGCCGTCCGCCGGGGGCAAGTTCACGTAATCGTCCGCGCGTATGCCGTTGGGGACGACCACGACCCGATCATTGAACCCCAACGCCCGTATGTGCCTGGCCTCGCCCTCCGCCAGCGCGTGCAGGCACGCGGCCCCGCGAAGATTGGCGTGCTCAAACAACCACCCCGCCGGTCGCTTCTTCCATGCACTCCGCCGCCAGGCCCACGGCATCATCATGCTGTGCGGCGTCATCACGTATGGGATGCCCGCCTTCCTGGCCGCCTTGCCCGCCGACCAGTTCTGCCCGGTCCACAGCCCGTGCAGGTGCAGAAGGTCGCATTCACGAAGCAGCGAGGCGATCCGTGAATCGAATTCCTTGGACCGACCTAATCGCGACCTGCCCGCAACCTCGAATTGCAGCACTTCCACTTGCGTCACAGGAGCAGGCCGTCCGAACCGACCGCCACACAACGTGGCAATTCGGCATTGCTCACCGGCGGCGGCCAACTGGCTTGCCAACTCCGGCAGCACCCGGGCAATCCCACCCCAGGCCGGATCAAGAGATTGAACGACGTGTAAGATTTGCATCGGGACAGCGTACCCGGAGGAGTGGAATTCGCAAGTCTTCCAGGAGATGCCAGAGAACCGGGGCGCCGGCGTCTCGACGGTGGCCGGACTCTGGCCGCTTTGCAGACCGAGCTGGCGCCTCGCCGGCAGAAACACGAATCAGAGACCTGTGCCACAGCAGGCCCTGGGAGTCCCGTGGCAGTAATACTTCAATCCGGGCCTGCCAAGCGGATTTTTCCCGAACTGTAGCGCATCCTGCCACGGTATCGAGACGCACAACCCGCCACGATCGCCGGCCCCCTCCTCTTGCGCCGCCAACGGGCCTCGCGTATCGGCGGCAAGGAACGACTGGCATGTTAGTTGCACCCTGCCTCTTTCTTGCTCGGCCGCCTTCGCTTAACTTCAGCCGCCTTGGATTGGCTGGGGAGGCACCACTCGCAGCGTTGACCATGCCTCGTTAAGACAAGGCGAGCGAGGCGGCATGTTGAGAATGCCCGACTCGCGAAGACTAATGCCGACAAACCGGAGAGCGAATGCATGTTTGACATCTTGGACGCCAGGCAACTGGCCTCGGACGTGAAGTGGTTTCGCATCGCGGCACCGCTGGTCGCCAAGCACCGCCAGCCCGGTCAGTTCGTCATCCTTCGGCTTGCCGCCACTGGCGAACGCATACCGCTGACCATCGCCGACGCCGACACCGCCACTGGGACCATCGAGTTGATCGTCAAGGCCATCGGCAAGACGACCACCGAGCTCTGCCGCCTGGGCAAAGGCGACAAGATCAACGACGTCATGGGCCCGTTGGGACGGCCAACCGAGATCGAGAAGGTCGAGCACGCCGTCCTCGTCGGCGGAGGCGTGGGCACGGCCGTCATCTATCCGCTGGCCAAGGCCCTGCGGAATGTCGGCTGCTACGTGACCTCCATCACCGGCGGCCGCACCAAGGACCTCGTGGTGTTAGAGGAGGAGCTTCGCAAGGTCTCCGACGTGGTCTATGCGACCACCGACGACGGCAGCTACGGCTTCAAAGGCACCGTCGCCGACAAGCTCACTCTGCTCATGAAAGAGAACAAGCCGCCCATCGGCTCGGTCTTCGCCGCCGGCCCTGTCCCCATGATGCGGGCCATCGTCGAGTTGACCCGGCCGACCGGCATCAAGACCATCGTCTCCTTGAACCCGATCATGGTCGACGGCACGGGCATGTGCGGCGGCTGCCGGGTCTCCGTCGGCGGAGAAACCAAATTTGCCTGCGTGGACGGCCCTGAGTTTGACGGCCACAAGGTGGACTTCAAGGAATTGGCCGACCGGTTGACGGCGTACCGCAAGCAAGAGAGAGTCTCCTTCGACCGATTCCAGGGGCACGAATGCCGGCTTGAGGCGCAAGGTGCTCGCACGAGCGGGAGGGCGATGTAAATGGCTCAGTTGACACCGAAAGAGCGAATGAAGATCGACCGGCAGCACATGCCGGAGAGAGACCCCATTGTTCGCAACAAGGATTTCAACGAGGTCAACATCGGTTTCCAGGAAGCCTGCGCCAAGATGGAAGCCGAGCGCTGCCTGCGCTGCAAAGACCGCAAGTGCATGGAGGGCTGCCCGGTCGGCATCGATATCCCCCAATTCCTCGACCACATCGCCGCCGGGGACATCCGCAAGGCCGCCGAGTGCCTGCTCAGCGCCAACTCGCTCCCCGGCATCACCGGCCGCGTCTGCCCGCAGGAAGAGCAGTGCGAGCAGATCTGCATCCGCGGCAAGGGCAAGGGCACGCCCGTCGCCATCGGCCACCTGGAGCGGTACGTCGCCGACTGGGCCCGCGAAAACATGGACATCAAGCAGCTCGTTGCCCCGCCCACCGGCTTCCGCGTCGCCGTCGTCGGCTCCGGCCCCGCCGGCCTCACCTGCGCCGGCGAGCTGGCCAAGAAGGGCCACGACGTGACCGTCTTCGAGGCTCTCCACGAGCCCGGCGGCGTCCTGGTCTACGGCATCCCTGAGTTCCGCCTGCCCAACAAGATCATCGAGGCCGAAGTCGATCGCCTGCGAGATATGGGCGTCAAGATCGTCTGCAACGTCGTCGTCGGCCGCACTTTCACCATCAGTGAACTGCTCGATCAGGAGGGCTTCGACGCCCTCTTCATTGCCAACGGCGCCGGTCTCCCCGTCTTTCTCAACATCCCCGGCGAGAACCTCAAGGGCGTCTTCTCCGCCAACGAATATCTCACCCGCGTTAACCTCATGCGGGCCTACGATTTTCCCAACAGCGACACG
>CAYYBO010000274.1:493-6100 GCA_964470125.1 uncultured Planctomycetaceae bacterium | reverse complement strand
AGGGGGGTTATATTGTTAAAGGGTTTGGGGCCGAAAGGGGGGGCGGGTTAAACGGGGGGAAAACACCATGGTTTGGTAGTTTTTATAGTTAAAGGGCAAGTCGAATGCCGCCACGGCCTTTACGAGGACTACCGACGGTAGGAAACGCTCGACCAGAGGATTCCGGAACGTCTTGCCGATGACGAGCATGTACGGCGTGTGGTAGTGCCTCACAGCCTCCCACTCAAGCAGAGTCCGTCTCCAGGCTTCTCGGGCGTCCATAACGGCAATCACCACGCAATAACGTATCCGAATCGCTCGACACGCGCTCCAACATCACTTGCATCGTGCAGCGTCGCCTGCACCCGTCTTGCCAGGCGCGTCCTCAATGATCTTCAGGAGCCTCCTTAGTTGGTCCAGGTGTCCCTGCAGCTCCGCCACGGATGGTTCACGGAGTCCATGTACTAGCGCGTTTCGGAACTGAGCGACAGCAGAGTAGAGACGCTCGGCCTCCGGTGTAACCGCCGCCAGGTACTCACGCTTCCAGTAGTAGGCCAAGCCCTTCTTCTCAGGAAGGCGCCCACGCAGGGAGCGTTCGAACTGGACCCAGATATCCAGGAACTCGCCCGTTTTGCTTCGTACCGCGCCCGCGTGGGATAGATCAGGATTGCTATTAAAGAGGCTTTCGAACAGGCTTGAAGCAAGTACGAGGTATGTCTCGACCTTGCTCTTCTCCACAGTGATCCCATTGTCAGAGTGATACAGCTGGTTCCGAAGGCGATGGTACCACTCAATGTCATCCAGGCTGACACCCACAAGTCGATCGGAGGCGTAGTTCTCAAGAAGACTCAGTAGACTCGGGAATGACTCACTCGCGTCCTCAAGCTCCTTTCTTCCGGGACCATCGCCAACGCCGACGCGCTTTGGCAGTCCGAGGTAAGTCTTGACCGATAGCTCAACGGCATTGTCGATACTCACCATGGCGATGCGCCTGTCGAAATCGCCGCCATGTCCGAAAGGTCCTCCCCTTGGCGAGCTCACAACACCAATCATCTGCTCCGAAGATAGACAACGCAACCCTGAAATCCAATCTCGACAGCCCTGTTCTCCCGCTGGCGGCCTTCCCACGCGCAAGTCCCGCCCAGCCGCGACCTTGCGAACAATCCATCCGCCAAGATGGCGCGGTGAGCAATTACTATTAAATGGCGGCCAAGGGAGGGCATTGGAGAAGGCAGCCGGAGCAGCGGAGCGCACCGCGTCTGCTGACCGCTGACTGCTGCCCCCACGAGACTCGCGCTCGGCCTTGACGGACTCGGCGCAAGCCGAGCCTGTCAAGGGTTCCGCGAGCTGATGACAGGATCACTGCCATGACCACGGCACTGCCGTCCAGGAGGACTCCCCGTCCTATGCCTCTTCATCCGCCATCCTCTATCTCGTTTTCAGCTTTTTGCGGGTATTTGCACCTGGGCGGAACTTCGACCCTGCAACTACCGGCTCCGGATAGCCGTTCCTTCGGCCCAGCGGCCCTCGTCCTCCCTGGGCGGCGCGAGGGATACGCGGGAGCGGATTCCCGCGAGAGAAGCCGGCGGCGGTTCAAGCTTAGTTGCTGGCGGACATGCGGCGAAGCGAGCGGGGGAGAGGCGCGGCCTGCGCTCGCCTGCCTTGATAGCGGCGGTTGTTTTGCCTCAATCCCCCACCAGTTGCTGCAACACCGACGGCGCGTCGCCGGGTGACGCGTCTTCGCGCATCTCCTCCATAGCCTTGGCTTCAGCGATGGCCCGCGTGGCGTCGGGGTGTCGTCCCAGCCGGGTCATCAGGTCGGCCATTTTCTTGTAGTCGTCGGAGTCCAGTTTGCGCCTGGAGGCGGCTCGCTCGGCGCGGTCGGCCAGGGCCCGAAGTTCCTCGTGGGCGGCCGGAGGGATTATGGAGTCGAAGTTGGAGAGGGCGAGGTCGCGGTCGTGTGTCGGCGTGGAACGGTTCGGCGAGAGCATCTGCGGGGCCGAGCCGAGCTGCCCGTCAGCCGAGGCGCGGCCGGAGTCGCGCTGGGCGGCCTTCGTCTTGGCGGACTGGTCGGCTTTGGCCGGGTCGGCCGAAGAGTCGCCGCGCGGCTGATCGTGCGTGCTCCTGCGGGCGGCGGACTCGACGAACTTGCCGTCGGGGCCGTACACGCCGGTTCCAGGATCCGAGGATTGAGACGCGACGGCCTTGTCGACGGACAGCTCCACTTTCGCATCAGGTCCGAAGCCGTCCGAGCTTGTCCGCCGGTTCTCCTCGCCCGTCTTTGGGGGCTGGAGGTACGCTGGCAAATCAGATGAGATCGCTGGCAACATCGCTCCACCCTTGCGTCATCCCCGCGGTTGGCGGACCGCGCGGGATTTACCCTTCAGGGTAAACATTCAATACACCGGAGAAGCGGTCAAGCGGAAGTTGGCGGTTTGGGCAGGCGCGGTAAGCTTTGGGTGCGGTGCGTGCCGTGCCGCGGGTTCTTATGGGAACAGCGGCGTGGGTCCGGTACAGCGAAACGCGCGGGCCATCGTTGCGCCACCTCCTGTCGTCTCAGTTCGCGGGACCCTTGACAGGCTCGGCTTGCGCCGAGTCCGTCAAGGGCAATAGGAATTCCCGCGGAGGCTTCGTGCGAGAGGATTCTCGCACCAGCAAAACGTTCTCCGGCTGCCGCCGCTACGCGTCATGATCGCTCCGTTGGGCCCGTCGGGCCGGCCCCTCGACAGCGGCGGCTTTCCGAGTATGCTGCTATTCCCCGTTGAACCGCCGGCCTGCGGCGTGCGCACGGACGGCACGATGGGGGCGAGAATCAACAAGGACACGAGCGCATGGCAGGGGACCGCCGTTGCATTGGCGTCTTTGACTCGGGTATCGGCGGTTTGACCGTCGTCCGCGAACTGCGGCGGCGGCTGCCGCACGAGGACATTGTCTATTTCGGTGACACCGCCCGCGTGCCTTACGGCATCAAGAGCGTCGAGACGGTCACTCGCTTCGCCCGTGAGAACTGCGACTTCCTACTCCGCTTCGATCCCAAGATGATCGTCGTGGCCTGCAACACCGCCAGCGCCGCGGCTCTGCCGGCCCTTCAGGAAGCGTTGTCCATCCCGACGTGCGGCGTGGTCGAGCCCGGCGCCAAGGAAGCCGTCTTCCTCGGTCGCGGGGCAACCATTGCGGTCATCGCCACCGAGGCGACCATCACCTCTGACGCCTATCGCCGGGCGATGCGCCAATACGACCCGCACGCCAGGGTCATTCAGCGGCCTTGCCCACTCTTCGTCCCGGTGGCGGAGGAGGGTCGCCCTTGCGGCGATCCAATCGTCAAGGCGATCGTCCGTGACTATCTCGAACCGATCGTTCGCCTGGACCCCGCTGTGCTGGTCCTGGGTTGCACGCACTACCCGCTGTTGAAGACCGCCATCGCCGAGGTGATGGGGCCGGACGTGAAGTTGGTCGATTCCGGCGAGCAGACCGCCCGCGTCGTCGCCGAGCGCTTGACCGCCGGCGATTCACTGACGGACAAGGCCGGCCTGGGCGGGCTCTATTGTTATGTGAGCGACAATCCCCAACGGTTTCGTGAGTTGGGCCAGCGATTCCTGGATCATCCCGTCGTGGATGTGACTTGGATATCCCCGGAGCAGTTCTTTGCCAGCGATGTCACGGCAACCGTCCAGCACACCTAAGCCCGAGCCGACCCGTTTACACGGCGTTTCCGCCGCCTGCGGCGTAAACACCCCCGCTCGGGCGATTGTCCTCGCCGGCGTGCTCGTGGTTGCGGCGGCCTTCTGCGCCGACTGCGCCGGTTCTCGGCACGGGGCCTGGTTCAAGAAGCCGAGGACCAGCCAGGAATGGCTGGATATGGCCCTGGAGGCCAAGACGGCCGATGAGCGCCGTCAAGGTGTCATCGGTCTGTCACAAAGCCGCGATGCCTCCAGCGACTGGGCCATGCGGGTTTATGACACAGTAGCCCGCACGGACACGGACTCGATGGTGCGCTGCGCCGCGATTCGTGCGATGACCGCCTGGGCGGGCTCGCCGCAAGTGCCCACGGCCCTGAAGCTGCTGAGGAGCGGCGCCGGAAGGATTGCCGATGTCCGGCCGACGCCGGGCCCGGTCCGCTGGGAAGCGGCGAAGTTGCTGAAGGCCGTTGCCCGCGAAGGCGGCTACGAGGATTCACAGCGAGAAGAAATCGTCGCCACGCTGCTGGACCGCGCCGCCAAGGACCAGGACCGCCTCGTTCGCCTGACGGTCATCGAGACACTGGGCTATTTTCCGCAACAGCCGGTGCCGGCGGCCTTGGTGGATGTGATCGAGCTGGAGGAGGATTTCGCCCTGCAGCATGCCGCAGAGAGGGCCCTGATCATGTTGACCGGCCTGACCCACCATCACGACGCCGACGCCTGGCGGAAGTGGCTTGCCGAAACGCCCAACCCTTTCGAGCACGCCGGCGAGGTGCCCGACGAACTCAGCAACCAGAAGAAGAAGCCCGTCTGGCAGTGGGATTTCTAAAGCTGAATTGCCGCGCTGCCTATCTCGCGCCCGGCCGTTGCGGCCCCGTCTTTGCAGGTGGGGTTCTGATGGCCGCAGCCGTCCCCGCGACGTAGCCGCTGGACCAGGCCCACTGGAAGTTGTAGCCCCCGATGCGGCCGTCCACGTCGCAGAGCTCGCCGCAGATGTGCAGGCCGGGGCAAACGCGGGACTCCATCGTATCGAGGTGCAGTTCCTTGAGCGGGACGCCCCCGGCCGTAACTTCGGCTTGGCCCCAACCGCGGTCGCTGGTCACCGGCAGCGGCATCGCCGCGAGGGCCGTCGCCAGATCGCGTCGCTTCGAGCGTGTCAACACCTGTAGCACTATCGCCTCACCGACGGCAACATGTTCGCAAACCGCCGCGGCCAGTCTTCGCGGAACGCGGCCGCTCAGCCAGGTGAGGACCGTCGAACGGCCCGGCGCGGCCGCCGCTTCGATCAGTTGCTTCTCCGCGGACTCGACCGTTTCGCCGGGCAGCCAGTTGACGAAAAGACGCGACTTCGCGTCGTCAGCGATGGCGTGCAGGTAGTGTCGGCTGATATCGAGCACCGCCGGGCCGGAGAGGCCGAAATGCGTGCAGAGCGTCGAGTCGGTGTAGGCGACCAGCCGCCGGCCCGAACCGCTTCGTAATTCCAACGTCGCCGGGACCGTCAAACCGCTCAGCTTGCGGATGAAGCACTCGCCGTCGAGCACGAGCGGGACCAACGCGGGTGTGACCATCGGCGTGATCGAATGGCCGAGCCCTCGGGCGAGTTCGAATCCGTGCCCGTCCGAACCGGTCTTGGGATAGCTCCTGCCTCCCGTGGCGAGGATGACGCGACGGGCCGGCACGTCGCCGAACAAGCCCCTCAGGTGGAACCCTTCAACGGGGCTGTCCGAGGATTCGATGGTTTCGATTCGAGCGGAATGCCGAAGTTCGACGCCGGCTCGCTCGGCCGCGGTTAGTAGGGCCTGGAGCACGGACTTGGCATCGTCACTGACAGGGAAGAGCTTGCCGGTCTCCTCGCGTTTCAACTCGACGCCGATCTCGCGGAAGAAGTCGACCGTCCCCGGCACATCGAAGCGTCGCAGGACCCTCCGAATGGCCGCGGGAGATGAAC
>CAYYBO010000274.1:0-483 GCA_964470125.1 uncultured Planctomycetaceae bacterium | reverse complement strand
GATGGGGGCGGCCATCTCCTTGCCTCCGACGAACGATGTGACTATGGGCTTGGGAGATGAACCGGCGAAGGCGGATTCATCGACGGCGTCGTGCGTGACGTTGCACCGCCCGCCGCCGGAGACGAGTATCTTCGCCCCCAGTTTGCGGGCTCCGTCAAAGGCCGCGATGCGGGGCGAGGCGCCGGATTCCCGCGCCGTTCGCCCCGCCCAGATCGCGGCCATGAGCCCCGCCGCCCCAGCTCCCACCACCGCCAGATCGACGGGCTCGTTCATGCCATTACCGCTCGCCTCCGTGCTCGCGTCGTGGCGAGCCGACAGACCGCCTGGCTGCTATTTTTCCTTCTTGTCCGTCTTGTCCTTCTGCTTGTCCTTCTTCTCGCCCTTGCCCTCTTCGGCCTTCTTGGCTCCCTTGTCCTTGGTGCCTTTCACAGACTCGGATTCCTTCTTGTTCTTCGCCTCTTCCTCGCCTGGGTCGTCAGCTCT
>CAYYBO010000273.1:0-6106 GCA_964470125.1 uncultured Planctomycetaceae bacterium | reverse complement strand
GTACTCGAAAACGGGCGCAATCTCGAACAGCCCGGGGGCCACTTCGTTGTGCCGCGTCTTGATGGGGATGCCCAGCTTGTAGAGCGTCCGCTCCGCGTCCATCATGAAGGCCAGCACCCGCTCCTTGATCGAGCCGAAGTAATGGTCCTCCAGTTCCTGGCCCTTGGGCGGTCGGGCCCCGAAGAGCGTCCGGCCGGCACTGATCAAATCGGGGCGAAGGTAGTAGAAGCGACGATCGATGAGGAAATATTCCTGTTCCGGCCCGACCGTGCAGCTTATCCGCGAAGCCCGTGTGTTGCCGAACAGGCGGAGGATGCGGAGAGCCTGCTTGTTGATGGCCGAAATGGAGCGCAGCAACGGCGTCTTCTTGTCCAGGGCCGTCCCGTCGTAGCTGCAGAAAGCCGTGGGGATGCACAGCGTCTTGCCGTTGACGTTCTCCATGAGGAAGGCCGGGCTGGTCGGATCCCAAGCGGTGTAGCCGCGGGCCTCGAACGTGGAACGCACCCCGCCGGAGGGAAAGCTGCTGGCATCTGGCTCGCCTTTTACCAGCGTCTTCCCCGAGAACTCGGTCAAGGCCTCCCCGTTGCCCGCCGGTACCAGGAACGTGTCGTGCTTCTCAGCGGTCAGCCCGGTCAACGGTAGGAACCAGTGGCAGTAGTGCGTGGCTCCCTGGCCGATGGCCCAGTCCTTCATGGCGTTGGCCACGATGTTGACGATGCCGGGGTCCAGCGGTTCACCGTCTCGAATGGTCCGCATGAGGGCTTCGTAGGCATCCTTGGGCATGGCGGCCCGCATGACCGCCTGGCTGAACACGTTCTTTCCGAAGATCCCTCTGGCCGGCCCTTCATCGGGGTCAATCGTCGGCTCGGGAAGGCGCTGCTCGGAGATCGCCGCGATGGCGGCATGGCGTCGTCTGGCAGGACTCATGATTCTCTCCATTTCCCGCAGTTCACTCGACCTCGACGCCCTCAACGCCGCGGTCTGGAGCCGGCCTCAGCGGGACTCGATTCCAGATCGGAAGGTTGCCGGCCACGGTTCTGTTGCTGTCAGCCATGTAGCGGCATCCGCGCGAGAATTCATGCACCACCTGCCCCGGCGCGGGGGCGTGCGACATTATGGTGAGCATCGGTGGCCCGGTGTCCGATAATGAACAGGGGATTCTAGTCTCGGACCGGCCATCCGGAAAAGGCCGCAGTCCGGCCGTTACTATCCCAAATGCAGGCGGCAACGCCCCGGCCTCCTGCCGGCATGCGGCATTTTGCACGGGGGACGAAAGGCTCTTTCTGGGCGGTCGGGAGCGAATTTCCTCTCTGGCTCGGACGGGGACTCCGTGCGAACCCCGCCTGCGGCACCGTTAGTGATGTAGGGGGCTGCCCACGGAGTAATCCGCCGGACGGGAAGATCGGGGGCTGGGCGGACACGGCGGCGGTCCTCGGTTACGAGGCGGCTACTCGCCTCCTTGGCCGCGAGGTAGAATCTCACCGAAGAGTCGTGCCGATGGATGGTTCGTCTTTTCATACTTACACCTGCCCTTTGTTTCACCAGGAGAAGATCATGGAGACCAAACGGAAAAAGAATTCGGCGTCGTATGTGTTTGTGGCACTCCTTTTGGCGATGTCAGGCCTGTTGGTCTTGCCGGCCCGCGCCTCTGACGACCCGCCCCCGGATTACGGGAAGATGGAGGCAGAATTGGCGCAGGCCTACCGCGCCGAGAACTACGAGAAGGCGCTGGGAATCGCCGAGAAGATGCACGAGTTGGAGCCGGACGATGAAGGAACCATGTACAACATCGCCTGCCTCCATTGCCTGCTCGGCCACAAGGACAAGGCCTATCAGTGGCTGGAGGACGCGATCGCTGCGGGCTACAACGATGCCGACCACCTGGCCGCAGATAACGACTTCAAGACCATCCGGGCGGAGGATCGCTTCCGCCGAATAGTCAAGGACTTGCGCGAAGGCCGGCAGAAGAAGCCCGATGCCAGGCCCGAGAAAGAAAAGAAAGAAGCCCGGAAGAAGGACGAGGCCAAGAAGCAAGAGAAGAACCAGGAAAAACAGGAGAAGAAAGAGGCCAAGAAGACCAAAGACGAAAAGGAGAAGGCGGACAAGGCGAAACCGCCGGCCAAGCAGACGCGCTTTCAATTAACAGAAGCCGAGAGACAGCAGAAGTTCGCCGAGTTGACCCGGGCGTTGATAGAAGCGTCAGGCGAGGAAGATCACTACAGAGCCCTGGCGCTGGCCCTGGAGGCTCGCGTCTTGGTCGACATCGGCCTGACCAACTACAACGTGGCCTGCATGTACTCGCTGCTTGGGCAAAAAGAGGAAGCCTTCCGCTATCTCGATCGGGCGATTGAATTGGGCGGCTTTACCAACGACATGGTCAGGCAGATCGAGGACGACAAGGACTTCGACAAGATCCGCAAGGACCCTCGCTACGCCGAACTGCTCGCCAAGGCCGGCGGCAGACCCCAAGCGGGCCTTCCTCAAACGCAGGGCAAGCCGGTTGACCCGGAGTGGCAGGTGACCGTACCCAAGGAGTTCGACAAGAGCGAGAAGGCCCCGCTGATCGTCGCCCTGCACTCCTATAACGGCAGCATGGACCAGTCCATCGAGCATTGGAAAGCCGCCGCGGAGGAGATGGGCGCCATCCTGCTCACTCCGCAGGGCACCTTCCAATTGGAGAACGGCCACTACCACTGGGGCCGCGACCTCAACGTGATCGAGGAAAACATCATGGACGCGATCGACGAGGTCATGGATGAATACACGGTGGACAAGAAGAAGATGGTGGTGGTGGGCTTCAGCCAGGGCGGCTGGGTCACCTGGGAACTGGCCTTCCGCAACCCGGACGTCTTCTGCGGCGCGATTCCCGTCGGCGGCCGCTTTCCGCCGAATTGGGAGGACAACGCGGAGGAGGATCTGGTTAAGAACCTTCGGATCTTCGCCATGGTCGGAGCGGACGACGACGAGGATCTGGTCAATAGCAACAAAGAGGCGCCGAAGGTCCTCAAAGCCGCGGGAATTAAGATCCAGGTGAAGGTATACGACGGCGTGGGGCACGATTTCCCCAAGAAGGCCACGGAGGAACAGGTCAAGGCTCTGAAGTTTGTGTGGGGCAACTAGACCCTTGGCGCTCCTCAAACCGGCCATGCGGCGGCGAGCCGGGCCGACCTCGATCCGGCTCGCTGTCGCTGTGTTCATCGGGCCTCCGCCGGCCTGTTTCATTCCCACGCCGCAGCCGCTAACCTCTCCGCTGAACGAAGCGGATGAACCTCACCAACCGGACATCGCTTGATTCAAGCAGGCTTGCGGCCCTGCTGCCGCGGGCTGTGGCGGCTTGGCCGCACCAAGGGCTCGAAGTCACCGTCCGCTATAGCCGGAGGGCGGAGTTCTCCGGCACCTGTTACTACCAAAGCGGACGGATCTACATCAACGTCGGCCGTCACAACCAGTATCCATATCTGATTCGCACCGCCATCGCCAAAGCGCAGTCCGACACCCGATGCTGGCGGCGGGAAATCTACACCGTCGAAGCCGCCGACGGCTATGAACTTGTTCTGTTCGTCTTCCTGCACGAGTTCTACCACTGGCTGGTAAAGAAGGCCCGGCGAAACGTCCGCCAGAAAGAGGCGCGATGCGACCGCTTCGCCGCCAAGGTGCTGGTGGACCAACACAGCGCCATCGTGCGCGATCCGCATGGACGAATCGTGCCCAGATCTTCGTGGGATTTTCAGGACCTGGACGGCTTTGTCGCCGCCGCCCGGCGCGCTCGTGCTCCGCGACACCGCCCAGCCGCCGCTCGCAAGCCCATCCCCTCGCTCCCGGAGTCGGCCCGGCCCATAGCTCCGCCGTCTCGACAACTGTGGCTCTTCGACTTGTGATCGCCGGTAGGACAAACCCGGCGATGCAAAGCTCGGCTCGCACCGGCCTTGGAGCAGACGGATGTGTTGCATCCGTATATTGCGATCCGCGGCCCGCAGGCGCGTTCCGCTAACTTGGTCCGCAAGCTATGGTTACGAACGGTGTCGGCGGCCCGTTAAGCTCGGCGCAGGAGCAGCGGCCCAGTGGCGCCTAGTGTTGACTCATAACTTTCGTGCTTCTATAATGTTATCACTGGCGGCGTGAAGAGCGACATCCAGGAGTGCTTCCTGCTCCGGCAACAGTACACCACGCGATTGCCGCGATGCTCCGGCGCGGGTCTGAGCAGGTGTGATGCCTAGAATCTACCGGCTGGAGCTTTGGTGAAAGAGCCCGTGTGAACCGTTGCGACGATCGCCGCCAAGGCGATCGCGCCGAAAGTCTTCCACTCGCTGCGGCACCCTTTGACCGCGCCAATACTTCAAGGGTGCCGCACGCCTTTTTACCACCCCTCGCCCCCCAAGCTGCGACGGTCTGTCTTCCACGTGACTTCGAGCCCGGATCGATCCATGCCGCCCCGGACAGGTCCGCCCGCGTCAGATGTTGGTCACGTGATCCGGGTGTTGGCGCACGAATTGTTCCACGCCGTCGGCGTAGCGCTGCATGGTATCGGCGATGGCCTGTTCCTCGCTGGTGATTGCCCCCGGGTCGATCAACGGCGGCGTGGCCGTCAGGCGATAGTAGAAGTTTCGGCGGGATTCGATGAAGCCCTGGATGGTGGTGGCCCCGCAGCGTATGGCGATCTGGATCGGACCAACCAGAAAATCCCTGGTTTCCCCGAAGAAACGCACGGGATAGGTCTTCGTGTTGTCGCCGCGGCGGCGGTCGACGTCCAGCAAGCTGGCAATCAGCTTGTTCTGCTTGAACGCCCGATAGATCGCCCGTGGAAACGAGGAAGACATGAACATCTCCATGCCGGCGACCTCGGGGAAGGTTTCGCGGTACTTCCTTTGTATATACCGCCGGACCGGGCTTTCCCTGGGGTCGCGCACGCCGACGAGCTGGTAGCCGAGCAGGGCGGTCATCAGGCCGGCAACATGATGGGCTCCAAAGTGGTTGAGAGCGACGTACAGACCGTTGCCGCGGGCCAGGGCGGCATCGATGTTCCCACGGCCCATGAACTTGATGCGATTCATCAGTTTGCCGCGGGGGATGCGATCCATGATGGTGTAAAACATCTTGTCGCAGCGGACACGCATGAAGTACCGCCACGTCATGCGGCGGTACCATGCCGCCGGCTGCTCGTCCTTGAAGAGCGATCTGAGCTTCACGCCCACGCGGCGGCGGCGCTTGTAGTCGACCAGATACTCGATCGTGCCGAACGCCTGCCCCAGCAGGTACAGGCCGGACATGCTGAACAATCTGCTCCAGGTCATGAGGAAGGCGCGCACAAAGGCGATTCGGGCGCAAATCAAGATGGGGATGGGGCGATCTTGGCCGGGCGTGGCCCCTTGTTCGCCGGATGAAACGGTTGTGTTTGCCGCGAGGTCTGCCGTGTCCATCTGCTTGCCAGGCCGCTGTTCAACCAGGCCGCTTGCTCGGTTGCGAACAGAGTAGTGTACCGTCCAGCGAAGCCGAGCCGCAACCATGAGAAAGGCCGGTTCGCCTGGTCGCAGCGCGACCCGCACGGATTCAGATCGGCACCTGTGTCAAGCGAGCGAAAACACTTACTGCCGGCAAGATCGTGCCGATCTCCTCCGCGGCCGCGACATCATCGCGACAACCAGGAGCGGGAGCAGGCCGGCCGGTTCAGGTACGACCTCACTGACGGTGAAGGCAAACTTGTATGCATCCTCCCCGCTCACGTCGCGATAGGTCGGGAGCACGACGGTCAACGGCCCTTCCGCTGGGACGGCCCATGTGGTGCCGACGGTAGGGGCGCCGATGACGCTCTTGGGGACGCTCAGCAGCCGCAGGGAATACTCCCTGTCGAGCGGAGGCGGGAAGAGATCGCTCCCCTGGATAGAGAACGCCATGGTGTCGGCGAGGAAGCCGTCGCTCGCCCAGACGTGGATGGGCGACCAAGTCATCGCCTGCGACGGGGCAAGATAGGCCCTGAAATCGGTCTTGTAGTAACCGCTGGGCCCGGTCCAGGCCGGAGGATCATTGGCATGCCAGACGCCGGCATAACCCTCCGCGTCGAACGGCATGAGGTACTCGAGGTCGGAGTCCCATCCGTCGCTGGCGTCTG
>CAYYBO010000272.1:0-6119 GCA_964470125.1 uncultured Planctomycetaceae bacterium | reverse complement strand
CCCGGGGTTACTTTCGGCAACGCTGCGGTGGTGATTAAATCGACAGACTCCAGAGAACCTCGGCCACCCGTCCGGACATACCGCCTTCATGGCGACGACCCTATCCGTCGCGGCGCGTCCAATCGTAGGGAATGTCGCTCTCGTGCGGATCGGCGCGATATTCGTCCGGCTTGGCGTAGTTGTAGCACTCCGTCGTCAGATTCACGATGATGCTCTCCACGTCGGAGACGCACATCCAGCCGTGATACACGCCGACGGGAATGCGAACCAAGGCGGGCAGGTGCTCGCTGAGGTAAATCTCGTTGACCTCGCCGTGCGTGGGCGAGTCCGCCCTGCCGTCATACAAACCCAGCTTGACCACCCCGCGGACGCAATAGAAATGGTCCGTCTGGAGCTTGTGATAGTGCCAAGCCTTGACCACTCCGGGATAGGTCGTCGTGAAATAGACCTGTCCGAACTTCTCGAACCAGGGATCGTCGGCCCGCATGATCTCGCCGAGACGACCGCGCTCATCAGGCTGAACCCGTGCCCGCCGGGCCTTCACGCCGTCGATCACCGCCTTGCGACCACGGATAAGCAGGGCCTCGTCGGCCCAGATTACCTTGAGCGGTGGACGCCATTGTGTGTCTCTCGCCATGCCACGACACCGTCATCACCAAGGACGCAGGGCAGGCTTCACCTGCCGATCGGCACGCGTGGCGGGCCAAGCCCGCCACACGCCCAACGAATTGCGATTCAATCGTACTGAAGCCCCGGGCGCGGGTCAATTGCGACGCAACGCGGATTCCACCTGATGTTTGGCCCTCCACGTCCGCGGCGGGCAGGCCCCGCTTTCTCGCCCGGCCCCCTAACAAAGAACCGGCCTTGGCGCCTGGGCCAAGGCCGGATCGTCACCACAATCGTCGGACGCGCATCAGTGCCAGCGTCGCAACATGACCAGGCCGCCGAGGGCCAACAGGCCCAACGTCGCCGGCTCGGGAACGGTGTCAAACCGGACGTAGAATCCGGCCGGGAAGCCGCCCGCCCCGTCGCCTTGAATCGTGATGCTGTGGGCGCCCGGAGCAAGCAGAATCTCGCCGGTCTGATAGCTGGGATCGACCCAACCCAGATCACCCGACGGGTCGCCGATGGGGAAGACGGACGACCGTGCCGCGTAGCTCGTCGTCAAAATCGGCAAACCGAAGTCAAACACAAAGAACGTGTCACCTGTGAGGAAATAGTCCGTAATGCGAAAGTACGTCGGTTCGGTGAAAACGCCGACGTATGGAGACAGGGTTGAATCGGTGAGCCGAGCGCCCACCTCATCATAGGACCAGCCCGCGTCCGGGACGGCCGCCGTCCGAGGGGCCGCGCTGTCGTAATTGAGCGGCTCGGCAAGCGCAAAGGACGTCGCAAACAACGACACCAACGCAAAGGCAAAAACACACTTCCTCATTGAACTCTCCTCTCTCTGTTTCTTCTGACTATCCTATCGCGACACCCGCGGCCACCCTGTGTGCCGCGGTTCCCGAACTACCGAAGGTTATGGCTTCACGAACTGAGCAGGCCGCGGCCTCTCCTCCATGTCTTGCGCCCCCGCTGAAGATGGCGTGTTTTGAAACGCAGCCGTCCGGCCCAAAGACGTCAACATGCAGGCATGATAGTCCCGCGCCATCCCGAAGACGAGGACGCGGGGGATTTCTTTTTGTTTCGCCCAATCATATAAATATATAAATGTATCTATAAATATGTATTCGCCGGCTTACGGCGGCTGAAGCGGCTTCCGCCGGACGATACGCCCCCCCGGGGGGGTATCGGGCCGGCGCCCCTCAACGCCAAATATTCTCCGCCGGCCCAGCCCGCCGGGACGCTCCCGCCTTAATACCTCGGCGGATCGAGCACGAGAGGGGCGATATGGCCGCGCACCGCGCCGCCTGTTGTCTATGCCGCCCCTTCGCATTCGGCCCGAGCGCCCCCAGCAGCCATGCCGTCAGCCCCCGCTCGCGGCCGACGTGAAACAGGACTTCGTGTTCGCCCGCGCCTCACATTCCCCCGAGAGAGCCGTGCCACACCCTAAACATGCACCATCGCCCGGCGCCATCCTTCTCGCGAGCCCCCCCTTCCGCCGGCCTTGTCATCTTCGCCTCGCCCGAGACAAGATCGCTGCAAGCCGGTTTCTGCACACCAATCCCCTCCTCGCCTCCGCTCCTTGACAAAGCCGTCGAGCGGTATTCTCATCGTCGCTCGGCGGATGCCATCCGCGCGGCAGGAAAACGAGGTCAGTGGGGCTCGCCATGAACAAGAGAGTGTGTGTTGTCGGCGCAGGTCGTTGGGGGAAAAACCATATCAAGACGCTCCACGGGCTGGGCTGCCTTGCCGGCATAGTCGAGCCTAGGCAAAACCTCCTCGCTGAGATGCAGGCGGCCTATCCGGACGCCAAGGCGTTCAGCGATCTCAAGGACGCCCTTGGCCAGGGTTTCGACGGATTCACTGTGGCCACGCCCGCGGAGACACATTTCGAGTTGGCCAAGCTGCTGATCGAGCACAAGAAACACCTCCTCGTCGAGAAGCCCGTCGCCCTCAAAGCAGCGGAGGCCCACCTGCTCAACAAGATGGCAAGGGAGGCCGGGGTCAACCTGATGGTCGGACACGTCCTGCTGTTTCATCCGGCGATCCACAAGGTCAAGGAGATGATCGACAGCGGGAAGATCGGCCGCCTGGAATATCTCTACAGCAACCGCTTGAACCTCGGGGCTGTGCGTACAGAAGAAAACATCCTCTGGAGCTTTGCTCCGCACGATATCTCCATCTTTCAGCTTCTCATCGGGACGCTGCCCATCGAGATCGTCTCCCGCGGCGGAGCCTTCCTCCAGCCGCAAATCCACGACAGCACGATGACGATTTTGACCTACCCGAACAACATCGTCGGGCACATATTCGTCAGTTGGCTGCACCCGTTCAAGGAACACCGTCTCGTCGCCATCGGCTCCAAGGGCATGCTCTCCTTCGACGACTCCACCGAGACCAAGGAGATTCTCTTCTATGAAAAGGGCATCGACTGGATCAAGGGCGAGCCCATCAAGCGCGAAGGCCCGACCGAAAAAATCCAGTATGACAAGAAAATGCCGCTGACCGAGGAACTCCGCTACTTCGTCGAGCACCTCGACGGCTCGCCGGTCAAGACCGCCGACGGGCAGAGCGCCGCGGCCGTGCTGGAGATTCTGGAAAAGGCCACCGAGAGCCTGCTGGCCGGCAGCGAGGTCAAGCTCGGCGGAACGCCGACCGAGCCGGCCCAGAACCTGCCCTATTTCGTCCACCCCACCAGCTTCGTCGACGACAACGTGGTCATCGGAGAAGGGACAAAGGTCTGGCACTTCTCACACATCCAGCCGGGAGCCAGGATCGGCAAGAAGGTCTCCATCGGCCAGAACGTCAACATCGCCAACAATGTCGTCATCGGAAACCACGTCAAGATTCAGAATAACGTCTCGGTCTACGAGGGTGTGGAGATTGAGGATTACGTCTTCTGCGGCCCCTCCATGGTCTTCACCAATATCCTCGACCCCCGCTGCAAGTATCCACAACGCGGCAGCGCCTTCTATCAGAAAACGCTGGTCAAGGAAGGAGCCTCCATCGGGGCCAACGCCACCATCGTCTGCGGCCACACCATTGGGCGACACGCCTTCATCGCCGCCGGCGCCGTGGTCACCAAGGACGTGCCCGACTATGCCTTGATGATGGGCATGCCCGCCAGACAAAAAGGGTGGGCCTGCGAGTGTGGCGAGATTCTGCCGGTCTTCGACCACCAGGTGAGCTGTCCGCGCTGCGGGCTCAAATACGCCCTGCAGGATCGCCGGTTGATCCCTCAAACCTGATCCGCGCAAGCCGCCTGACAGCGGGCTTGCACGCTCGCGGCCACCACAGCCTGCGCCGCCGCGTCAATACAAAACCTTGATCCTTGAATCGGGGTAGTACGCCGCCAGGATTTGCTCGTACGTCCAACCTTGCGCGGCCTTGGTCTGCATGCCCCACTGGCACAGGCCGACGCCGTGGCCATAACCCCGGCCGTTCTTGAAAATGAAGCTATCGCCCTTGCTCTCGATCTCGAAGTTTGTGGATTTCAACGTCCGCCCGCCGAGCGCCAGCCGAAAATCCTCGCCCACCAGCGTATCCACCAAGCCGCTGTCGCCGATCAGCTCCATCCGGATGACCCGCCCGTCGGTCGTCGTCGCCTTGGGCCTGAGAGCAACAACGGTCCCCAGGGCCTGCAGCGCGGGATATCTCGCCGCCAGCCGCTTGGTCACCTCGGCCCTGGAAAGCTTGACAGGCCCCCAGTTGAAGTGCGGAGCCTTTGCGCAATCGCGGCAAACGACGTTTCCCCGAAGCGGCGGAGCGTCCGGGTGGTTCGGCCTGATGTTCTTGACGCTCTGCGAAAGACCCCCGCAGGTGGAGGCATAAAACGTGCAGAACAACCGCCCGGCCCCGCCGTCGTCGTACACAAGAACCTGGCCCCGCGTCGCCTCCACCGCCCGCACGGCCACCGGGTCCTCGCCGCGGACGCCGATGTACATCTGGCTGCCCTCGTTGTCGAGCACGTCCCACGACCGACCGGCCGGGGCCGCCTGCTTCTCCCAAAGGACATACGTTCGCGCGGCCACCGCCTGAGCCTTGAAAGCCTGCGCGTGGAAATGGCCGCTCAGCTCGCCCCGAAGGACCCCCCGCAGGTAAGCCTCGATGTCAACCAGGTTCACCAAAATGAGCTCGCCGGCCACGCGCTGAATGCGCAACTCCCCTCGATAGGTCTGGCCGTCAACCACGATGGATGCGTCACGCCTTGGTGACAAGATTATGTCACCCGCGTCAACCCACTCGCGGCCCAGGTCTATCCCCCCATTCTCTCCGGGCCTCACCACCGCGTCGCTGAGCGCTTCACGGGTCTCGGCCACCATCCTGCCGGAGGCGTGAGTAATGCGGAAGGAACTGGCCACCGACAGCTTGGCTTCGCTTCGAACCGCCCTGCCGCCCAGCCGCACCCGCACCTGCCGGTCGGTACCCGGCGCCGCCGGAGCCGCCTCGGGAGCCACCGGCCGGCTCCTGACCGTCTCCACGAGCTGATAGCACCCGATCATCAGCAGCATCAGCGTTAAGCCCAGACCGATCCTGGGCCACGGCCCCATTCTCCTGGCCCGCGCATCCGCTGCCCCCAACAACAAGGCCGTCCGCCGACTCGCTCGCCGCAGCCATCCCGGCCGGCTCCCGCAAAACACGCCGCCCGACCGGCACGGCCTCGCCGTGCCAGCGGCGCCCCCCCGCCAAGCGGCGAGATCTCGCTCGACCGGCTCCATCGTTCACGCCCCAAACGCCCACCTTGGCGTTACTTCGACGGCAATCTCAGCGACAAACCTGATTCCGCCAACCGGGCTTTGATTTCATTCAGGGAAGTCTGGCCGAAGTTGCGAGAGCCGAGCAGGTCCGCCTCCGTCTTGGCGACCAGATCCCCGATCGTCACCACGCCAAGAGTCTGCAAGCACTTGCGGGCCCGCACGGACAACTGAAGAGTCGAGGCCAGCCGGCCGAGAACCTCCGGGTCCCCCGCCGCCGGCGCCCACTTCGGCGGCGCGGCATCGACGCCCTCCGGCTCCACTGACCGGCGACCCAATGAAAGGCCCTTCTGCGTCAACATGGCCTTTATTTCCCGCAGCGAGGTCTCGCCGAAGTTCTTGTAGGCCAGCAGTTCGTCCTCGCTGATCCTCAGCAGGTCGCCGAGGGTGTTGATGTTCATCTTCTTGAGACAATTGCGGCTGCGGACCGAAAGCTCGAAGTCCGAAACCGGAATGTCCAGCACCGCGTTTCGAGTCTCCTCCTCCTTCTCCTCCTGCTCGTCGATATACATCGCCCCCGCCCCAAGGACGTCCTTGAGATACAGTTGCGCTCGCGCATTCGTCGGCTCTACCGCCAGAATGCGACGCAGGCACTTCGCCGCCTCCTCGTACTCTCCGCGGTCCTCATAGAGCACCGCCAGATTCATCAACGCCTGCATATGTGTCCACGGCAACTCAACGCAGGCCTCGTAACACTCCAGCGCCCGTTCATCAGATCCGTGCAGCTCCAACAAGAAGGCTAACTGGAATAGGGCCCCG
>CAYYBO010000271.1:0-6133 GCA_964470125.1 uncultured Planctomycetaceae bacterium | reverse complement strand
TGATGTCCAACTGGGCATCGTTGTTCACGTCGCCTGGCGGATGGCAGATCGGGGCCAACAGCGTGAAGGCCATGTTGACTTCCGGGAACGGCGGCATGGTGTCGCAAAGCCACGGCTGTTTGACCCACTGGCCGTAGTCCCAACAATCCGGCGGGTAGGGCGAGAAATCAACGATCCGCCCCGTGCATGCCTCATTCAAAGGCCCCTTGGGCATGAAGTCCGCCGGACTGGTGTGCCAACCCCAGAAATGCCCGTCGGGCGTCTGCGGCGACGGGAGATGCCCGGTCAACTCGCGGTCTTCGTAGCCGCAATCCGGCGGCTGCCAGGTGACACCGACGACCGCCTGGATGCTGATCCAGTAACGCAGGCCGGCGACTTCGTGGAAGCCGTCGGGCTGAGCGGGCGGGATGCCGAACGGCAGCCTCGGGTCGGGCCGGGAGCACAACAGGCAGCACGCCCGGAGGTCCACGTTGTAAGCAAAGACGCCGTGGCCGAAGCAGTCGGCCATAAACAACCCCTGAATCTCGACAGCGCTAGCCGGAGCGTAGTACGCGCCGAGGACGCTGGGCACGTCACCCGCCGCGAAATCCGGCGGACACAGGGCCGGCGGCGCGTCGTAATGGAAGCTAATCAACCAGCCGTCGAGGACATAGGGTTCCATCGGCGGGTGCAGAGGCGAATAGCGCTCGTCGAAGTAGCTACCGAACCAGTCGAGGGCTTTGATCGGCCGGCCGTCGGAGATGAAATCGTCGGCAACCACCTTGTTGACCGTTTGCATGGGGGCGTGGCCCGAAACGACGCGGAAGGCCATATCGCTGAACTGATCCGTCGGCCAGACGATCGACTGCCACGTTCCCGGAAACGGCGGTTCGACCTTCTCCGCCGCCGGCGCCCAGCCGAGGTACTGGAAGCTGCGGCTTGCCTCCTGCCATCGCCAATGAGGCGGATTCCCCGCGTTGTTTGACACTGCCGTCACGTCGAACCAGTAGTGCATGCCCTGCTGCTGCGGGAAGGGCGCCGGCAGCCTGAACTCATAGAAATACACCGGGCTGCCCTCGATATTCACCTGTCCCGTGGGCTGTTCCAGGCCCACGGTGAAGGGCAGGTTGAAGCCCAGCAACTCCGGTTCCATCGGCAGGCACCAGGGCATCCCGCCGGCGCACATGTGGATGCTGAGGTGGAAATGATTGATCCCCGAGCCGCGGATCTCCTGACCAGTGGTGTCCAACTCATAGTTGCCCCACCATTGCAGGGCGACGACATCGCCTCCTTGGCAGATCCAATCGTCGGCCAGGGTGATCCTGGCGATCATCGGGCCGACTTCGTAGTCGTGGGCCGGCAGTCCGGGCCAGTCGTAGTCCGGCTCCTGGTTCCATTTGGGCGGTTCGGGCCATGACAGATCGGAAGCGCCGTCGAATCCCAGGCCGCCGGCGTGCGCCGGCTGAAACCATTTGGGCTCAACCTCGCACGCATCGTCGCTGCCATTGCCGTTGAGATCGCCCAGACAGTGTGGCAAGTAGCCGGGTTTCCCGCCGAGGTCGTCGCAGCATAGCGGGTCGACCTCCACGCAATCGCCGCTGGGCAGGCAGCAGGAGACAGTCATGTCTACGCAGGCCGTCCCCTTGCCCTGGGCAACGCCGCCAAGATCATCACAGCAGAGCGGATCGGCCATGACGCAGATGCCGTCCGACAGGCAGCAGGCTTCCTGCTCGGTGCACTGGCTGCCGTGACCTTGGGAAATGCCGCCGACATCATCGCAGCAAATCGGATCGACCATCACGCAGCTTCCGTCCGGCATGCAGCAAGCTTCAAGCGTCTGCGTGCACTGCGTGCCGGGACCTTGGGGGACGCCGCCGGCGTCCGCGCACGCCTGCGGGTCCAGGTCCTCGCACTGGCCGCCAGGGAGGCAGCATGCCTGGCTGACCACCGGCACAAAGAGGTAATCCTCAGTCTCTCCAAACTGGTATCCGCCGTCCGGTCCGGAGCCTCCGTGGCCCGGCTGGGGGCTTGGCATCCACGGCCGCTCCGACAGCGTGATTCGCATCCAGATTGAGCTGGCCGGCTCGCTGGGATGCCACGCGTAAAACGGAGGTGTGATGAAGGTGTGTTGGCCGGGGCTGGGGACGGCGATCGCCTGATTCTGAACGGCCCATTCCGGTGCAAGAATGTTGAGGGGGCAAACCTCCACATCGTCCCAATCGCCGTCGCGGTTCCAGTCGAACCAGGCGTTGACGTACAAGGTCTCCGCAGGGATGTTCACAATGGTGATCACATAAGCGAAAGTCGCTTCCTCGCAGTGCGGCAGATACAGGGGCACGGCGACTCCGTCGTCGGCACCGTCACGGTCGGCGATGTCGCTCGGTGGATCGAGGTTGTTCATGCCGTCCTCGTCCGAACCGATGTCGGCCTCGTTTTCCAGGCTGACCTGCAGGCCCAGGAAGGCGGCGCGGGGCTGCAAATGAAGCGGGCCGAGCGGGCCGGCGGTCGTGTTCTGGTAGACTGTCGGGAAGTTGGCCTGCACTCCGACGTTGGGGTAGGCGCTCATCGCCACCCCGAAATGGTTGGTGCTGTCGGGGGCATCGCCGAGATCGTGCCGCGGCGGCGCCTCGCCGATCATTATCGTGTAGTCCTCCACTTCGCCGTCGAGGGCTTCGCCCATATAGCCTAACGCCCCCTGAGTAGTAAAGCGGAAGCGGGCGAAGCTGGGGCCGGGAGAGGCGGTGACGGGCACGTAGAATGTCAACGTGTGCGTTCCCGCCGGTATCCACAAGCCATTGAAGATTCGATCGTCCGGGTCCCCCCAACTGCTGTTGCGGCTGAAGTCGATCCAGGCGCTGAGGAACCCCCCCACGCTGGCCGTCACGTCCACATTAGCCCACGTTCCCGGTGTCAGTGGAGGAGTGAAGGCTACACCGTCTTCATCGTCTATGCCGCTGTTGTCGTCGCCCAAGGCCCCGGCATCGGGCTGGCCGTCTGGCTCGCCGTCAATGCTCCAGCCAAGGTAGACTCCCGGGACGATGACGTGACGGGCCCCGTCGTTTCGCAGAAGCGTCGGGTAGGGCGAATCGGGGGCGTCGCCGAAATCGAGCTCCGGATGGATGCGAAGCAGGGCCGTGTCCGGGTCGCTCCACACGCCCTCGTCATCCTGCACGATCAGCGAGATGACGTGATCGCCGGGCGTCAGGCCCAACGCGATCAACTCCGCGTAGGTCTTGGGGACCAGCATACCGCTGGCATCGTCATGCTGCCCGTCGTTGTCCAAGTCCCACAGCCACGCGACGATGCTCCCGCCGTCCGGATCATACGATCCGCTTCCATCGAAGATGACCGATTGGCCCGGCCCGACCGTGTACGGACCGCCCGCGTCTGCCACCGGCGGCAAGGCGCCCTCGTAAGTGATGACCAGCCTGGGGCGGGACCACTGCGTGACATTGTCCCGAGAGGAAAACAGGCCGTAACATGTGTAGCCGCTTCCGACAAAGTTGACGGTGAACATGCTAAAGCCGGTGTTGGTTTGACCTTGCTCATACCACTGGCGGACCGTGTTCAAGACGTTGAAGTCAATCCAGTTGCCCGGTCGGGTCGGCGGCGGATTGCCCGGCACCTCCCCGTCTGCGTCCTGAATCCATATGGTACTGTTGCCGTCGTCGATCTTGTCCCACCACGCACCGTCCTGGCCGGTCCATTCCTGGGTCTGGGCGTGATCGCGCCACTTCCAGTTCACGCCGTAGCCCGAGGTGCCGTTGTACACGTTCTCGAACCACGGCTTGGTCGGGCTGTTGCGGTAGGGTTTGAGCTCGATGGCGTTGTTGCGCTGCATGCTGCCGGCGCTGCCGTACCACAGGTACAGCCTCGCCGAAACGATCCGCTGGTTGGGTGGAATCTGTCCGGCCAATTCGAAGCGAAGCACGACCGAGTCGCTGCGGCCGTTATTCCAGGTGAGCTTGAGAGACGGATCGGCGCCGTAATTCCGCGTGTTGGCCTCCTCCAGCCAAGCATCCGTCGTGCCTGTGTAGCCGTTGAGGCCCTGCTGCAACGTGATGGTTGTTTGACCAAGAGCCGGCGAACACAACACTGCCGCGACCCAGGCCAGTTTTCCGACGTACACTCCCCTGATCATGAGTCCTCTCCTTGCCGAATTGATGGACCTGAAGGTGGTTGGGGCGAGGGCTCGCCGCCGACGCCCTCCACCGTTCTCGCGCCGACTTCCGCAACGACCGTGCCAGCCACGAGGCGCTGCCTGCTCGGACTCCGATAAAGACGCCGTTCAAACCACATCCCCTTACGCATCGGGAGGTTATGCGGAACCGACGAAATGCTATGTAATTGGCTTGATTCGGCGGCGTCGGCGGGGATGAATGTTTGTGGCCGGCTCTGTTTGGCCAACTGGCCGCGCTCGGCCACGTCTTATGGCCGGCAAAGAACACGGAAACCTCGTTTTCTTGCGAGATCCCGGCCGGTGGGCTTTGGCCCGAGGATTGATCCGGGTTCATTGGATGTTGAATGTCCTGGGGCCTGGTTGAAAACCCAGGTGGCCTAACGCGTTTCATTGCGATGAAAGCCACGAATTCGCTAGTATGGTCGGTGGAGAGAAGGCGCCGTCGCGGGCGGGGTCAGGCGAATCCTATGCAACGGGCCGCGGCTGTCATTTGTTTCCTGGCCTGCATGGGCCCCGCTTCAGCGGACGGGCCGGCGGGCGTGCCGGGCCGATCGATCAGCGATCCGATCGGCGACGCCGTCGTGCGAAGGACCGATCCAGGCGCCGACGATCCCGTGGGTGATCCGATGGAGCATCATCGACCCGACGTGATCGCCGTGAACATGGGGAACTGGCAGCCCTTGGTTCCCGCCGTGGACCTTTATGACGGCATATGGCTGAGCGCCGGGCAGTTTCTTCGTCTCGATATTCGCTTTGACGGATTGGTCAACCCACCGGGCACTCTTGGTTTTGACGGCACCCCGTTTCAGCCGTTCTTGTACGGCCCGCATCCCGTATTCGGCTTTGTTGAGCTCGATGTGGATGCGAGCGTAATGACCGGCGGCGAGACCTGGGCACCGGGCGACCGCTATCTGGGCAACATCGCCCGGTTTGGCGGCAAGCCCGCGGACCCCCGGTTTGTCGATCGCGTGGCTCTGGGCGGGTTTGATCTACTGAACCCGTTCGGCGTCGCCCCATTTGTAAAGCGCAGCGGCGAGGAGTTCCACATTCCGTTCCTGGGTCACCTAACCACCAGCATCGTGGTCCTCAACGGGAATTTCAACACCGTGTTCGAAGCAGGCGAGATCTGGCTGGTAAAGGGGACTTTTTTTCACCTGGCCCACGGATACGAGGAGTTCCTCTTCCAGCCGCCGGCGAATTACGAGCCGATGGTAGAGTTGAGGTGGTCGCACCTGCTACCAGAGAACTGCACCGAAGTAACGCTAGTCTATCCTCTGACCAACGAGGCCTGGATCACCGCCAGCGGCGTGCCCCAAAGCGTGGTAATCAACCACTCTCCCGACGACCAAAACTCAGTATATGAGGCGCTGAATTGGCTGGTCTTCAGCGCGATCCATGCCTCTGCCGGCCAGCACGCGGACCCGGAATGGCCGATCATCGCCGATTGGGCACTGAAGACCCCCGGAGCCTATCTGAACGTGGCAAATTGGGAGGTGACCGTCCTGGTGGGCATGTCCTATATCGCCCCCGCCGACGGAGGAGCGTTGTACGCCTGGACCGACACGGTGCCCGACGCTGTCGTCGGCGACGTGAACGGTGACGGTGTTGCCGATGCCGCCGACGTCGATTTAATCGCCCAATACATCGCTGCAAATGACGGCAACGGCGCGGTCGACGCCGACAACTCCGACAATGGCGCCGTCACGATCATAGATTTCGGCTGGAATTTCAGCATTTTTGATGTGGATTACAGCGGGATCGTGGATAATGTGGACGGGTACAATGTCGTCATCCTGGGCGACATGAACCTCGACTTGGGCGTGGACCTGGATGACGTAGCGGATTTCGTGACGGCGCTTGTTGAGCAACGAAGCCCGTCGCCCGGGCTCGATTGGCCATTGCTGCTGCGTCGCGGCGATCTCAACGGTGACGGCCTGTTGGACGGCAGGGACATTTCAGGTTTCGTCCGGCGGC
>CAYYBO010000270.1:0-6152 GCA_964470125.1 uncultured Planctomycetaceae bacterium | reverse complement strand
CGCCGGCCGCGATCAGTTTCTCGCCAAATCAACCAGGCCGAGCGTACCCAGATACTTCGCTGCGTCACGGACTTGCGGCGCTGTGACACTCCATCCGAACTGCTTGGCCAGCTCGGCCAGTTCAGTCATCGTCGCGGGCGCCTTCTTCTCGCCGAGCATGAAGTACGTCTTCGCGGCGACAGAGAGCTTGACGTAATCGAGGTTGGGTGCGCGCTTCAGGACTGCGGCCGCGTCGCTGAGCGTCTTCCAGAGCTTCGGGTGCCTGGCTGCTTTGGCCTTCGCCACTGCTTTGCCGTCAGCGTTGAGGCGGAAATCGTACCGATAGATCTCGAAACCAAACTCGTTCACGGCCGTGCCGCCGCGAATCTCCTGGTCGACAAAGCCGACCGAGACGAGACGGTCGACAGCGTCCGCGACGTCCTCGGAATACGGGCCATAGAAGTGCGGGCGATATCCGAGGTCTTCGAGGTGACCGGTGATCACCCCGAGGAAGTACATCGTCTTCTGCAGCTTCGTCTTACCCTTTATTTCGCCGCCCGCGGCCAGCAGGGCGAGCTGTACGAAGTCGTACGGGTCCATGTTCCGGCTCCTTCCGTGGTGGTTCACATTCACTCTCGAGCAACGCCCGGATCGGCTGGGCCAATCCGGCGCGGAGTTTGGCACGCGCGGTCAGGCTGTCCCACGTGACCGGGGCGTACACCTCAACAAAGGCGTCCGAGTAGCGCGCCCGGATCGAGCGGAAGAGAGTCGATTCCTGCTCGAAGGACCGAGGTTTGGGCGGGCGCGCCACCAGGATACCCGCCTCGTCGTTGCGGGACGAGACACGGGCCGATTTGATCTCGAATGCGTGGACGACAACAAAATGCGGCTCGATCGTGTGACCGACCTGCTGAGCGATCGCCTTCGCGATCATCTGTTCGAGTCTGCGGCGGACAGCTACGCCATCGGCATCCCCCAGCCGAGCGATCTTCTCGCGCACCGAGCCCTTGAACCGTCGAATCTGATCGCTGAACACGAGCTTCAGCAACTGCCGCTCGCGCAAGCGTTGGAGCAGTTGCTGGCAGAGACTCGGCTTGCGCGACGGCTGTCCGAACGCGTGCAGGAAGCGGGCGTCATCCCAGTTCGCGTAGTTCTCGACAAACCGGGCGGTGTTGTCGAAGGCGTAGAGCCGGCGCAGCGGCTTCAGCTTGTCGACGTCGATGCCGAGTTCGATTGCGCGAACGATCATTCGGTCCGTGATGAGTCGCACCCTGTGGCGATAGACGTTTGTTGTGAGGTAGTACTTGGCGAGGACGTACTGCTCCACAGCGTGAATGCCATCGGGTTCGATCATCAGCTCCTTGTCGTGGTCCGGACCGAAGAGCAGCAGAGAGCGATGTAGCTGATGGATGTCGAAAACGCCGTAGGTCACGCCGCAGAAGTAGCTGTCCCGCAGCAGGTAGTCCTGCTTGTCCGCGTCGAGCGGGCCCGAGACGATGGCCCGTAGGGCTCGCTGACCGTGGCCCTCCGACAAGAGGCGCACAATCTTGTCGCATCGCTCCTGGCCGACGATTCGAACGACATCCGGGTCGTTGCGGATCAGGTGGGCCGTAATCAGCTCATGGATCTTCTCTCGCTTCTGATCGGGCTTCAGCGTTGACCGGTCGCCGTAGCGGTCGAGAGCGTACTCGGATACGTGGCTGAAGGGCCCGTGCCCCAGGTCGTGCAGTAGGGCGGCGAGGCGGACCAGCTCGCTTTCCTCGTCTGAAAGACCCAGGCGCTTGGCGAGCAGACCCGCAACGTGACAGACACCGAGGCTGTGGCTGAACCGGGTATGCACGGCACCCGGATAAACCAGGTTCGCCATCGCCAACTGTCGAATCCCCCGCAGTCGCTGAAACAGCGGCGTGCTGATCAGCTTCGCCTCCTCCTCGCGAAGCTGGATGAAGTTGTGAACCGGATCGCGTACTTGTACGACTTTGCTCACGGCGCCCCGACTCCGCCACGTCCGTGTCGATTATACCTAATATTAACCTAACATCAAGGCCGCAACCGTCATTCTTTAGCCAGTAAGTGCCGAAACGCCTTCTGCGCCCGTCGGGCGATCTCGGCGCTCGTGCCCTTCGAGAACCAGTAGTACTCCTCCTCGTCGCCCATGCCGGCGATCTGGCGGGCGATTGCGTCCATCCGCTCGCTCTTTCGAAGCGGCTTGACGGCCAGCATGAGCAAGCCGAGGCGAACCCCTTCCGGCTCCGGGAGCGCAAACGGCGCCTTCCGCGTCCGACACAGGTCGCTTGGGCGGTAACCGGCGCGCCTCAGCGTGCCCATGACGGACTCGACAATGGCGTGGAACGGCGCGCCCTGGACCGCAACGAGCTGGCGCCACGCTGGCTGCTGCCCGGCCGAGATGGACTTGGGGCGAGCGTTCCGTTGTGCCGGGGTCGGGCGTTCGAACAGCGCAACGCCATAGTCGCGTTCACCGAAGGGAACCACGCGCAGCTCAAAGGGGCGCTCGTCCGTCACGCGCGCCCTCCTTCAACGGGCCTCGCGATTTCAGCCTCAATGGTCAGCTTGCCCATACCGAGGTTCTCAAGAACGTCGCGGATCGTCTCGAACTGCTCACTATCGATGCGCACTGGCTCGTCGAACCCGGCGCGGACAACCATCCGCACGCTGACGTTGCTCGCCTCCTGCCCGACCGCGTCCGTCAACGTCTTGACGCGCTTGTAGCGATCCCATGACCCGCTAAAGACCACGCTGATCCTCTCAGCGCTGCCGAACTCCGCCTTCATCTCCTGTTCGACATTGAAACTGGCCTTGCCCATCTGCGGAATCGCCAAGCCGGCGGAACGGGCGTCTCGTGCTGCGTCCTTGCCCAGCCCCTCGATTCGCAACGTGATTTGTCTGAGACTACCGGCCTTCCGATCGTGACAGGTGTCGGCGACCTTGCGGAAAGCCTGCGCAGGCGTGCCTTCGGCCGTTATTTTGACGTCGGGCTTCTGCTCTTCCTCTTCCGACGGCCGGCCACACTCACAGGGCCACTTCCCGCACACAGGGCAGGTCTTGGCTTCGGCTCCGACACCCTTGATCTTGATGCCTAGGCGCTTCGCTTCGTCGGTCGTGTACAGCACGGCGTCTTCGCTGATGTCGATCAGCGGCGCGGGAGAATCAGGACCGTAACCGACCGCCTCATCCGTCGGGTAATAGAGCCAGATTCCCTTGTTGATGCCTTCCTTGATGGTGCGTTTGAGCTGGTTCACGTCCAGCAGCATCTTCAGTCCGAGGCGCTGGGCGAATGCCCGGCGAAGTTCGTCGGTCGTCATGCTAACGGCGCTCGGCGGCCAGGCCTTCGCCTTCACGTACTGTGGCGACAGAACCTTCTCGCTGTCCGCCGTGAGCACTTTGCCGACAGATTCCGATTTCAGCACGCGCAAGATCACTTCGGACTGATCGCGCTCGACATCGCCCTGATCCTGCGCTGGAAGCACCTCGCGCGCCAGATTGCCGTGGCTCTTCGGGGCGTCTGCACTGGGATAGAAGAGATGCCGATACGCCTTTGTGACGGCTATGCGAACGTCCAGCTCGGAACCCTCGGCCATTTTCTTGAGTTTCTTGGCCTGCTCCTCGTTGAAGTCCTTCATGCGGTCGCTATCGCCGACGATCCGCCGCACGGCGAGGTAACGCTGGGCCACCTCGACCATGTGATCAACTTGGTCGGCGTCGGCCAGAAGGAAAAGCACGTTGTTCTTGTACGTGCGGTACTCGTCGGTGCCGCCCTTGTATTCAAAGAGCTTGACAACCAGCTCCGGCGGAGCCTGATCGGCGGCCGACAAGGTTGCCGCGTCGTAGTGGATGATCACGAGCTTGGGAGCCTGGGAGTCGTCATCGACCTCGCCTGGTTCGGCGGGAAACGGAATCGGAGTGAAGACCCCCTTGCGCCAGACTTTCTTGATCCGCTCGTCGAGTTCGGCCTTGCTCTTGACCCGCCCGACCATCTGCATTTCGTCGTCGACGATCTTGCGCAGCGATGCCTCGGTCTTAAAGCGATAGCGGAAGCCGTCCCAATCGAAGAACCAGCAGGTGTCGATCAGAGCTTGGGTCGCTTTGTCAACCAGCGCCGGATCATCGCCCGGCGTTAGGACGGCCAGGCGGAGGTCGGCGGGGTCGACGCCCGATTGCCCTGTTTGAACAAGGCTGTGCAGGAAAGCAGTGGTCGCGACGCGGCTCGCGTACGAAGGCTTGCCCGCTTCAACGAAGCCGGCATCGATGTCCTGCGCATGGGCGCGCGTGCCGAGCTTAGGGCTGACAATGTCGGCTTCGACGACCTGCTTGAACTGCGGACGTTCGAGGCGGCTCGTGAGGTCATGCGCCGTAAGATCGTCCGCCAAATCTAGATGGTGCGGATGGATGAGGTACGCGTCGGCCGGCTTGCGCGACCACAGCACACGCAGGGTCTTCGCGAGGAGCCGCAGGGCGCCGCGCGTCTGCTGGAAGTTGTGAATTGTTGCGGTCTTGCGGTTCAACGTGGTGAGGAGCTCAGGGTGAAAAGGATAATCAGTGACGATCTCGTTCCGGTACTCCGCACGTGTTGCCCGAGGCGGCAGATCGACGTTGCGCTTGAGTTGCTCCTGGAAATAGGCCAGGTACTCATCAGCAGTGTGCTCGCCCTCCGCTCGATCGATTCGTTCGAAGAGGCGGTGCGTGACGATGCCGGAGATCTCGTTCTCTGCGGTCGGCGACAGCACGAACTCCTGGCGCGCTGAGAGGCTGCGCGATTCGGCGAGCTCCTCCCGTAACTCGTCTGACTCGCGTCCGAACGCATCGGACGACTCGGCAAGCGTCAACACAACCACCGTTCTGGTGGACTCTGCCGCGAACTTCAGGAGCGACATCAAGAACGCAACGGTTTGCTCGGCGAGAGTCGACCGGCCAACCGCGTACTCACGACCCCGCGCAACCCGGAGGTAGTACGCGATCTCGTCGATCATGATCAAGCACGGTTCATCGCCGATCAGTCGCTTCCAAAGTCCCGTCCCAGGCGCCGTACGAGCCTCGTCATCGGCCCGGGCAAGCTCGTACCCACGCTCACGACCGAGCTGCCAAGCGATCTCGCCCCACGGCGTGTGAACTGTTGCGGCCCCGTGAGGGATGCCGCCGGCCCCTTCGAGGTCGGGCCCAACGATACCAGCGAGCTTTCGGATGGGCTCGCGCGGAATCAGGTCACTCGGTACGAAATTCGCCAAGAGGCGGGGTTCGACCTTTCCGGAGCAAACGTGATAGAGCGCGATGAGGCTGTGGGTCTTTCCGCCGCCGAACGAGGTTTCCAACCGGACTATCGGGCTGCTGTCGGGCTTGGTACCGGTCAGCCGACCGAGCGCTTCGCGTAGCAGTGTTTTCAGTCCGGATGTTCCGTAAGTGTTTGCGTAGAAGGCGCTTGCGTTTCGGTAGACGTCGCCAACTTCGGGCGGCGGTCCAGGGGCCATGACGGCAGTCAGGCTGGCAGCAAACTGCTGCTCGCGCAACTCGCCCTTCAGCACCTCGGTGCGGGGCTTACAGGTGTCGAAAACACGATTCATGGCGATCCCTTGCCGACGCGCCTTCCCGGTCTGATCGGCGGTCCCCGATGCCGCACTTGGTCATGACCGGACGACGTGCGTAGCGTACGATGCCCGTCCTTCGTCAGCAACCGGAAGCCACGCGCTCACCTGCCCACAGTCGAGACGCTAAGCACTCAGGAGGTGGCCGGGAAGCCGCCGCCCGTTCCCAACGTCTCACGGCGCAGACCGGCGTGGCGTGTCCGAGGACCAAGCTGACCATTCCGGTCGGCGCGCTCCGCCACATACGGCGGCCCGGCCGACGTCGGGCTCCCCGACCGACGCGGACGCCGAGTGCCCCGCGTCCTCGGGCGTGGGACCAAGGGTTGATCAGTTGGGGTCAGTCTCTAATCCGGCGGTGCCGATCAGCTTCTGGAACTCTGCGAGCACGTCGGCGTAGCGCCCCGACAGGTAGCGCACTATCGCCGCGTTGTCGAGCAACTTCTTCAGATAGCCGATCGCGATGACGAGGTTCAGAACGTTGCGGCCGTGGGAATCCTCGATGAGCTTGAAGTCCCTCTCCAGCTTGCCCATCTCGCCCTCCATGGCGTGACAGGCGCCGAGCTGACGGTGGAGCTC
>CAYYBO010000269.1:0-6171 GCA_964470125.1 uncultured Planctomycetaceae bacterium | reverse complement strand
AGGAATATCCGCTGTTCAACGGCGGCGGTCGCGGTGACGGTCAGATGGTCTTCATCTCCCCGAAACTCGAGGACGTGACCGAGTACACCGGATTCGGCCCGCCGGATGGTTTTGACGAGCACCTGCACTCCTACTACACCAGCATCGACTGGAGTGTGGCGGACGTCTACCTGTATGGCGAGTTTCTCGGCACGGCCGGCGAGGTCGTTTCCTCCATCGGCATCACGCAGGAGATTCCTGCCGCCGCCTTCACGACCGGCAGCGGCTTCTATCTCAGCGGCGTCAGCGCCGCGGTGCAGAACGGCGGCATGTGGGACGGCACCTACTTCGTCGGCAGCGACGACAATATCAAGATGAAGATGGTCAAGGTGCCCGTCGCGGGCTCCCCGCCTGCCTTCGACAACGACGCCGCGTATCTCAACGCCGGCGACGTCGAGCAGATCGCCAAGGTGTCGATCGAGTCCGACTATCGCAACGGTGAGACAGCGGCGGCCGCATGGGGCGTCAAGCTGGCGGTCAACGAATTGCTCGTCACGCGGGTTTCCTACCCGACGGCTGCGCCGGTCCTGTCCGTGTACATGGGATACGCCTCGGGCAGCCTTGAGCTCTGGGGCGACGGCACCAATCAGGCCGGCACCAACCCCACCGACGATTTAACAATCTGGGTTGTTCGGAAGGGCGACTTCGATCTAGACGGCGGAGCTGCAACGGGTCTGGATGATCTCGCGTATTACGATATCGCTTTGAACTACGACGGGACGAACTGCAACCCGTTCGAGATGTACTTAAGCGACTTCGATCTCGACGGTGGGCCTGCCACGGGCCTCGACGACATGGAGTATTACAAGCACGCAGCCGGTGTTCCCTAAGACGAGAGGGAGACGTCTGTGAGGCGCGATGGTCGGGCGTCTGCGGCCTGACCTGCGGCGGCGGACTCAGCCGCAAAGCCAAAGTGAATTGAGAGGGTTCTTGCAGGTGCCGCTCGAGTGGAGAGCGGAGTCTGCGTGAGGAAGTTACGAGTGTGCGGGGTTGTTGCCCGCCCTATGAGGCGGCGGCGACCTCGCGGGAAAGACGGCGACAAGGTTTAATCTTAGGATTCAGGGGCCTGAGGAGTTTTCAGAGACCCCTGGGACATGAGAAAGGAGCACAAGATGAGGAGGATTCTTTTAGCGGCGGCCTTGGTGGCCATCATGGCGACTGCTTCGAATGCTGCCACTTACGTCTGGTGGGAGCTTGAAGGCAGCAACTGCGACGCCGTTGCTACTGGGTACGGCCAAGGCCAAGCGTTGGTCATTGAGAAGCCGCTGGTCGCTCCGGAAGGCTTCTATGAATTCACGCTGGTCATGAGGATGGCGTGTGACTTCGGGGCGGACACGCAGGGTCTGACCGGATACCGCACCAGCCTCTGGCGCGGCGAAGACCTCACAATGTTGAGCGTCAACCCGACTGAGGCGGTGCCGTTCGGCGATGAGGCGACGGTAGGCTTGCTGAATCCGTTTGGTTGGAGTGGGACGAAGTCCGGCACGATCAACAACGGCCCGAAGGTCATCAGTTCGTATGGCCGCAACCGGCAGTCGGGCGGGACGACACTGTCGCCGTTCAACAGCCCGCAGAACTTTATCCGCTTTACGCTGCGGATTGAGCAGCCGGCGGAAGAGTACGGCGACACTCACGTCCTGTATCAGACGGTTGGCGTTGGTCTGTTCGCGCAGGTGCCGCTTGCCAACAATAGGGTCTTCTTTGGCCCGAACCCGGACGTGGCTGGAGGGACAGCCGTCGACGCTTGGTCGGCTGCTTCGCTGACGGTGCCTGTGATCACCATCCATGCGGTTCCGGAGCCTGCGACGCTGGCGTTGCTGGGCTTTGGGTTCCTGGCTCTGCTTCGCCGCCGGTAAAACGGCTGCGAGATCGCCGGCTTGAACCGCGAGTGGGTAGTTTGATTTAACGTCGGACGCACCCGCGGGCGGGACGAGCGGCGAGAGAAGGTTGAGAATACGCGGTCGATGGCGCCGAACTTGGCGCCGTCGGCCGCGTTCTTTTATGGCTGTGTCTTCGGCAGCCGCCTGCGTCGCCGGCCCGCAGGCGTTGGAAATGGTTTCCAGAGCGTGGTAAGCTGTGCAAACTAGTGTTTCGCACCGCGAAGGGCCTGGCGAGGCGAAGCCGCGACCAAGACTGTGGCACGGGAGTCCCCCCCGCGAGACCGCCGGCGGGACCGTCGCATAGGGAGGCTGAGTCATGAGATGCGGGCTTGTTCTGATCTTTGTTTGCGGGGTGATGACCGGCCCGGCCTGGGGCCAGGCGCCGGCCAGCGGACCGGCTCCAGGCGACTTGGACGGGGTGAATCCGCGGTGGCTGGAGCCCATGGAACGCAATATACAGGAGCAGATCAGCTTGCTGGTCGCCGCCTACAGTCTCGACGAACGGCAGGAGGAATACCTGCGGGCGGAGATGCAGCGTAGGCTGGTGGAGCAGGTGCCGATCGAGCGAAGGTACCAGAAGGACAAGCTGACGTGGGCGAGGGAGGCGAAGAGGCGGATCAGAGCGGGTGCGGGGCGTGACGGGGCAGAGGCGGATCGGCGGGAGTTCATGTTAGAGATGAAGCAGCGGCTTGAGGAAATGCCGTTGAACGAGAAGCAGGTGGCGGCGTGGGTTGAGTCGCAGTTGTCCCCAGAGCAGGCAAAGGCCGGCAGGGTGCGGCTGGAAGAGCTTTGGCAGCGTCGGAAATCGCATCGCGATGCGTTTATTGTCGATTCCGGCATGAAGAGCGGGGCCAAGGCCAGAAGTGTGGAGGCGCTGAAGGCGGAGACGGCGGCGTTGAGCGAAGCCGGCAAGCCGCTGCCGGGCGGGCGCAAGCAGGCGACCGCCCTCGCCGGGGAGGCTAAGAAGACCGACCTGGCCCGGCCGGTGGAGCCGAACAAGGCCGTCGCCCCGGTCGCCGAAGCGCCGAAGGCGCTGTTGAAGATAGACACGACGCAGCCCAGGTCGCTTGAGCGCGGCGGCGAGAAGCCCGCCGGCACGACGAAGCCGGCCGAGCCGCCGAAGCAGCTCGCTCCCGCGCCCCCGCTGGATGAGTGGGACAAGCACGTCGCCGCGGTCGCCCGGAAGTACGGCTTCACCGAGGTGCAGATCACCAAGGCGCGGGCGATTTTGGCGGAGATGAAGAGCCGGGCCGGGCAATATCGCCTGAGCCGCGCGGATGCTTACGCGAAGGCGGATTCGACCGCCGACCCGAAGGACCGCAGCGAGCGTTTGCAGCGCCTGAACAGCACGATCGACGCGTTCTTCGAAGAGCTGAAGGCGAGGCTGGAGGCGTTGCCGACTTCTGAGCAGAAGCAGAGGGCGAAGGCGGGAGTTGGATAGCGAACAGGGACGGGGGATCGATGCCGGCCGGCCTCGGTGAGCGGTGACGGTCGGCAGCGGCGTGGGGCGCTACAATGTTGCTCCGTGCCGACCCGGTACTGTCAAGCTGTGAGCAGTTTCGTGTAAGGCCTTAGTGGGCTGCCGGCCCCGGAGGAGCCAAGGACTGTAGCCACGGGGAACGTCGCGGAGGCAAAGCCCCGCGACGCGGAACCCGTGGAATCCTTGGCCGTTGAGCGACCAGCTATGCGGAATCGCGTTGCGATCGTGGCAGTTGTGGTGCTGGTGGTTGGCTTGGTCGGCCTGGCCGTCGCGTTGCGCCAACAGCCGGCGGCGCAGGCGCCTGTCAATGTATTGCTCATCACTTTGGACACGACCCGGGCGGACTATCTGGGCTGCTACGGCCGTGCGGAGGCGCTGACGCCGGCGCTGGACGCGTTGGCCGCCGAGGGCGTGCTCTTCGAACAGGCTTTCGCCAACGTTCCGATGACGCTGCCGTCGCACGCGACGGTGATGACCGGGCTGCTGCCGCCGGAGCACGGAATCCGAGTCAACGGCGAGCAGAAGCTGGACCTGCCGCTGCCGACGCTGGCCGAGCTGCTTGGCGGGAGCGGGTATCAGACGGGGGCGTTCATCGCGGCCGTGGTGCTCGATTCGATGAACGGCTTGGATCGGGGGTTCGACGTGTATAGCGACGAGATCCCACAGGAGTGGCGGGATCGCGGGTTTGAGCCCCTTTCAGCGTACCGGCCCGGCAATATGGTGACGGACGACGCTTTGGCCTGGCTTTCGAACCGAGATCCAGGACGACCTTTCTTCTGCTGGGTTCATCTTTTTGATCCGCACATGCCCTATCTCGCCCATGACGAACTGAAAGGGACCCCGTATGAGGGCCAAGCGAACTATGCGGCCGAGGTGGCCTTCATGGATATGCAGGTGGGGCGCCTGCTGCGATTCCTGAAGGAACACAACCTTGCCGCCGACACACTGGTGATTGCCTTCGGCGACCATGGGGAAGGGCTAGGCGAGCATCGCGAACTCGGTCATGGCTACATGTTGTACGACACCACGCTCCACGTGCCTTTGATTTTCTCGCTGCCGGGCCGGATTCATTCCGGCCTCCGTGTGCGTGCGACGGTTTCGCTCGTGGACTTGTTCGGCACGATCTTGAACTTCGCCGGGTTTGAGGAGCCGGAGGAGCGGAGCGGGCGCACTCTCGCACCAGCGATGCTGGGCCAGTCCATCGAGTCTGTTTCGGCTTATAGCGAGGCCTTCGGCGCTTTCATCTCTTTCAACTGGAGCCCTCTGTGGAGCCTTAACACTCCGGAGTGGAAGTACATACGCTCGGCGCGCCGTCATCTGTACGATCGGACGAGCGATTCCAAGGAATCAGACAATCAGGCCGAGAGTCGACGGGACAAGGTCGAGGAACTCGAAAGCGAGCTTAAGGCGGTTGAGGGCGAAATGGTACGGCATGAGGCCGCCCGTGTGGAACTCACCGCCGAGATTATCGATCGGCTGGCCGCGTTGGGATACATTTCGGGCGGCGACACGGGAGCAGGCGATCAGGACCTGGATTACGAGTCTCTTCGAGATGTCGGCGACATGGTCGAGGTTCTCCACCAGATTCCGCGCCTGCGGGCAATGAGCAAGTCTACTCCCGGTTCCGAGGAGTTGATCGGCCTACTGCGTCGGATCGTTGATCTGACTCCTGAATCCGCCCAATTTCGGGGCAGCCTCGTCTCCGCTCTCGTCAAGGCCGGCAGAACCCATGAGGCCCTGCCGGAGGCTCTCGAGTATCTCAAGCTGAAGACGGACGACGTGGAGATGCACCACACGGTCGCGACCACCTACGCCTATCACGGTGAGTTCATTGAAGCGGCGAAGTACTGTTGGAAGGCCATGAAACTCCAGCCAGGTTTTGCATCGGCGCACGAGGAGATGGCCAAGCTGCTCCGTCGATACGGTGACCTCGACGGCGCCGCCAGACATTCCAAGGAGCAAAGAGATTCGCTTGGCGAGGCGGCCGAAGCCTACGATTTGGGCGTCGTCCTGAGCGGCGAAGGCAAGCTGGAGGAGGCGATCGCGCAGTTCGGCGAGGCCTTGAGGCTGGCTCCCGACGATTCCCTTGCCCACTTCGCGATGGCATTGGCTCTAGAGCAAAAAGGCGATCTTGCTCGGGCGGCTGAGCACTGTGAGGAATCGCTGCGCGCTACGCCGGAACACCCTCGCAGGCTGTACAGGCTAGGTCTCATTCTGGGCAAAGCAGGGCGAAACGCGGAGGCTGCAGAGCACTTGGCCAAGCTGGTGCAGATCGAACCCGAGAATGTGCCCGGCCGCACGAATCTCGGCCTGGTGTTGGCGAGGCAGGGCAAGCTTGACGAGGCGCTGGTGCATTTTGCCGAGGCCGAGCGACTGGCTCCGGAGGACGGGCAGGTCCACTTGACGCGGGCCGGCGTCCTGGAGGAGGCCGGGCGCATCGGCGAGGCCGTCGCCGATTACCGAGAGGCCGTGCGCCTCAAGCCGGGGCGTCGCGACTGGGCCAACCATCTCGCCCATATCCTGGCGACTCACCCGAGTGCTGAGGTGCGCGACGGGGCCGAAGCAGTCCGGCTGGCCGAGGGGGTGTGTGAGGCCTCTGGTCGGAAGGACGCCGCGTTTCTGGATACGCTCGCGGCGGCCTATGCGGAGACCGGCCGCTTCGACGAGGCGGCGGCGACGGCGAGGGAAGCCTTGGCGCTGGCCCGGGAGTCCAACAAAGCGGAGCTTGCCGAGGCAATTCAGCGTCGCCTCGGCCTTTATGAATCCGGCCAG
>CAYYBO010000268.1:0-6174 GCA_964470125.1 uncultured Planctomycetaceae bacterium | reverse complement strand
ATCAGCAGGGCGACCGGGCCGCCGATGACCACGCCCAGCGTACCCGCTAGGAAGATGATCGCCGCCTTCGGCCCGAGCCGCATTATGGCCTTCAGGTCCAGCGAGAGCGTCAGCAGCACCAGGCTGCCGGGCAGCACGAACTGCTTCGTCCATTCGTACAGATCTGATGTCCGTGGGATGACCCCGGCCGCCACCAAGGCCGTCGGCACAAAATAGCACAGCACCAGCGGCGGGATTACCTTAAAGATGCGACCCAGGCGTGAATGACCCGCAGTCCACAGGATAATCGCCAGCGTGCACAGCATGATCGCCAGCACGCCAACCGGTTCCTGGACCCAGCAGATGCGGCCCAGAGAGTCGCCGCCCGTCGGGGCTTCGGCCAGGATGCCAGCCGCGATACTCATGGATCCGATGTTAGTCGGGGCCGGGTGGAGCGCCTACCTTGCGATGTCGCCCCGCATGAAGCGCTGGGATGACGCCGCCTGCTTGCTGATGGGCGGCCCGCAGCGCGTCCTCCGTCTGCGGTCTCCCTGGCAGTGAGACGGGCACTGACATCCGCCAGTCACAGGTCGTGCGGCCTATCACGGCCCGGCTCACGGCGGTGCCGGGCTCGCCGTCGGTGCGTACAGCAAGTTTCGACGCCAAGCCGACCACGGGCGGCCGATCTACCCCGGGGTCCTCGCTTCAAACCTCGCCGCAGCCGCGTCTTCCCTGGCAATGTGGCGGGCAGCGCGAACGCTGACTAGACTTCTGCAACCATCTCGGCGCGGCAGCGATGAGGCCTCGGATGTCATAGAAAGGCCCCAGCAACCACCGGACAGTTGTTATGGGGCCATCCATTGTTCGGGCGGCGAATCCTAACTGCTTGACAGACCCAAGATTAGTGTTTAACTAGTGCTTTTTGGGGTGGTCTGGTCTCCTGGCTTTTCTCAGGCGCGGAGTTGATCAAGGCAGCGGCCGGGGGGCTTTCACGGAGAATCTGCGATGCGAAAGCCGTTCGTGGCAGGCAATTGGAAGATGAACCTTGACCTCATGAGTGCCCGTTCGCTGGTCGGGGAATTGCGAGAGAAGCTCGGAACGACGACGCTGGATGTTGCTATCTGTCCGCCGGCGGTTTACCTATTCGCCGTTCGGCAGATAATCGAAGGTTCTCCGATTCAGTTGGGGGCCCAAAACTGCTGGTCGGAGCCGAAGGGCGCGTTTACCGGCGAAGTCTCCGCGGCGATGGTCAAAGAGGCGGGCTGCCGCTACGTCATCCTGGGACACAGCGAACGGCGGCACACGATTGGCCCCAAGGACGGCGACGGCCGCGTGCATGGGGAGACCGATGCGATGATCGCCGCCAAGGCCAAGGCGGTGATGTCCGTGGGCCTGATCCCCATCGTCTGCGTTGGCGAAACGCTGGCGCAACGGGACGGGGGCGAGACGGATGCCGTTCTCGGTCGGCAGATCGCCGGCAGCCTGGAGGGATTGAACTTGTCGGCGGCGGACCAGATCGTGGTCGCCTACGAGCCGGTTTGGGCAATCGGCACCGGTAGGAACGCAACGCCGCAGCAGGCCCAGGAGGCCCACCGCCACATTCGGTCGCTGCTTTCCCGGCAGTTTGGGGGGCAGGTGGCCGACGGCATCAGGATTCAGTACGGCGGCAGCGTCAAGCCGGATAACGCCGAGGAATTGATGAAATGTCCGGACGTGGACGGGGCACTGGTGGGAGGCGCGAGTCTGAAAGCGTCGGACTTTGCCGGCATCATCGCCGGCTGCGCCCGCGCAAAGCGGCTGAGTTGACGCGCCCGGCAACCTTCCTGCCGCCGAGTAGAAGAGATCGGCTGGCAACTTGGCGAGCCGAAGGCGCCCGATGATAAAAGACGGAGATCAAAATGATCCTTGCGAGTTTTCTGACGACGATCCTGAGCATCACCATCGTCACCGTCTGTGTCTTACTGATCGGGCTTGTCCTGCTTCAGAAGAACCGGGGGGCGGGATTATCGGGGGCGTTCGGCGGGGTTGGGGGACACTCCGCCTTTGGCACCAAGACGGGCGACATGTTGACCTGGGTGACGGTAGCTCTGGCAGCGGTATTCCTCGTGCTCGCCGTCATCGCCAACTATTTCTTCGTTCCGGAGACGCCCATGGTTGGCTCTCCCGCCGCACAGATGCCGTTTGAAGCCGAGCAATTGCCCGGAACACAGGCTCCGGCGCCGGTGCCGACCCAGGCCCCGGCACCGGTGTCGCCGACGCCAATGCAGGGGCCGCCGCCTTCGCCGACGCCGCAACCGATTCAACAGCCGGCGGCACAGCCTCCACCATCCACACCGGCACCAACGCCGGATTCGCCGCAGCCCGAAGCGGCGCCATGATCGCTGCCGGGCCATGATACGCAACGCGGCAGGCGCTCAAGCACGGTTGCTGAGCCAACGCCGGCCGTCGATGTTCGAGGTGGTGGGGCAGTCCGGCAGGCGGGGAAGCCTTTTCCGGTTGACGCGGCGGCGCCGTGGAGCATCGCATGATCTTGAGCATGACCGGTTTCGGCGAGGCGGAGGTCCATCAGGACGGCGTGCACTACCACGTGGAGATCCGCAGCGTCAACAATCGGTATTTCAAGTCTGCCATCAAGCTGCCGGAGGCGCTGCAGTCGTTGGAGGTCGACGTCGACCGGATTCTGCGGTCACGCCTGGGGCGGGGAAGCGTTTCGTACGGTCTTCGGGTCAAGGATGAAAGCCCGGCGGGGGCTTACGAAGTTAATTCCGCTGTGTTGGCGGAGTACGTGCGGCGATTGAAGGAGGCCGCTGGCGCAACGGGTGGGATTCGGATCGACGTGGCCGGCCTTCTTGACGCCCCCGGTGTGTGCGAGCCGCCGAAGCTGGACAAGGAAACACTCGCGGTGCGGTTGAAGGCTATGGAGGCCGTGACGCACGAAGCGATCGACCGACTGCTGGAGATGCGTCGCACGGATGGGGAGGCGCTGTTACGCGACCTACAGGGCCAGTGCCAGCTGATCCGCGACCGGTTGGAACGGGTCTGTCTTCGCAGCCCGGCGGTCGTCGAGGAGTACGGGCGGCGTCTGCACGCCCGGGTCCAGCAATTGATGGCGGCCAGCGGGGCATCCCTGGATCAGGACGCACTGATGCGCGAGGTGGCGATTTTCGCAGAACGATGCGACATCAACGAGGAGACTTCGCGAATCTCCAGCCACCTGGATCAGTTTGAGGAGCTGTGCGCGGGCTCGGAAGAAGCCGGCAGAAAGCTCGATTTCCTGGCCCAAGAGATGTTCAGAGAGGCCAACACCATTGGCAGTAAGGCCGGCGATGCCGAGATTTCGCGTCACGTGGTGGAGATCAAAGCGGCGGTGGACCGAATCAAGGAGCAAGTGCAAAACGTGGAGTAGTCTCTCGTCGGGCGGCCACCCGCCCGCCGCGGATCGCCTCGTTGGGCGCGGCTTGCCCGGTTTGGCGGCTCCACCGTCTGCGAAATCCCTGCGAGAAGCCCCACCGTCGAGGAGTTGATGGAAGCCGACGAGGCAATGGACGGAACAATGTCAGAGCAGCCCTCAAAGAACCGCGGCCTCGTGGTCGTCGTCAGCGGCCCCAGCGGCGTGGGAAAATCGACCATCTGCCATCGCCTTTGCGCGATGCTGCCAGCGGAGTTCAGTGTTTCTGTGACCACTCGGCCTCTGCGGCCGGGCGAACAGGACGCCAGGGATTACCGCTATCTCTGCGTAGAGGAGTTCGTTCGTCTGCGAGATGGCGACGGCCTGCTGGAGTGGGCCGAAGTTTATGGGCACCACTACGGCACCCCCCGCGAACCGATCAACCGCGCCGTCGCCGAAGGCCGCATCATCATCCTGGAAATCGACATTCAGGGCTGCATCCAGGTGCGGCGACAGGTGCCCGAGGCCCTGACGATCTTCTTGCTGCCGCCTAGCTCGGAGGAGCAGAAACGGCGAATCGAGGGGAGGCAGACCGATTCGGCGGAGGTGATCCGCCGCAGGCTTGCCAAGGCGGACGGAGAGATTCGCTACGCCGCGGAAGCAGGCTGCTACGATGAGTTCATCGTTAACGACGACCTAAACGAAACAGTGAAGAAAGTGTACGGGTTCATTCGTGGGCGGATGACGGCTCGCTGATCGGCGACGGCGGAGGGCCGGCCGCCAGATTTGTGTGCGAGCTGCAAGGGTGACAAACAATGATTGAAGCGTTGAAGAACGAGGATATCGTCCGCAGGGTCGGAGGGCGGTTCGCCCTCACCGCGCTGATTCAGAAGCGCTGGCGGGAGTTAATGTTCGGGGCACGCCCCATGGTTGAGCCAGGCAACATGACCGCCATGGAAGTCATCATCAAGGAGATCGAGGAAGGCAAAATCGCCCCGGAACACAAGGGTTCGGAGAGTGGCGCCGAGAAAGCCGACGAATCGTAGCAGCCGCAAGGCTCCCCAAGGACGGGCAGAACTGGCCGGGCGTGAACTGCTGGTGGCCGTCTGCGGAGGAATCGCCGCCTACAAGACCGCGGCACTCGTCTCGGCCGCTGTTCAACGCGGCGCCGGCGTCACCGTCGCCATGACCGCCGCCGCTCAGAGGTTCCTCACGCCGTTGACCTTCGAGACGCTCACCGGCAGGCGGGTCTACACCAGCCTGTGGGACGCGGCCGACTGCCACGACCCCCAGCATCTCAGCCTGACCGAAACAGCCGACCTGTTCATCATCGCTCCCGCCACAGCCAACATCATCGGAAAGATCGCACACGGGATCGCCGACGACCTTGTCTCAACGATGGCCTTGGCCGCCGCCAGCCCGATCCTGCTGGCGCCGGCGATGAACACGCGAATGTGGGAGAACCCGGTGGTTCACGAGAACCTGCAATCATTGACCCGAAGGGGCTGTTGGATCGTCCCGCCGGGCGAGGGGTGGTTGGCCTGTCGGACGGTCGGCGCCGGGCGGATGGCCGAGCCGGAGACGATCCTGACTGAAGCATTGGCCGTGCTCAAGCAGGCCAGTCCCAAGAAACATGCCAAGTGAACATTCCCGAACCGCTCGGCGTGAACGGACCCGCAAGCGCCGCCCACGGCCCACCGCTCTACCTACGCGGCGGTGCAACAGGCGCTCACCTGCGAGATTGAAACGCAAGCAACGGGATACTCCCGGCCATGTTCCACCAAATAGGCTTCCCGGGCCCGTGGCGCGAACCGCTGGGCGAGCTTCTGCAACACCCCGCGCCAAGGCGCTGCGAATACTCATCACCGCCGGCCCGACGCGAGAGTACCTCGACACCGTTCGGTTCCTCTCCAACCCATCCTCCGGCAAGATGGGTTACGCCATCGCCGAAGCGGCGGCGCGGGCGGGGCATGAAGTCATCCTGGTCAGCGGGCCGGTCGCGCTTGACCCGCCGAAAGGCGTGAAGCTCGTTCGGGTGACGAGTGCCGCGGAGATGGCTTCGGCGGCGAGGCGAGCCTTCGCAAAGGCTGACGCAGCCGTGTTTGCCGCGGCCGTTTGCGATTATCGGCCGGTTCGTCGCGCGGCCAGGAAGCTTGCAAAGCGAGCCACGCGGTTCACGCTCGAGTTGGCGCCGACCGTCGACATCGCCGCTTCGCTGGGCCGGGTGAAGGGCCGCCGCGTCACGATCGCGTTCGCGCTCGAAGACCACGACGGCCGCCGTCACGCGGAGGCGAAGATGCTCCGAAAAAACTGCGACGCAATCGTGCTAAACAGCCCTCGGGCCATTGGATCAGAGGTAATACGTGGAGAATACCTCGGGCGACCAAGCCGCGGAGTTGGCCACGCCAAACGTCCAAAGGCGACTTCTGTGCCGGATCGGTCTCCTGGCGGTCTGTCCTGGCATGCGTGGGGAGAGCAGTCGAAAGAAGCCTTTGCCCAACGCTTAGTCCATGTCCTTGAGAGGTTTGTGAACACTGCTGCCCCCTGATTGCTCCGCTGGCCGGTTTTGTGGCTCCCGAGTATTTCCGGCCTCCCGTGACCAAGCGCAGTCTGCCGCCGCCGTCTCTGATGGCTGGAAACAGCGGCCAAATCACCCTCCATCGACTGCGTTAACTTTCCATTAACGCGCGGCTTAATCCTTGCATTCGCTGAGTGGTTGGGTTAGTCTAGCGAATGAAGCGAGGAGGGGGACGCCTCTGAAGCGCCCCTCAGTAGTGGTATGCAGGAAGAAAGCGCGCCCGCGGGAG
>CAYYBO010000267.1:0-6202 GCA_964470125.1 uncultured Planctomycetaceae bacterium | reverse complement strand
CTACACTAAAGCATGAGTCGTGCCAACTAAATCGACAGACTCTCTGGACTTGGGGCATTGCTTTCGCCCAGCGACGCGGCGCCTCGAATGCGACGGACTCTCACGAGGGGGAGAGAATCCATCCCCCAGGTTCAGAGAACCTGGGCCACCCGGCCGATCCTTGAGAATGTTGTCTAATCTCGTGTACGCCCGGTTGTGAAATGGTATGTGCGGCATCGCAGGCTACATCGGACTGCTCTCCCCGAACCCGGAGCGCCTCCAGGCGTGTGGGGAGCGGATGCACCATCGCGGGCCGGATGCGGAAGGGGCGTACCAGCATGCCTTCGGGGCCGGGCGGCACGTGAGCCTGTTGCACAGCCGCCTCGCCATCATCGACCTAGACGAGCGAGCCAACCAACCGTATCGCATCGGCTCGGCGGTGTTTGTGTTCAACGGCGAGCTGTACAACTACGTGGAGTTGCGGTCGGAACTGATTCGGTTCGGGCATGAATTCAGCACGCAGAGCGACACGGAAGTCCTGCTTCGCGTCCTGATGCAACACGGCTGGCAGGGGCTCGATCGTTGCGAGGGCATGTGGGCCTTCGCCCTGTACGACGAGGCCGACGGCTCGCTGATGTTGTGTCGAGACCGCTTCGGCGAGAAGCCGCTGCATCTTTACCGCGAGCCGTCGTCGGCCACGGCGGGCGGGCGCTACTCGGATTCGTCGGCCACGGGGGGCCGACGCTGCCGTAGCGGCGAGTTGTATTTCGGCTCGGAGCCCAAGTTCATCGCCGCCCTGCGCGGGCGACCGCTGGAGCCGAACGTCAACCACATCCTTCGATATCTGGTCAACGGTTACAAGAGCCTCTACAAGACGCGAGAGACCTTCTTTGTCGGTCTGGAGGAACTCGAACCGGGCACTATCCTCGCCATAGACGCCGACGGGCGTGAACGGCGTTGGCGATATTGGACGCCTGGATTCGAGCCTGACGAGAGGTTGACCCGCGAGCAGGCGGTCGAAGGCGTGCGGGCAGCGCTGGTCGATTCGATTCGTCTGCGGCTGCGGGCCGACGTGCCCCTGGCCTTCTGCATGAGCGGCGGGGTGGACTCGAACGCTCTCATCAGCATCGCCAAGCGTCGATTCGACTTCGACGTACACGGCTTCACCATCGTCAACAAGGATGAACGCTACGACGAACGGGAGGAAGTCGAGACGGCCGTCCGAGAGTTGGGCATTCGCCATACAGCCGTCCCGCTGTCCACGCAGAACTTTCTTGATAATCTCCGCCTGCTGGTCCGCCAGCACGACGCCCCGGTGTACACCATCAGCTATTACGTCCATTGGCTGCTCATGGCGGCGATCGCTCAGCACGGATACAGAATATCCATCAGCGGCACGGCGGCTGATGAACTCCTGACGGGCTATTACGATCATCACAATCTGTGGCTGTACGAGATGCGGGATGAGCCGGGCTTTCCCCAAGCCCTGGCGGCGTGGCGGCAGCATATCGCCCCGCTGGTACGCAATCCGTATCTGAAAAACCCTTCACTGTACATGGAGAACAAGGCTTGCCGAGATCATATCTATCTGGGCAATGACGAGTTCGCCTCGTATTTGCACCAGCCGTGGGCGGAGGCGTTTACGGAAGGCCGCTACAGTCCGTCGCTGCTGCGAAACAGGATGCTGAACGAGTTGTTCCACGAGGCCGTGCCGGTCCTGCTGCACGAGGATGACCTCAACGCGATGGCCTACTCCGTCGAGAATCGCTCGCCGTACCTGGACCGCCGGCTGTTCGAGTTCTGCTGTCGAATACCGACGCGGCATCTGATGCGGGACGCCTTCACCAAGGTCATCCTCCGCGAGGCGATGGCCGATGTTGTTCCCAACCGGGTGTTGTGGAATCGCCGTAAGGTGGGCTTTAATGTTCCGATCCACGCCTTGCTGGATACCCGCGACGCCGCGGTCGTGGACGGCGTGTTGTCGCCGGGACCCGTCTTCGACCTGGTTCGGCGGGATCGCGTCGAGGCCCTGTTGCGGAAGGACTCCCTGCCCAACAGCGAAAGCAAGTTTCTCTTTTCGTTGCTTTGCGTCAAACTATTCCTGGAAGAGTTCACGAGCGTGTAATCAGGGGTGCGCATGACAATCATACTCGGCATTCAAGAGGCCCATGACGCCTCGGCGGCTTTGATGATCGACGGTGAGATCGTCGCCGCCGCGCAAGAGGAACGCTTCACCGGGTTGAAGGGTGACTACGGCTACCCCGAGCAGGCCGTCGCCGCTTGTCTCGCCCAGGTCGGCGTCGGCCCCTCCCAGATTGACCACGTCGCCCTGGCCTCGCACAACTGGAATCCAGTGCTGACCAAAATCAAGCGTAACGCCAACTTCAGCATGGCGGACTGGGTGAAGGAGCAGCACGACTACTGGCGGCCTCGCTTGTTCGAGGGCTGCGACGTCTGCTATTACGACTTGTACAAGGACCGTCCCGACTTCAGCTACGACAACACCTACGACATGGACCATCTGCTCCGCGGCTACATGCAGCCGGAAGAGATGCGGCAAATGGCCGAGCTTCGTCGCCGGACGGTCAGCCGCAAGCTCGGTGTACCCGCCGAACGCGTCCAGGCCGTCCTGCACGAAGACTGCCACACGTTCTACGCTTACTTTGGCGGGCCGCTTCGGGGGCGAGTGCTGATGCTGACGTCGGAAGGCGTCGGCGACTATTCCAACGGCACGGTCTCCGTCTTTTCCGAGGAGGAGGGCCGGAACGAACTGGCCCGCACGGTCGACAACCACCTGGGCCACATTTATCAGTACATCACGTTGCTGTTGGGCATGAAGCCCGCCCAGCACGAGTACAAGGTGATGGGCCTGGCTCCCTACGCCAACGAGCGGGAGACCGCCCGGAGCTACAAGGTCTTCGAGCGAATCCTCAAGCTCGACGGCTTGAACATCGTGTACGACCAGAAGCCGCGGGACCTCTATTTTCATTTCCGCGAGGCCTTGGAAGGCCACCGCTTCGACGGCATCGCCGGTGCGGTCCAGAAGTTCGTGGAGGTCAACCTGGCCCGTTGGACGCAGGCCTGCGTCAAGGCCGCGCAATTGAATCAAGTCTGCTTCGCCGGCGGCGTCGCCCAGAACATCAAGGCGTGCAAGGTCATGGCCGAGCTGGACGAGGTGCGGGAGCTTTATGTGTGCCCGGCGGCGGGCGACACGTCCTTGTCACTCGGCGCCTGTTACTACCTGATGTGGAAAGTGCTTCGCGAGGGCGGCCGATCGGTCGAATCGCTGCGGCCCCTGAACAACATCTATCTCGGCCCGGCCTTCTCGGATTACGATGTCAGGCGGTTCCTTGAAGAGTCCGGTGCGGCCGCTCGCCACCACGTCACGCCCGGCGTCACGCCCGAGCGGATCGCCGAACTCCTCGCCGACGGCCGCATCGTCGCCCGTTGTTGCGGGAGGATGGAATTCGGCCTGCGGGCCCTGGGCAATCGCTCGATCCTGGCCGACCCTCGCCGGGCGCAGACCGTCCGCAAGATCAACGACGCCATCAAGTTTCGCGACTTCTGGATGCCGTTCACACCGACGATCCTGGCGGAGCGGGAGTCGGACTACATCGTGAACCCCAAGCGGCTGCGCTGCCCATACATGACGCTGGCCTTCGACTCCACGCCGCGGGCCAGGGAGGAGCTCGTCGCCGCCATGCACCCCGGGGATTTCACCATTCGCCCGCAGCTCCTGGAACGCAGGGCTAATCCCGATTATTACGCCATCCTCAAGGCCTTCGAGCAGCGCACCGGCGTCGGCGGCGTCCTCAACACCAGCTTCAATCTGCACGGCGATGCAATCGTCCTCGGCCCGAAGGACGCCGTTCGCACCTTCGAGCAAAGCGAGCTCGACGCCTTGGTCCTCGGCGATTACCTGCTGACGAGGCGATCATGCTGACCTACTGCGCCAGGTGCCTGGTCCCCGACACCAAGCCCTACGTCTCCTTCGACGAGCAGGGTGTCTGCAACGCCTGTCGAGCACACCAGCGCAAGAACGCCGCTCTGGACGGCATCGACTGGGCCGCCCGGCAGGCCGAGTTTGACGCCCTTCTGGACCAGGCCAGGAACCGACAGGCGCCTTTCTACGACGTGCTCGTGCCGGTCAGCGGCGGCAAGGACAGCCTCACGCAAGTCCATCGCTTATTAAACCGGGGCCTGCGCATCCTGGCGGTCAACGTGGACTACGGCATCAAGACCGAGGTCGGCCGGTACAACCTTTCGCTGGTTCCCAGGATGGGGGCGAATCTCACCGTCTATCGACCGGAACAGGAGTTGCACCGCCGGCTCATTCGTCTCGGCCTGGAGGACTTCGGCGACCCCGATCTGCTAAGCCACACGCTGCTGCACGCGTATCCGCTGCATGCGGCGCTCGCGTTCAAAACGCCGCTGGTCCTGCTTGGAGAGAACTCCGCCTTCGAGTACGGCGGCGAGGGCGGCCTCGCCCGGTTGAACACCGTCAGTCGCGATTGGTTCATGAAGTACGCCGCCAACGCCGGCCGCGACGCCCGCTTCGTATCCCGCGAGTATGGCATCCCCATGAGCCGACTGCGGCCGTACGACTATCCCGATGAGTTGGACGCCTCGCCCACTCGCGCCGTCTTCATGAGCTACTACTTCCGTTGGGATTCGGAGGAGCACCTGCGCATTGCCCGCGGTCACGGTTTTCGTTCGCTTGACCAACCCTCCGAGGGGACTTATCGCGACTACGTCGGCATCGACGAGAAGATCAACCGCATCCACCAGTACCTCAAGGTCCTGAAGTTCGGCTACGGCCGGGCGACCGACCACGCTTGCGAGGACATCCGCAACGGCCGGCTGACCCGCGAAGAAGCCAAAGGGCTGGTCCGCGAGCACGACCTTCGCGACTTGTCGGACTGCTATGTGGATGATTTCATCGAATACGTGGGGATGAACCGGCCCGAGTTCCTCGCCGCTATCGAGCGATGGCGCAATCCCCAGATTTGGAGTCGTGACGCCGACGGCCGGTGGTGCATCCTCGGCCATTTGGAAGACGAGCCCCGGACTTCAGTCCGGGCGGCACGGAACAGAGGCGACGCCGACACGCCGGTAGGCCACCGCACGGGCTGAAGCCCGTGGCTCATCGTCCGGCGAGGCGATCATTGATGCGGTTTGAACCAAGAAATCCTCCTCGGACGTTCACGGTCGGAGCCGACGGCGGAACTGTGATCCGGCATTGCGCCGACGTTCACTTGTCACCCGACGAGCAGGTCACATTCATCACGGACTCCGGCACGGAATACGACGTAGTCCGCAAGAGCTGGGGCTACTACGCCTGTCCTTCGACGAACGGGCGACTTCGAGAGAAGGGCCTTCGTGCGGTGTTGGCCGGCAACGCAGAAGGCAAGCTGTTCGTCCTGCTTGTCGAGGTCGGTCGCGAACAGGAGTTCGAGGCCTATCTGAGCGCCGAGAAGATGAACGTTATTCACTGGCTGGACGCCCCACCGCCACGACGGTGGCTTGATCCCGAACCGCCGATCGGCTCATCCTGGCGACAACGATGGCTTCCCTTAGTGGTCCAGCGCCGGTTGCGGCGCAGGGTGATCCGCCGACGCATTCAGGCCCAACTGACGCCGGAACAGGCGGGAGTCCTGGCAAGGAACGCGGCCCTTCGCGGTCGCTTCGCCGGGCGACGGTGTTTCGTGATCGGCAACGGTCCGTCGCTCGGCAAGGTTGATCTGGCGCCGCTCGGCTGCGAGATCACCATCGTCATGAACTCGTTCAACCGCCACCCGATCCTGAACCAATGGAAACCGACCATCTACTGCCGAGCCGAGCCGCCGGGGTCTTACGATTCGCCGGAGCGAATCGCCACTATCGCGGACTACACCAAAGGCATCGACGCCGAGGCCTATTTCTTTCCTCTCGGTTCGCGAGGCATCATCGAGCGGCACACGGTGCTGCCCGCAGACAAGGTCTTCTACTTCAAACCGGTGGTGGACCTCCAGGAGTGGCCCGCGACGGAGGAGCCTATCGACCTGGCTCGGCCGGCCCCGCACGCCGGTAACACCGGGCACTTGGCGATCATGGTCGCCGTCTATCTTGGTTGTTCGCCGATCTATCTGCTGGGCATGGACCACGACTGGCTGGCTCATCGCTCGGTCAATCGACATTTCTATCCGACGTCGTCCGGCGACGCGGGCGGCGGGGATGACTTGGG
>CAYYBO010000266.1:0-6209 GCA_964470125.1 uncultured Planctomycetaceae bacterium | reverse complement strand
CCCCATTCACGGTAGCGGGTGCGCGGGGTCGGAATTTGCGAGGGTGTCACAGGGAAGTACGACTCATTCTCTTCACCGGGAAGGGTGCGCGAGGTCGGAATTTGCGAGGGTGTCACAGGCAGAGCAAGCCGGAAGCCCAGAAGGCGGAGGTGCGCGAGCATGGCATTGGAAAAGGCAACACGGGTAATTTGACTTTCCGCGTATGTGGTGTATACTACATATGTAGCCGTCACCGGGACGGCGAGAGTGTGTGTGAGAGTGTGTGAACGCAAAGGAGAAGCAGAATGGCGAAAGATCTCGTAGTGCAGGAGCGTGAAGCCGCGATCGTGCAACTGATCCGGCGAATGGAGCCCGACATCAAGCGGGCACTCCCCACCCACCTGAAACCGGAGCGGATGCTGCGGATCGCAATCACCTGCATCCGCAAACGCCCGAAGCTGGTTGAATGCGACCAGCGGTCCCTCCTGTCCGCGATCCTGGAGTTGAGCCAGCTCGGGCTTGAGCCGGACACGAACCTTGGGCACGCCTGGATTCTGCCCTACGCATCGGAGGCGCAGGTCATCATCGGGTACAAGGGGTACATCGCCCTGGCAGCGCGGGCCGGCATCGCGATGCAGGCCGAAGTCGTGCGGGCCAAAGACAACTTCCGCTTCCGCTACGGAACACGGCCGCTGCTGGAGCATACCCCGTACGCCGGTGCGGAAGAGCCGGGCGACCTCACCTACAGCTACGCGATCGCGCACGTCCCGAACCTGGAGCCCCTTTTCCACGTCTGCCCGCCGAACGAGATCATGGAGGCGAAGCGAGCATCTGCGGCGTGGCGACGCGGGCAGGACAACCCGAACAAGCGGGATTCGCCCTGGTACACGTATGAGCGGCCGTTGTGGCAGAAGACGGCGATTCGGCGTCTCGCCCCGTTCGTGCCGATGAGCCCTGAACTGAGTCGGGCGCTTGAGCTTGACGACCAGGCGGACCGCGACGAGCGGCAGGTGTGGGACATCCCGATCGACCTGCCCGCGCTTGAGGCTGGCGCGGGGCGGCAGGAAGAGAAGCTTGACGCGATCAAACGCGATGCGGAGGTGGCAGGACAAGCCAAGACTCCCAATGCAACCTGAGCATCTGATGCAAACATGCCGCGGCCCGGCAGGCGGGCTGCTTGAACTTATCACGCCGGCGGCGGAGGTGGCGTTGGCCGGCGCGTCCGACCTTCCACCTACGGAGATGAGCGATCGTGTGCATCTGGACGATTCTGGCCGGTTTGTTGGGTCTGGCTCTGCTCCTGGGCAACCTGTTCTGAGCGCTGCCGGACTGGTTCCGAAACCTCTTACGTGAGGAGTTTGACATGACGTGGATTGTCGGTTCGGCGTCACTGATTCTGGCCTTGCTTGGTCTGGTGTTCATCGACCAGATTCCGGCCGGCCTGTTGTGACCTGCACAGCCCCCGGCGGAGGCCGCGAACGGCCAAATCCGCTCCGCCGGGGGCGTCCTTGTGTCTTTGAAACATGCGGAGAAGGAGTTGAAGATGGAAACTGCGACGGAACGAAGTGCTGGGAATGGATTGCGGATCGTCGAACTGAGGGCGGAGAATCTCAAGCGGCTCGTGGCCATCGAGATACATCCGACCAGCGACATCATCGAGATCACCGGGCGGAATGCCGCCGGCAAGTCGAGCGTGCTGGACGCGATCGCGTATGCGTGCGGCGGGCAGAAGCTCTGCCCGACCGAGCCGATCCGCAACGGAGAAGAGAAGGCATCGGTCAGCGTCAAGCTGGACAACGGGCTTCAGGTGACGCGGACATGGACGCGGAAAGGCAGCTATCTGACCGTCACGAATGCAGACGGGGCGGACGTACGGTCCCCGCAGAAGGTGCTGGACGAACTGATCGGCAGCGTGTCGTTTGACCCGCTCGCGTTCACGCGGATGGAGCCTGCGAAGCAGCGGGCCGTCCTACTGGACCTGCTGGGGATCGAAGGCGAACTGCAATTGCTCTCGCATCGGGAAGACGACGCCCGGCGCGAAGCGACGCAAATCCGGCAGGAGATCAAGCGGCTCCAGGGCTGCATTGATTCGACTCCGGGTGTGCCTGAGAGCACGCCGGACGAGCCGGTTGACGTGTCGGCGCTGCTTTCAGAACTGGAGGCCATCGACCAGCACAACGCCATCATCAAGCAGGCGGAGGATCAGGCGTGGCAAGCCGGGCAGGTTGTCATTGCGCAGAGCGATGTGGTTGCTCACGTGGAGGCAGACATCCGGGAGATTGAAGGGCGCCTCGCGGCTCGGCGTGCCGACCTGAAGACCGCAACGGACCGTCTTGCCGACGCGGAGAAGCATCGGAACGAAGCGAACACGACGCGAGCGCGGCTTGGTGAAACGCGGTCTGTCGTCATCGTGAAGGAGCGGATCGCACGGTCGCAGGCTGTTAACGCGGACGTTGCTGCGAAGCAGCGTATCCAGCAGATGCGCTCAGAACTGCACGGCCGAGAGTCCGCACTTGAAGTTGCTGTTGGCGCGGTCAAGGCGATCGAATCCAAGCGGTACGAGACCCTGCGTGCAGCGAAGTGGCCTGTGGCGGGGCTGTCCGTCGCGCATGGTGACGTGCGGTACAACGACGTTCCGCTTGACCAGTGCTCCGCGGCGGAACAACTCCGCGTCTCGCTGTCGATCGCGATGGCGGCGAATCCGCGGCTGCGGGTCATCCTAATCCGCGACGGCAGCCTGCTGGACGCTGACAACCTGAAGGCCATCGGTGCGATGGCCGGGGAGCACGGCTACCAGCTTTGGATCGAACGGGTCGCACCCGGGGCGGCCGGGTCCGTGCTGATCGAAGACGGGCGGATTGTTGAAGAGGGGGTGCATTGATGACCAGAACGAGACGGTGGGCATACATCATGATCCTGTCCTTTGCTGCTGCTTCCTGCACGCAAACGACCAGAACGCAGGAGCCGGCACCCGATGTCCGTGAGCCGTTCGCGCCGACGTATCTGGATCGGTGCTGGATACCGCTTCCCCGCGGCGAGTGGAAACTGAGAAGCAGGTCGTTCGGAAACTGGGGCGAGTGCATGACCGGACCGGGCGAACCGGCCGGACCATACGCGAAGGCGTACTTCGACACGGACGGCGACGGCGATGTTGACCTGCTGGACTTCGCTGAGTTGCAGGACAACTGGACGATTCGATGAGTGCTGGAATGGATAAGGCTTCTTTCCCCTCCTGCGGCGGCGCAGGTCGCGTAGCCTACGGGCCTGCGCCGCTACTTGGAGAACATGATGAGTGAATCACCGAACGAGAAACCGCGAATCTTGCAATGGCTGTCTGCCATTGATGAGATTCTGCCATCAGTCACGGCCGAGCAGGCGGTGCTTCTGCTGTCGATACGGTCCGCGCTGCAATCGTTTGTCACGCCGGCGCCAGACCCGGAGCCGATCTACGTCAATGTTGTCGACTTAAAGATGCTCCGTCTGGAACGGCGCGTGTTAGAACGCTGCGCGTTGGGCGCAGAGATATCCGGGCACAAGCCGATGTTTATGACACCGATCCTCGCGGCATGCCCAGTGTGTTCGAGAGAGTTCTACCGCAATACGCCAGCCGCAAGTTGGCACAGGACGACCTGCGAACTGATCCGGGCGCTGAACCATGTACGTGCGGTCCTTGGTGCGCAGCCGTGGCCGGCCGTGTGGGTGGAACCGAGCGAAGGTATGCGCAGCGGAGGGCGTTGAGTGTGCCCATGCAGAGCCTACTACAACGAGGTCGACCCGCACGCGGCGGCGTGGCTGCGGGAGCTGATGGCCGACGGCCTCATTATGGAGGGCATAGTCGATGAGCGAGACATCAAAGAAGTGCAACCAGCCGACCTGCGAGGGTTCAGCCGATGCCACTTCTTCGCCGGCATCGGCGGATGGGACCGGGCCCTACAACTCGCCCGATGGCCAGATCACGTTGTTGCCTGGACCGGCTCTTGCCCCTGCCAGCCGTTCTCGTCGGCGGGCAAACGCAAAGGTGCAGCGGACGCCAGACACCTCTGGCCTGAATTCATGCGGCTCATCAGGGCGTGCCGCCCGCCGGTCGTGTTTGGCGAGCAAGTTGCATCCGCAGAGGTTGTCGGGACTCAGCTTGAGGCTGCTTTCCTTGTCGCGGTTCAGGATGGCGACTACGCCAGAGCGAACCTCCTTGCTAAACGACTCGCTCGCAAACGCGGATTCAGTTACACGGCTCGGTGGGTCGATCGAGTACATTCAGACCTGGAAGACACGGCTTACTCCGTCCGGTTTGCGGTACTGGGAGCACACAGCGTCGGCGCGCCGCACACCCGACAGCGGCTGTTCTGGGTGGCCGACGCCAAACTGGCACGACGGGCGACGCCCAGGCGCAGATGTGCATTCAACGCAGGGAGCGAACCTCAGCCGAGACGTAATGCTCGCGGGGTGGGCAACTCCGAACGTGCCGAACCGGGGCCGCGAGATGGACAAGTCGCACCGGCCGGACTCCTGCGGGATCGACCTGCAATCGCAGGCGACGTTGGCTTCTGGTCCGATGCCGTCTGGCACACCTGCCGAGACGGGCGTGCCCGCCGGATACCGGCTGAACCCGTTTTTCAGTTTACATTTGATGGGATATCCGATATCATGGGGCATGGCTGGACTGCGTTCGTGTCTACAGTCAAAGAAAGGATACTGAGCCATGCCAAGAAAGCCGATGCCAGACCCGGAAAAATACTGCGAGCGTTGTGGTGTTCGTATGCGGCGCAAGAGATACGGCGGGACGCTCGAAGATATGGGGCGGTTTGTGCTTCGCAGGTTTTGCTCGTTGCACTGTGCGAACTCGCGCGGAGTTCGCAGTACGTGTTCGACTTCCATGCACAGGATGTCAGCGAGATTCAGGAAGGCACGTTGCGAACTCTGTGGAAGGATATCGCCGCGCGGGCAACTTCATGTTCATCACATCAACAAGGACTGGCGCGATCAGAGACCGGAGAACTTGCAGACCCTATGTATCGGTTGTCATCTCGGGAAGATGCACAACAAAAAGTCGCCGAGGCGGTGTCTGGTGTGCGATTCGCCGCGCAAGGGGCGCGGGTACTGCATGAAGCACTATCAGAGATGGAAGAAGTATGGCGATCCGTTGAAAACAAAGATGCGAGCAGCGGGGAGTCCGCACGGTTCGCGGCTGGTGTCAGTATCATCGTAGCGGCAAGTGGGTTCCCTCTTTCTGATGGGCTACCCGGCCGAGTGGGCCTGCTCCGGGGAGCGGGCAATGCGATCGTTCCGCAAGTCGCGGCGGAGTTTGTGACGGCGTACGTGGAGACGCGAGGATGACCACGGCATACGTTGCGAGACGGCGCGAAATGCTTCAACGCCGATTTATCCATCGGGCTAAGGCGGAGTATATCATCGCGGAACTGAACGCACGTGGCGTACGGTGCGCCCTCTTCACGACGGAACGGAAGAAGCTCTGGTTCATCCGGCTGCTTGACGAACGCGATCGCGAACGCCAGCCAGAGATACTGCTTGTTGTTGAACGGCTGGACAGGAAATACAGGTTCCGAAAACGAGAAGGAGAAACGGGATGAAAGTAAACGTCGAAGGCATCAGCGGGGAACAGAGGAAGGCAATCGAAATCGCGATGGGCGATCCGGTCATCCGGGCCGGCGTGATTATCAGCGGGACGCTCATTCCGCTTGGAGAGCGGGCACGCTCCCGCGTCATCTCCTACGTGAAAGACTGCCTTGACGAAGCGACGGAGGCGCGACAGGAAGGCGAGGTGACCGATGCCTGAGCAGCCGATCTTTCTGGAGTTCATGGACGCCGGCGGCGATACGTGCCGCGTGAACCTTGCGCACGTCATCGTCGCGTCGTGGCAGAGGCCACCCCCGCAACGCGCCGCGAACGGCCGGCCCGTCCCGATCCTCGGGCAGAAGGTACTCTGCATCACGACATCGGAGATTCATCAAGCAACGCAGGTGAGCAGGATTGTCAATCCGGCCGACGCGGAGCGGGTCGACGCGGTGCTCGGCGCTGTGGTCACGCAGTCCGGGTTCCCGATCACCTACAGGCCGTCCGCGTTCACGGGGGAGGATTGAGCAGATTGACGAGGCGTGGCGTGGCGCGGCCGTGCGGGGCGAGGCGAGGGTAACACAGGCCAAGGGCACGCAACTTGGATGGTTGACAACGGTACAAAACGGCAGTAGACTGCACATTATGGAATCGCAGAG
>CAYYBO010000265.1:0-6236 GCA_964470125.1 uncultured Planctomycetaceae bacterium | reverse complement strand
AGAATCGGCCCCTGGAAGCTCCTCCGCAGGATAGCGTCCGGCGGAATGGGCACTGTCTATCTCGCGGGCCGCGATGACGGCCAGTACGAGCGACAGGCGGCCATCAAACTCATCCGGCCGGGCATCCGCTTCGACGATCCTCAGAATCGTCGCCGGATCATTCGCCATTTTCACGAAGAGCAGCAGTTGCTGGCTGATCTCGATCATCCCAACATCGCCAAGCTCTTGGATGGGGGCACGACCGAGGACGGGCTGCCGTACCTTGTGATGGAGTACATCGAGGGCAGGCCCATCACCGAGTACTGCGAGTCGAACAGGCTGTCGGTCAACAGCCGGTTGTCCCTGGTGCGGGAGGTCTGCCTGGCCCTGCAGTACGCGCACGGCAAGCTGATCGCCCACCGCGACCTGAAGCCGAGCAACATCCTGGTTTCGCGGGCCCAGCACTCCCAGGGGAAACCCATACCCCGTCTGCTGGATTTTGGGATCGCCAAAATTCTGAAAGAAGAGCCTGGCGCCCCCGGCGGCGCCACGACTTCGCTCGGCTTAGGGCCGATGACCCTCGACTATGCAAGCCCGGAGCAAATACGCGGAGAAGCCTTGACCACTCTGAGCGATGTCTATTCTCTCGGCGTCGTCATGTATGAGGTGCTTACAGGGAAGCTGCCGTACCAAATGACCAGGTACTCCGCCGAGTGGGTCATTAGCGAGCAGGTCCCCAAGCGGCCCAGTTCGATCCGCAGGGGCATCAGCCGCGAGGTCGATGCCATCATCCTCAAAGCCCTTGCCAAGGATTCGGGGCGCCGATACCCAAGCGCGGCCGCTCTCGCCGATGACATCGACCGCTACCTGGCCGGACTTCCGATTCTGGCCCATCCGCCGAGCCTACTCTATCAGGTCGGAAAGTTTGTCCTTCGCTACAAATGGACGCTGTTCCTTCTCGGCTGCGGAATTGCAACCGGCCTGGTGACCGGCCTTGCCTGGCAGAGTGATGAGCTCAAGAAGGCGGAGCGGGAGCAACGCAATATCGCCAGCCAGCTCTACGTCATCGCCCGCGCGGAATTCCTGCATCAAGAACGGTGGGCAAAGAAGCTGAAGGGCTACAGCCCCGATTACACAATTGCCGAGGGCCTCCTGCGGCGCATGCTGGACATAGAGAAGCGGCTGCCCGGTCAGACGGACTGGCCTCGGCCGTGGGCGCTCGCCGACCGGAAGGAATTGCTCGGCAAATGTCTTTTCAACCAGGCGAAAGACAAGGAAGGCAACGTCAATCTTGAGAAATACCGTCAGGCGGAGCCGCTGCTGGTCGAAAGCTACAATGACTTTCGGAAGCTCTATTCAGACCCTGACAAGGACAAACGAATGCTCGAGGCACGTGATCGCCTGGTCACACTCTACGAGGCCCTTGGTTAACCCCAAAATCCGCCTCCCATAGAAACCCCAAGCCCCCGCCAGTTGGCCACTAACGAACCTTGAGGAGCGACGGAAGCCGTGCCGGTCCTTGGTCGAGTTACAGATCGATGTCCGCCGCTCGCCTTATCGCGCGGTCCGTCGCCGCCGAGCTTTTTGCGCAGCGCGCCCCAGGTACTCAAGGAGATTTCTCTGATACCCAGCCATGCTCGACGCCAAGCCGCCGGGGCGGTTCCGCTGCCGCCACAAGCTGCCGTGTCGTTCAATGATTCTCTCCATGTCGCGGGCCAGTTTATGAAACTGCGTTCGCGCCGGCGGACTGTCATCTGGGGCAAGCATGACGGCGGCACGATCGCACGCATGTCGCAGCACCGCCAATGTGGCCAGTAATTCCGCGCGAAGCAGAGTCCCTTCCCGCCCCGGAAAGTTCGCTTTCGATGTCTGCCGATGAAGCTGCTCAATCCGCCGCCGCATCCGGAGAACGCCGCCGTGGGTCAGGCCGTTCAACGCCTGCACGTCTGCCAGATCAGCCTGCATGCAGGAGAAGAGCACCGTGCGGTTTTTAAGCGAGACCCCGGACAACTCGTGTACGTTGCCCGCCCCGAGCCACAGCCGGCCGCTCTCGCCGCCGGAGTCCTGAAACGCGTGTCGGCTGAGTTCTCGGGATACATCCATGTGTGCGTTGGCGTCCAGACACCAGGAGACCGCCGCGCCGTACAGCAGCCCGCAGAAGCTCGCCGGCAGGTATTGGCGGTGGCCGAAGTCGCCCCAATCGGTGATGAGATATCCCTTGGCGCCATGGGCGCGGCCGCCAGCCGCGGCGTTCCGCAGGTTTGCCAGGCAGTTGTTCGCCCGACCGCTGAAGCTGCACCAGCTTGAGGTGCCGGGGCATACGTAGAACTGCATGCCGCCGCGTTCCAGCAGCGCACACTGCTCGTCAAACGTGTGGTCGGCCTCGTAGCCCCACACCATCGGAATCGCGTCGCGGGGCAGTGCTGGAATCAGTCGGGGGTGCTGGACGGCCACGTCGGCCCAGAACATCATCCGCCGACCGTGCCGTTTGACCTCTCGGTGGATCCGCCGCAGGAAGTCCAGGTACACGCGGCCCACGCCTCGCCGGCGGCAGGCCTCCTTGCTTCGGCCCTGGCCCAGCTCCCAGGTCTCATCGCAGCCGACGTTGAACAGCTTGCTCGTGAACTGAGGCAGCAACTGGTCGTACAAGTCCCGGATTAACAGAATTGAACGAGGATCCAGCGGGTTGAGGGTTGTCGGCGCCGTTCGTCGCTGTCCCCACGGCGTCATCCATTCGCCGACCGCCTCGGCCAGCGCGGCGTAGGGTCGATGCCGAAGCCATCGCTCCATGTGCCCAAACGAATTCTGATTGGGCACGAGTTCTATCCCTCGCCGGCGGCAGTACTGATCGAGGTGCCCGACTTGCCGGCCAGTCAACGGCGATGCCCCCCGCCAGACGCGCTCATGGCCGCGATAGGCGAATGTGTGCTCGATGTACAACTGGAGCTGGTTGATTTTCCAGCCGGCCAGCAAGTCGATGAGCTTCTTCAGCGTCGTCAGCGTCGGGACTTTGTCCCGGCTGATATCCAGCATGACGCCCCGCACGGGGAAGTCCGGCCAATCCTCTATCTCCATCGCCTGTATGAATCGCCGGCCCGCGTCGAGCAATTGGCGCAACGTCGTCGCGCCAAGACGAAAGCCCGCGTCCTCCGCCGCCCGCAGTCGAATCCCATCCGGTCCTATTCGCAGAAAGTACCACTGCCCGGGGCGCCCGGGCGGCCGGCCCTGCTCGCGCTCCAGCATGAGGGCGGCCGTGGCGTGGCGGGCACCCGCCGCCAGCCGCCGACGTAGAACCGACGCGACGGCTTGCGCGGCCTCTTCGTCTTGCGAGCCGAATCCGAGGGTGAGTCCCGATGGGCAGAGCCTGTACCTTCCTCGCAGCCGGCGCACCCGCCGCGGACGAGGCAGGAGCTCATTCTCACAGGCCGTATCTGCTGATGCTTGTGCCATCGAGTCGGGATTCGTTGCAGACCGCTGCGGTCGCCCCTTTCGGTCGACGTGCTTTTCTCCAGTCAATTTGGATCGGCTGGAACTCGCCTAACAAGAACCTGCTTGGTTTGTCTTGCCGCTATCGCGGAGGCCCCGACGTCCGGCGGCCGGTTTGGCCAAGTGAGTCCCGCGCAACTCCCGAAATCATCCCGCGCCGGCGCCTGCCTAGTCGTTGTACCTGTCTCTCAGCCGCTTGTACTTCTTCTCGCAGTCCTCTTTCTCAGTCTTCAGTTCCCGCTTGTCTTTCTCCAGGCCGGCGATCTTGCCCTCGAGGCGGCGAATCTCGGCATAAGCTTCCGCGAGTCTCTGCCGAGCTTCTTCATGCGTTGAAGTCGGCGGCACCTGGCTCGCATCCACGTGCTGCCGCCGTCCGGTATCAACGCTGATGTTCTCGGGGGCTTTGATGTTCATGCACCCGCCGGCGAGACAGCTCGCCATGACAAACCCGGCCGATCCTATCGCGAGCCCCCATGACGATCTGGACATGCTATCATCTCCTTGATTCTCAGTGCCCGCCGGCGGGTGATGCTATCCCGATGCTCTCAGGCGGGCAAGCGTGGCGAGACTAAGTGAAAGCGGAGAGTCAACCGACCAGCCTGACGCACAAGCGAGCCCCCGCCAGGACGCTGGACGGGCCCTCGCCGGGGTTTCGGGCAGGCCGCGATGAACGAGCCTCCGTGCGTCTTGAAGTGGTGGTGGTTCCTTGACTCACGAGTCACGATGATGACCGGCGACGACAACCTGAAGATGGCGCTCCTGCTGAGCTGCACGGCCGGCGGCAAGACGGAGGTCTCGCTCGACCTTGCCGAGCAGCTTGGGGCCGAGATTCTGAGCATTGATTCCATGCAGGTATACCGCGGGATGGATATCGGCACGGCCAAACCCACCCTCACTGAGCGATCCCGCGTTCCGCACCACATGATCGATGTGGCCGAACCGTCGGATTCGTTCAGCGTCGCTCGTTTCGCCGACCAGGCGGACAAGGCGATTGCCGATATCTGGGGCCGAGGGCGGCGCGTGTTGGCCCTGGCCGGCACGCCGCTCTATCTGATGGGCCTGATGTACGGCATGTTCGACGGTCCCTCGGCGGATGAGGGCTTTCGGGGGGAGCTGCGCAGTCGGGCCGGCCGCGAAGGAACGGCGGCGCTGCACGCCGAACTGTCCAAAGTCGATCTTGCCGCCGCCCGGCGAATCCACCCCAACGACTACAAGCGGATCGAGCGCGCCTTGGAGGTCTGGCACCTCACCGGCCGCCGGCTCAGCGAGCAGCAACAGCAGTGGTCCGCGGCGACGCTTCGCTATCCCGCGATCGTCGTGGGCATTCGACGACGCAGAGAGGACACTGCCCGGCGAGTCAACGCCCGGGTCAAGGCGATGATCCAGGCCGGCTTGGTGGACGAGGTGCGTTCCTTGCTGGCGGCGGCCGGCGGGTTGAGCCAACAAGCCCGCCAGGCGCTCGGCTATGCCCAGATCATCGCCCATCTGGCGGGTGACTTGTCGCTGGAGGCGGCGGTAGAACAGATCAAGGTCCAAACGCGGCGGTTTGCCAAGCACCAGCGCACTTGGTTCCGCAAATTCACCATGACTCGCTGGCTGGACGTGGCACCGGACGAACCCACAGCGTCCGTCTGCGCCCGCCTGTCCGTGCTGATTCACGAAGGCCCGCCGCCGCCTTGATCACCTGTCCTGTCGCGTAGCAGGGGAGGCCGCGCGCAGGCCGGCCGCTGCCCGCTGCGTCCTCAGCGCAATGAACCGCTACGGATGCAAGCCACGCTCTAAGGTAACGCCGTCGTTCGGTTTCGGTTGGCGGGTTGATGGGAGGCAACCCGCTCATGCCGGGGTGCGAAGGCCCAGGGTTGTTTGCTGAGCAGCTTCACCCGCATGATGTTGACGGCGGCGGCAAGCTGCGGATCGACGGTCGGGTCTTCGTCATCCTGGATGTGCGGGTTGGGCTGCGTCGTGGGCTGACGTTCCAGGACTTCCTTGGGGATCTCCGACTGGTTCCTTCCCTTCAGCAGGTCGCGCTCTCGCCGAAGCCGGAGGATCTTCGAGGTCTCCTGCGGGATCACTTTGACGATCACGTGCGGTTCCACGCCCCAGTGCTCGGAGTCAGGCTTCTTGTGCAGCAAGTACCATTTCTCCGGGATGTCCTCGTCAGGGATGTAGTAATGGGCGGTGGTCAACTTCAGATACGCCTGGTTGTCCTCGATGGGCATCAGTACCTGCACGCTACCCTTGCCGAAAGTCCTCGCCCCGACCACGCACGCCTCCTTCTCGCCGGCGAGTGCCCCGGCCACGATCTCGCTGGCGCTGGCGCTGTATTCGTTCACCAGCACGATAAGCGGGGCGGATTGGAGTCCGCCGGCGAACCGCGATCGGATTTCGGCGTTTTGCGACCGATTTCGGCCCTTGGTCTGCACGATCGGGTCGTTCTCGTTCATGAACAACTCGCACATCCGCACCGCGCTTGTCAGCAGGCCGCCGGGGTTGAAACGCAAGTCCAGGATCAACCCATGACAGCCCTCCCCCCGCAGCTGTTTGAGGGCCTGCTCGAGGTCGTCCACCGTCTTGTCCATGAAGCCGGAGACGCTGATGTAGGCAATCTTGTTCTCGGTGTCGACGAAGTAATCCCATCCGGTCGGCTTGGCGTCGTCGCGGTGGTAGCCGCTGACCGTTCTGATCTTGATCTTCTTGCGCGTGAGGGTGAGCTTCCTGGTCTCGCCCGTCAGTGGATCGCGGACGGTCAAAGTCACCGGGCTGCCCTGTTG
>CAYYBO010000264.1:0-6277 GCA_964470125.1 uncultured Planctomycetaceae bacterium | reverse complement strand
GAATCCCTTTTGCCCGCCTAAAACCCCGTAAAACCGGGGGGCCTTGGTGGGGTTGGGCAAATGGTGGGCCCGGAAGGTCGATTGATCTGTCTCTCCTGTCACAAGTTGCACGACGGTAAGGGCAAGCGATTCATGTTGGCGGAAGAGCTGGACGACGGTCGCTTCTGCCTTCGCTGTCACGAGGATCGCCGCGTCTTGTTGGGCTCGCCGCACGATCTTCGGAACGAATATCCGAACGAGACCAACCGGCTGGGCATGACGCCCCACAGCGGCGGCCCGTGCAGCGAATGCCATCTGTTTCATCGCTATGCCCGAGCGCCGGAGGCCAGCGCCATTGACCCCGGCGGCGGCAAGTGCGTTACCTGCCACCAGGCAGGCCGGGTCGCGCAGAAGAAAGCGCTGCCGTCCCTCAACCATTCACAAGCCCGCTGCACCGAATGCCACAATCCGCACCAGTTGGGCGAGAGGGCGTTTCTGGCGGGCCGGCCGGTGGACATCTGTTCCCAGTGCCACGCCGACCAGGCAGCCCTGGCAGGAGGGGTTCACGACATCACGCAGTCGCAGGCTGCTTGGCCGTCGCCCTCTGTCGAGGCGAAGGACGTCTGCCTGGCATGTCATCGCCCACACGGCACGGAGGAGACGGGGCTGTTTCGCGCGGGCCTCGCCTCGATCGTGGACGCCGGCGATGCCGGCTGCGCCTCGTGCCATGCCGAGGCGGCGAGAGAAGCGGACGGCGGACTCACGCTGGTTCATCCGCCGGGCATGATGAATCTCCGGGCCACCCACGGTACGCCGATCGCCGTGTCGCCTGACAACACGTGGCGAGTGGCCTGCCGATCCTGCCATGACCCGCACCTCGCGCCGCACGCGGGGAAGCCGCTTCTGCGGGTAAACGCAGAGACCCCGGGCAGACCGATCTGTCAATCGTGTCACCAGGAAGTAGCCCACATTGATGCGACCGGCCATGCGATGGCGTCGCTTTACGTCGCGGGTTTTGACGGCGCGGCGTGCAAACCCTGCCACTCCGTGCACGCCGATCCGTCGGCCGTGGAAGCGGTAAACCTGTGGCCCAATAGCTTGTTCCACGAGGCGGAGACCGCAGAGCCGACCGCCGTGGTCGACCGGCATTGCGTGGCCTGCCACCGCCTTGGCGGCCCCGTGGCCCCGCCCACCGTCGCCACCCACCCCATGGTCGACTCGTTCAATCCCACGCCGCCGGGCGCCACCGGCTTCCTGCCGATGTTCAACGAGCGAGGCGAAATCGATCCCGTCGGCCGCCACGGGTGTCGTACCTGCCACTTGACCCACGGCCGAACAACACCGGCGCCAGTGCCGGAAAGTCTTGGCTTGCTCTCTCCGAGGGAACTGCGTGCCAGACAATGGCACTTGCGGACCTTCACAGTCGGCAACGTCTGTGCCACCTGTCACGGCTTCGACGCCCTTCGGCGCTTCATGTACTTCCACGACCCCGTCCGCCGCGGTGGCCCGCTCGAAGCCGGTAATCGGTTGCCTGGATGAGTCTCGTGGGCAATGACTCTCCGGCTGATGGGGGCAAAGCCGACTGTTTTCACAAATCCGGGCCAAATCCAAATGACATCGGGCGGACCATAGACGAAGTGCGTCATCGTTCGCCCCAGTGCCCGTGGTTTGGCCAATCTGCGGTGATTCCTGGGGCGGCGTTTGACAGCGCGGGGCTCGATTCGGTCAGGCACCAGATCTACGGCGATGCGGGCCAGGAGCAGCATCACCAAGCCACGGTGGTCAGGGCTCGCGCGGCGCCCCCCCGTGGGGCGTGGCTCCCCTCAGGTCGGTCGCTCATTGACCGCGATCAATGTCGGCGGAGAAGAGGAATTGCCGTTAGCGCAAGCAGGAGCAGCGTGCTCGGTTCGGGTACCACCTGCCCACGAATCTCGCCGCCGGGAAAGGTGGAGCTGTGGATGTTGACGTAGTACTGTCCATCGATCAGATCCGCCAATTGGGCCGCGGTGAAGGTGCCGGCGCCACTGACCGTTCCCGACGTGGCAGCGGTGACGGTGAGCGGGAAGATGACTGGGCCGTTCACCCCTGGAGGGGCCTTGTGGATGTGAGCGGCGGTGGCCGAGCTCAGCAGGTCCTGGAACGTGCCGCTGAGCGTCCAGTCGAACGTAAGATCATCGACGGTCAGACTTATGCTGCCGAAGGCCGGCGAGGCGTTCGGGGGCACTTCCTGCAAGCCGTCGAGCGAGAAGTTGTAGACGCTTGCCGGGGCGAGGCCGGCGGAAATCAACACGATGGCGGCGGTGACGGCGGACGTGAACGTTTTCATGGGTTCCTCTCCAGTTAAGAACTTCCGGCCTTTCCGATTCGCCGGGCGGTCCGGCTTATGAAGGCATAGTAGCAGGATTCGGCGGCATAGTCAATGACATAGAAGTGGCACTATATATGTCTATATACGGGTTATGCTATCTAGACATCTTCTTACATATGAACCTCATCAGGCGAAGCCGCATCGCGACGAACGCGTGTCGGCGGGCCGTGTGGATAGCGCGATCATCGCCTTCATCCTGATCCGCGGCATTGACGACGGGGGCGCCGCCCCGAACCTGCAACCGCAGAAAGGCGGAGCGCGTCTTGAGCTTGGCGGGCAGGCGGCGATCAAAGATCTTTGAGATCATTCTGGCGGGGAGCGACAGCAGGGCGCGAGCCGGCGAGCGAACTGCGAGACGGCCGGCAGCCGTACGGGAGCGCGATGGGCCTGCTGAAGCGGGTGCGCTGTTCCGCTTGTTGGAGGGCGCTGACGGTCCGTGGCAAAACCGGTTCAGCATCCGCAGCGCGTCGGCGAAGGCGGCAACTCCATAGCCCCGTCGGCCGAAGCCGAACCACCGGGGGAACCACCGTTCGAGCTACTAGCGCCGGTCCCTTTCGAGCATCCCGCGTGCTCACTTTCGGCGGCGAAAGCCGTTACAGACGGCAGCCATGACTGAGAACTGTCCGGAGAATCGGCCATTCTTCACTTTTGGCCTCAGAAGCCGTAGAATAATGAAGATTAGGGAACCGCCGTGTTTCTCGATCACTGCGACCCTCCGCGCGGATCGAGATGGAACCTCGGCGAGCCGGGGAAAGCACTGCCAGCCTTCACCACGCCCTTCTTTCCGGGAGAAAGGAACCATGATGACGTCGAATGGACGTATCGATCCGCGTGCCGCGACGGCCTGTCTGGCCCTGACCTGCCTGCTTTCAGTTTGTTCGGCGGTCGCGTTGGCCGATCCGCCGGACATCTTGTGCCGGGATCACTCAACGCTTTCTTGCGGAAAAGCGCGGGCGTTGGCCGCGAAGATGATCGCCGAGAGGGAACGCGACGAGATCGACGGCGGTGAAGGCGGTCCGCGCGAAGCCTTTACCGACACCGATCTGCTTCACTGCAACGTGGAAATCGAGATCATGCCCGGCCAGACGCCCAATCTCTCCGGCCAGAACACGATGACCATTCAGAGCAAGACCAGCTCTTTGACAGAGCTCACCTTCCGCCTGCGCAATCAGTACACCATCACAAGTGCTACGATTAACGGCGGCACGCCGGTTACCGTCTCGACGCCGTCCTCGACCACCCGCGTCGCCACGCTGGATCGAGCCTATGGCATGGACGAGACTTTCACGTTGACCATCGTGTATAACGGAACCGCCGTCTCGCGAGGGTTCGGTTCGATCGAGTTCACCACGCACAGCGGCTCCAACATCGTCTACACCTTGAGCGAGCCGTACTACTCATATACCTGGTGGCCGGTGAAGGATGGCGACTTCAGCCAGCCGGGCGACAACGGCGACAAGTTCACCCTGGAATTGGCGATCATCGCCCCCAGCACGATGGTGACTGCCTCCAACGGCACCTTGCAGGGCGTTGATACGCTCACCGGCAACCGCAAGCGCTACCGCTGGGCAAGCACCTATCCGATCTGCCCTTACCTGGTCTGCTTTTCCTCGACGAACTACACCACCTGGTCGCAGAACTACATCCCCCTGGGGGGCGGGACGATGCCCGTGCTGTTCTACATCTATCCGGAGAGTGACAACTCGACCAACCGCACCGCGTGGGAGAAGAGCGTGCAGATGATCACCACGCTGCGCGACCTGTACGGCGAGTACCCGTGGGTCAACGAGAAGTACGGGATCTACCAGTGCCAGTTCGGCGGGGGCATGGAGCACCAGACCTTCACCGCTCAGGGCACGTTCGACGAGGGAGTGACCGTCCACGAGCTGGGCCACCAGTGGTGGGGCGACATGATCACCTGCAAGACCTGGAACCACATCTGGCTGAACGAGGGGTTCGCCACTTACACCGAGGCCCTCTGGGCGGAGCACAAGCCCGGCAGCACCGGCCTGCCGGCCCTGAAGAGCGCCATGGCCGCCAAGAAGTACACCGGCGGCGGCAGCGTTTATGTGACCGATGCCGAGCTTGGAGACTTGTACGCGATTTTCGACAGCAACACGTCGTACAACAAGGGCGGTTGGGTGGTGCACATGCTGCGGCATGTGGTGGGCGATGAGAACTTCTTCAACATACTGGCGGCCTATCGGGCGGCCTACTTCGGCGGCGCCGCCACCACCGAGGACTTCCAGGCCGTCTGCGAGAGCGTCTACGGCCAAAGCCTCGACTATTTCTTCCAGGAATGGATCTACGGCGAACGCGTCCCCGCCTATGCCTACGGCTGGCAGTCACTGGCGGTGAACGGTCAGTACTACCTGGCCCTCTACATCGACCAGACGCAATCGGCCTCCTACCAGCGATTCACCATGCCGATCGACGTCGTCGTCAATGGCGCGACTTACAAAGTCTTCAACAGCCGCGACCCCGAGAATTTCGTGATCCCCATTCCCGCCGCCGCGACAACCGTCGCGCTGGACCCCGATGAATGGATCCTCACCAGCGGCAAGACCGGCACGACCTATGTGCCCGGCCCGCCGAGAATCGTGCAGACCTCGCCTCTGCCCGGCGCGGCCCTGCCCTGCGGCAGCCAGTTCACCTCGGTCACGGCCACGTTCCATACCAACGTGAGCACCGCCGCCGAGCACTACTCGCTCGTCGGCGCGACGACCGGCCCGCACTCTGTGGACTACTTCTACAGCAGCGCCAACAACACCACGACGCTCACCAGCGCTGCCGCCCTCCCGCCGGACGCCTACACCCTGACGATCAGCGACGCCCTGACGGCGGTCAACAGCGGCATGGCCCTGGACGGGGAAATCGCGGCGCCGGAAAGTCCCGCGTCGTTGCCGTCCGGCAACGGCCTCGCCGGAGGCAGCGCGGTGATCCACTTCACCATCGCCGGCCCGCCCCCGGCCGATATCAACGGCGACTGCGCCAGGAATGCCGCCGATGTGGCTCTTTTCGTGAACGTGCTGCTGGGCATCGAGACGGGCCAGCTCTACGTCGCCAGCAGCGACTTCGACGGCAACAGCACCGTCGACGGCGACGACATCACGCTGTTTGTCACGGCGTACCTGCAGCCGTAGCGGCCGGCGCGGCCTTTCCAGAGCCGGCGGGCGATCCCCGAGTGCTCGTGAGCGCCATATAATAACTTAGGCTGGTTGGAGCGCCGGGGAGGGTAAGCGGCGGTGAAGATTTGTGCGGCGTGGCGGTTTGTGCTGATGGCGTGGTGGCTTCTGAGCCCGGCATGCGCTGCCCAGCCCGCCTTTCTGCCGGGAACCTCGGTCGGCAACCTGAACAGCAGCGTCATCAACGAGGCTTCCGGTCTCGCCGCCAGCCGCGTGAACGCCGACGTGCTATACGTGCACAACGACTCCGGCGACAGCGCGCGGTTCTTCGCCGTCAACACGCAGGCTCAACTTGTCGGGACGTTTCGCTTGGTCGGCGTCACGGCTGTCGACTGGGAGGATATCGCCGTCGGGCCTGGGCCGGTCGCGGGGCAGTCTTACGTGTACCTCGGTGACATCGGCGACAACAATGCCGTTCGCACGGGCGGCGTGCAGATCTATCGCGTGCCGGAGCCGACGGTCGCGGCCAGTCAATCGTCGCCAGTGAATGTCAACCTGGCCGGTGCCGAGAGGATTACCCTGTTGTACCCCGACGGCCCGCGGGACGCGGAGACATTAATGATCGATCCGCTGGGCGGCGATCTGTACGTTGTCTCCAAGCGAGAGGTCCGCTCGCGACTATATCGTGCCCCGGCATCGGCGCTGGTGGGAGGCAGCACCGTCACGCTTGAATACAAAGCGTTGTTGCCTTGGGGCTGGGCGACCGGCGGAGACCTTTCGCCTGACGGCGACGAGATTCTGGTTC
>CAYYBO010000263.1:0-6299 GCA_964470125.1 uncultured Planctomycetaceae bacterium | reverse complement strand
AGTGATCCGGCGGATAGATGTCGAACGGATAAGCAAGGCCCAGGTGGGAGATGTCGGTGTTTTCGCCGTTCCATTCCAGCCGGGCGTCCAGGCCGCCGCGAATTGCACTCGCTCGCGCCAGGAACAGCGACTTGTCGTTGTGATAATTGCAGTTGCCCGGCCCGCCGGGGCAGGCGTTCTGGTCCAGGGTGTCGGCAATCTCGGCGGCGTCCTCCAGCCCGCGGATGACGGAGGCGTTGGAATAAACGAACACGTCGAACGAGTCTTCCCACAGGTTCATCGAATACATCAGGTTGACCGCGTCCTCATAGCGCAGACGGGAGTCAACCGTGCTGTCCTGGCTGGAGGCGACGGCGGCCTCGTAGACCTCGTCATAGTGATCGAGCAGGAACTGCAGATCGCCGGTCATGTCATAGAGATATCGCACCCCCCAGGGATAGCACGAGGTCTCGTCCACCTGCGGTGTGCCCCAGACCGTGTAGCCGTCCGTGGTGTACTTCTGCTTCCAGAAGCCCTTGCGGCTCCAGCCCTCGGTGTCGCGGTAGGCGATGTCGCGCAGGAAACGGAATATCTCCTTGGCCTCATCAATGTGCCCTGTCCGGGCCAGCGTGATCGCCGCCCAGGCGGCGTCGCGCGGCCAGACGAACGGATACGCCCCATTGTGCATCCCGGCGATGATCCCGCCGTTCTTGCCGTCCAGGTGCAACGCGGTGGCCAGCAGACAGCGATTGAACGTCGAATCATACGAGTCGTCCGGCAGGTTCACCGTCACGCCCTCGGCTAGCCAGTCCGACCAGTAGTCCTCGGTCGTGGTCTGGACCGTGTACATGTCGCCGGCCAGGAACCAATCGATGGCGTTGTCCACCTGGTAGGCATACGTGCCGGTCGCTCCCGCGAAGTTGTCAAAACCGCCGACGAGGGCGATGTTGATCTCCCTGGCCTCGCCGACCGGCAGTTGTACTTGCAGCCCAATCCAGCCCTGGCCTTGATCGGTGCTGGTGTCGCTCCAGAAATCCGTCGCCGGCAAGCCGCCCGCCCCGCCGACGCCGCCCACCAGCTTCATCGCCGCCGCGAGATAGACCGACACGTCCTTCTCGTAGCTCCCGAACGTCGTCGGGTTGTACTCGCCGCTCGTCGAGGTGAGCCGGTAGATGTTGTCGTAGGCAACCATTGCCCCGCGGGGTGCGTCGGTGAACATGCCGTCGTAGAGGTCGCCGCCGTTGAGGGCGAAGTCGCCGTAGAAGTAAACGCCCACGGTCTTGGCGGCGCCGCCGTTGTTGGTCAGCAGTATGCGCTTGACGTACAGCCCTGGGTTGGGATTACCGCCTTCGTCGTTTGGAAACGTGATGCCCTTGTGGGCAAAGTCGTACTGCTGAATCAGGATGTTGTTGCCGTTGGCGACCAGGCGTTGCGACGTCTGCACGACGTTCGTATCCGTGATGTACGATTGCGAAACATCGGCGTATCCAGCGGCCTGTTCGTTGCTCAGCCAGTAAGTCGCGCCGTCAACCCGAATGCCGGCCATGGCTTGGTTGATGTTCATCTGCCCGCGATTGTCCGATGGCAGCCCCGGTGGGAACGTGTCGAGGCCGTCTACGTAGCCTTCGTTCTTCGTGCCCATGCCGTTGACGCATCCGGCCGACGGGTAGTACACGTCCCAGACCGAGCCGTTCTGGTCGAGCATCACCGTGATGTAGTTGTTGCCGACGACGGCCTCTTCTTTCCAGAAGTGAACGGCGGGATAGCCGGCGTAGTGATCGGCGTGCGGGGCGCCCTTTCCCGGCCAGGCGAGCTTGACGGTGTACGTGAAGGTACTCGTGAACACCTCGGGGCCGCCGCTGCTATGCCATGCGCCGATCTTGTATTTGACCGTCAGGCCGTAGGTCCGCGTGGCCGAAGGCAGCGCGCCCTTCCACCAATCGATGGCGTCCGGCGAGTGCGGCTCGTTGCGGATGAAGCTGATGCCGCCGCCGGCGCTGGTCAGCACGGCGGTCGAGCCGGCTGGAACGCCCTTGTCACCGGTCGGCTCACTGCCGTCGGTCGTGTAATAGACCGCCACATCCGTGTACCAGAACGAGTAGCCGATCCTGGCCCATAGATCGACGGCCTCGCCCTCGCGCGGCACGTCGGGTTCGCGCATGGTGATCCCGGCCGGCTCGCCATACACCTGGCCGGTCGGCGAGTGTTCGACGAAATCCGGCGTAGCGGCGGCCGGTGAGGCTGCCAAGCAAGCGAACACAACGAAGCTGGCAAAGATAATCACGGCCTTGGAACGAGGCATCGGACATGTCTCCGTAAAACGTTTTACTGCCGGCACACTAAGGTTTCTTGCCGATCAAACATCGACCCGCCGCTACGCATCGTGCAGCCAACAGCCTGGTCCCATCGGATGGCCCCCCACCCGTCATCTTGTAGACTAGCAATTCGCGATCGACGGTTCAACCGCCCAGGGCGATGCCGCATCGGCGATGTCTTGACTCTCTTGGAATCAGACCCTGATGGACCTCACAACCCCTTGAGGACAATCTGTTTCTCGGCGTCGCTCGCCAAGTTCGGCTGGTGCCGGGCGGGCGCCTTCGGCCGCAGGACTTTGATGCCCAGCACGTCGGCGCGGCCTCCAATGTAGTCCCCCAGCGATTCTTCGCGCGCCTTCGGCGCGGAGGAGTGGATCAGCATCGCCCGCCCCGCTCCATCGCGGCCGATAAGGCCGACATGCCCCACCCATTGCCACTCCGCATTGCCCCGGACAATCTCGACAATGTCCCCGTCCTGCAGATCGCCCAGAACGTCGGGCAATCGGTCCCGCGGGATGTAGGAGTCCTCGATAATCTCTAAGGGCAGGCTCACGCCGATGCCGTATCGGCCCAGCAGGGCGGACCGGTCGATCCGCACGCGCATGGGCTCGAATCGTCCGCCGCTCAGTGACATCGTCACGTCATCGAATAGCCAGGCATTGTTGACGTTCCAATCAGCCTCCATAAAGTGGTTGCGGGTGATTAAACCGACGTGGCCATCCTTGTAGCGAAGCCGTTGGAGCATTCGGAAAAAGGAGGCCCAGTCGCGCGCGAGGGCCATGGCGTACGTCTGCTCGACGAAAGTGACGCAGTCGCTCTCGTCAAGGCAATACATCGGGCCGGCGTCATACAACTCGAATGGAAACTCGCCGAGCAGGCCCAAGCGATACGGCTGGCCGACGTTCTTGCGGGCCAGGAGCACAGCACGCTTGCCCAGCGGCGCTTCCTGCTGCGACAACCATCGCAGATAGAGGTCAAGCTCCGGCTCGCTGAAAGTAATCAAACGGGCGGTCCGCAGCTCGTCCAGACCGCGCACTGTCATCTGTCGCCCGCCACAGCCCCCCGCGCCGGCCGTAACCAGCAGGATCATGATGAGCAAGCGTCGCATGGCCCGGCAGCGTAGATGCGAACCGTGCGAAGATCAAACCGGGGGAGGGCGGGTCCCACCCGCCTCCCTGCTTCTGAAGCCGAGACAGTACTAGCGGGTCTTGCGTATCGCGACGCGGTCTGCTTGGCGGCCTCTGGGATCGGAGCCGCTTTCGTCATACAGTTTCTGGCGGACCAACGCGCCGGGGTCGGCGGCAGCCGTTGCCACCGCCTGGACGCGGAGATCGCGCAGCGGGTCGCCGCCGAGCGGCGGCAGCGCGTCGTTGATATGCGAGAACATCTCGTAGGCAATGGTCACTTTGCCGCTCTGCTCATCGCGGTAGAGCTCGACAAGCCGGCCCTCCTGGGGCAGGTCAATGGTCGAGCAGGTCTCGATCTCGAGATAACCGCCGCGGTCGGTCACACGGTTGCGGTGCGTGTGGCCGCATATATGAAGAACGACATTGGGATGGCCGTTCAGAAGCGACCTGAACGCATCCGGCGTCAGGGCCGTCCCCAGAATCCCTTGCAGCGAGTTGCTGGGGTGGTGCGTGGCGACGACGACAATCTCATCACGATCGCGGGCCGCGGCCAGTTCGTCGCGGAGGAAGTCGGCCTGGGCCGCCGAGACCGCTCCTTCGACATAGAAGAAGGCCGGTATCTTGTGGGCCGGGTCTGCCGTATCCATACCAATCAGGCGGAGACCCGGCGACGGCGAGACGCTGTACCAAGTCGGCCCCGTGGGGTCCGCCATTCCGTGACCGGCGGGTTCAGCCACAGTTCTGAACAGCGCTTGGACAAAATCGGCTTTGTTGAAGAAGGCGCGGTCCGGATTGGGCTGGATGTAGTGCGGAGTGTTGAAGACACAGGGCGGCCCGGGGCTGTTGGGGGTCACATTTCCATACGCTGTTGACGTGGTGGGGTCGAAGACGACGGGCAGGACGACGCCGGGCCGCGGTTGGAGCGGGAGGGGGGCGATGCGAGCACCGAATAGTTGGTCGAAGAAAGGGAGCACGCCGCAGGCGAAATTGTCATGGTTGCCGCTGAGGGCGTACCACGGGATCGACGTCCGGTCCCCGTGGATGCCCGTGCGATAGAGTCCGGCGGCCGGGAACGCGGCATACGGATCCATGCCGGGAGCGGGCCGGGCATTTTCCGGCCGATCATCCGGCCCCGAAAGCGGGTTGATCAGGGCGCCATCCAGGAGGTTGAGCAGCCGGGCGAGTTCGTTGCATTGAGCGTTGTCGCAGCCGTCGCCGGTGTGGAGGAGAAAGTCGATCGGCCGACCGGAGGCGTGGATGCGGTTCACGGTGCGGATTAGGCCGTCCACAATCTGCGCGGCATATGCCTCCCACGGCCGCCAGGCGCTGCGACTGATGAACTGGGCCTGCGCGAAGCGGGCGGGTGATTCCGTATCGACGACGTGCGTATCAGTGATTTGAGCGAAGCGAGCCAGGAGGGTCAGCCCGGACACGTCGCCCTTTGGGCTTTCACGGTCGGGCAGCTCGATTCCGAGATCGATGGCGGTTTCGCAACCGAGGCCCGACAGCAGGCCGGAGGCAAGCGTTGCTCTCAGAAATTCCCGCCGGTTCATGACATCCCCTGCTGCCGACCGGTGCGTTGCAGGCCCCCCGGCTGTGCAGGCTCGCAAGAATACCGCCACGTCTCGGCAAAATACACACACCCTCTTGGACCGCTCGCCGTCGGTCCGACCAACCTGAGGCGACGGCGAGGGAGTATAGGGCGTATCACCGAGGATCAACTCATTGGATACAAAGATCGTTGGCCTGCTCTTCGAGGTTTGATCCAGGTCTGACTCGCCCTTGCCGCCCGCCGCGAGGGTAACGCCCACATGCTGTTTCGACCCGGTCGGGTCGACGATGGCCGCCGCGGGGACCCTTTGACGTGACTGTCGGACTCCACACCGACTGTCCCGGCATGAGCGGAGAGTTGATCCCCGGCACGGAATACACCTTCACCGACAACCCGGACAACGGCAGCCCGGTGTTTCTCTCGACCACCTTCGACTGGCCGATGGTGGGCGGAGGATGCGTTGCGTGAACAAAGCCGCGACCGCCTGCCCTTTACGTCGCGGAGCGATGTCAAGGGTGAGGGAGCGGTCACGCCGAAGTCGGGGCGGACGTCTGAATGGCAAGGGAACCGCTCCCTTACGGTCGCGGCTCTGATCGAGGGCTGCGTTTGCTTCGGTGAAGGAGGATGATGATTATAGTATGGAATGAACGTCCGACCGCCGCGTGCCGGGCCGTGGGCACGCGGGCAGGTTCGTCAAATCAACCTGTACGGAGGACAACTCATGTTTCGACGCGTGACAATCGCGGCATCGGCGGTGGTGGTGATGACTGTTGTGATGGTCCTGCTCAGCGATGACATATCCACGGCACAAGCCCAGCAAGGGCCGAGGCCTGCGGAGCCGCCTTCGGCGACGACGCAGCCGGGGCAGCCGGCGGCTCGTTCTGGGCCAACGGGTGATGACTTGGGGGCCTTGACCCGCGCGGCGGACGAGTGGGTCAAGAACAACCCCAAGGGCAAGGCCGAGGCGGCGGAGAAGCCGCAGGTAAAAGACAACGCCTACCCGATGGTCTCGGCGGAGAAGCGTGAAGAAATGGGTCTGCCCGCGCCCGCGTGGGTGGCGAAGCACGGCAAAGTACAGCCGGCGGTCCGCGATGCTCTAGGTGAGCAGAGGAGGTTGATCGCAATGCCGAACAGCATGGCCGAGTTCCAGACCGACCGGCCAAGCGGTTTTCAGGGCACGGTGTACGTAGACATCTACCTGCGCCACGACGCGAAGGGCTCGCCGAATTCAACGGAGAACCTGGTGGCGATCAAGAAGGTGGAGGATCGCCTGCTCAACGAGCTCAACGCGTGGGAATTCAGGACGATTTTCGTTTTCACCAGGAC
>CAYYBO010000262.1:0-6323 GCA_964470125.1 uncultured Planctomycetaceae bacterium | reverse complement strand
CAATCTTGGCTGGAAGTTGCGAGGCTGGCACGTTCTCCACTAGGTTCATGTCTGCGCCACTTGCTACCACCTCGATGGCATGATGCGCGCCTTGGTCCAGGCAAGGCTCAGCCATCCCGGCGTAGCCGAGGTTGATCTTCACGTCTCGGGCACACTTCGGCAGCAAGTATATGCTTACGGGCAACCACTCCTCCTCGCGTAAAGCCCTCTCGGCCGTCCAATCGGTGAAGACCAGCGATTCCACGCCTTGTATTCCTGCGAGCGAGACCTGCGAAAATGGGGGTAGAACTCCCTCAACAGCCCGAAAGGCGAGGCCCTTTGGCAGCATCTCGTAGCCCTGCGTCAAGATCCAACGAAGGAGGCAGCGGTAGCATTCAACCTGATCGCGCAGGTGCCAGTAGAAGCCGAGTTGAATCAACGGAGAATCTAGAGTGTCCATTTCTGGCAGTACCCCTGAGAATCAAGTACTCTACCACGAACCTCGATGTCGCATCGACGCGGTGGAGCGTGCGCTACCTCTCTTCTCTCGACCATCGCAGTCCATCCCCGTCCTTGCCCTCTCTACCAACCCATAGCGCGCTTCATCGCTTCAAGTTCTGCTGGATTAGGAATGAAGGCCGTTGCCAAGTGACCGGTCGCCTGATAGACCTGTACACAAAGGTACTTGCCGTCAACGAAGACTAAACGCCCGATTGTAGGCGCACCATGTGAATCCCAGTTAAACGTCCGCTCACTGCGCAGCGCATATGCTAGCAGATCCTGCCACTCCTGGATCTGCCGTGAAGACAGCTTGCTGGGATCGCTGATGCCAAACCACTTGCAGGCCTTGTCACGGGTAAGTGTGTGCCGGAAACGCTCCCATCCCCCGGGTAGCCTGTTCGGATCGATACTACCGCTGGATCCCCCTATGGCTCTGGTAAACGAACCCCAACATTCTGAACCGGTTTTCTTTGCTGCCTGCCACATCCGGTCAAGGTGAACGTAGTCCTCACCATATTCCGCCGCGGCAGTGGAGATAGCGGGCATGTTGTTGCTCGACATGAGCATGAACGCCGTCATCATCCAGGCGTAGGCCAAGGCTATCCCTTTCACCTTTGCGGCGGCGCCTAGTACGGCACAGCCCACTTGCATGGCGGTCGTGTACAGAACGGCCCCCAATCCCAGCGAGCCCACGGCACCCGCGCTATTCAATCCCGACGGATCACGCCACATCACCGGATTCGCCCCGGCGAAGAGGTAGAGATTCATCCCATCGCCGTAGAGGCCCTGGGCGTCAAACCCGCCGAAGAGGATGGAGACGGCTTCGCCGTTCATCACCAGCGCGGCGATGATGGGGATGCCCGTCTCGTTGGGGTCGCGTTGCAGGAACCGGCCGAGGGCGGGGGAGTAGAACCGGTTGCGGGCGTAGTACATGCCCGACACGTCCGGGGCGATGCACGGCACCGTGTAGTCGCCGTCGTAACGCTCGAAGAAGAGACCTTGGAAGCCGACGCGATTGACCGCGTGCTGGCTCACGCCGTACTCGTCGACGTCGAGATTGTCCGCCGCGATCACCGTGCCGTACGGGTCGTAGGCGTATTGCTCAAGCAGCGTGCCCACCGGCGGGACGCCGGTGCCACAGTTTTCAGGCGGGACGCCCGGGCCACAGCCGCCGCTGATGATGGCCACGACGTTGTAGTTGGCGTCCTGGAGCATGTAGAGGATGTTGCCGCCCTGGTCGATCTGCAGGATGAACTCATCGACATAACCCGGGCCGTACACGTACTCCCGGTCCGTCCAGTACAGCGTGCCCAGCGGCATGGGCGGCTCTTCGCAAAACAGCTCGGGCGGCCCGAGGATGATCTGCTGCCCGCCGCCGAGCATCTGCACGGGCAACTCGTCATTGCCCGGCCAGCCGGCCAACTCAGGCTCCTCCGGCGTCCCCCCGCCGCCGGAAGTGCCGCCACCACCACCCCCGCCGCCAGAGCCCCCGCCGTCCGGCATCAGCAGCGTCGGCCGGGCGATGTTCTCCTGAATCCGCCGAACGCCGTCATAGTAGTAATCCTTCCGCTGCAACGCCGTCAGCCCCTCGTTGGTCGGCGTACGCTTCCACATCAACCGCCCCACCGCGTCGTAGGCGTAGCGGCAGACCAGGTTGCCAAGCATCTTGTCCTCGGCAGGGATGAGCACCAGCCGACCGTCCGCCGCGATCTCCGCTGAGCCCAGAAGGTTGAATTGTCAAAGAGCAAGACGAAGCCACGTGAAATCAGTAGCGAGCCCGTTCTACTCTCAGTAGCGACCCCGTTCTACGCCCAGCTCGTGAGATTCCGTGGCGGAGATCTCCCTCCACATCTGGCTCAAGGCAGGTGGGGAAGCTGGTACGAACCGTTTGCGACAGACCCCGGTTGAGATGGGGCAGATCGACGGAGGCCGACGGTGGCGGGCACGTGCGGAAGCGGCTTCCCTCCCAAGAACTCGACCGACCCGCTTGACTCGCACCGCTTCATAGACGTCCCCCAATTCCCCACCCGCCTACGGCGCAGCGAGAACGACCGCCCCCCCGCCCCAAAGTTGCCCAGGAGCACAGGAGCTACAGAATCGCATCGATGAAGGCCTGCACGTCCAGGCCGTCGACGTTGCCGTCGTCGTTGATGTCCGCCAAGGCCGCGTGGTTCGGGTCGGTGTCGGTGCCGAGCAGCACTGCCGTCAGTATAACCGCGTCGTCCTGATCCATGTCCTGGTCACCGTCAAGATCGGCGTTGTCCACGACGGCGAAGACCGCGTTGCTGAGGTCGGTCAACGGCTGGCCGCTGTTGTCGGTGATCCGGATGACGCAGTTGGCCGAACTGCTGCCGGAGACCACCCAGCTCTCGGCGCCGTCGTTGGGAGTATCATCGAACAGCAACTCCCAGGCCCCGCCATAGCCGTCGCGCGAGAGTTCGATGTCAACGGTCGAGCCGGCGCCGGAGCTGGACCATTGGATGCTGACGGTGCGGTGTCGGGCCCACTGTTCGCCGCCGTCCGGGCAGGCCAGCACGATGCTCTTGGTTACCTGCTCCCAGCCGAGCTTGACAATGAAACCATCGTAGGCGCCGTCAAGAGTGGTGTCGTAGCCGTTCATGGGCGGAGTAAAGCTCGCCGTCGTGGTGTAGCCTGCGAGATAGAGCGCCCCTTCGCTGTCGAGGGCGATGCCCGACGCCGGCCCATCCTCTCCGGTCCCGCCGATTTGGGTGGAGTAGAGCAGCGCAGTGGCGCCGGCATTCAGCTCGCAGGCGAGAGAGTCGTCCGTGTACTCCGGCACGAAGGTGTATGCGTTGAGGGCGAGATAGACGTTGCCCGAGGTGTCCACGCACGCCGCCTCGCCCCGGTCTTCCCACGACAAGCCGGCATCGTAGTAAGTGGAATAGGCCAAGCCGCTGTACGCGGAGGGGTGCAGCTTGGTCACAAAGGCATCGATGAAGGTGGTAAGAGAGGGGCCGAGCACGCCGGAAGTTGTCGGTAAGTTGCTGGAGGTGGTCGTTCCGGTCAAGTACGCAAAGCCCTGTGCATCAACAGCCAGTGCCAGAGCGCTGTCGCTTCCCGTGCCGCCCAAGTAGGTGCAGTAGTCTAGCGAGCCGTTGGGGCCGACCTTGGCCATGAAGCCGTCGTTCCCCCCGCCGTTGGAGGTCTGGTCGAAAGCGCCGGTCGTGACGGGCAGACCGTATTCCACTTGACCACAGACGTACGCATTGCCCGCGGTGTCGACGGCTACATCCTCTGCAATACCATACCACGAGCCGAAGACCCGCGAATAGACGAGGCCCGAACCGCTGCTGTTCAGTTTGGTGACGAAGATGTCCCTTCCGCCGCCGTGGGTGCCATGCGTGGCCGGGAAGCCCGGACCGCAGGTGCCGACGACGATGGCGTTTGCGGAGCTGTCGACCGCTATGCCGTAGGAAGTATCGACGAAGCTTGCGCCCAGGTAGGTCGAATAGACCAGGCTGGATGCACTGGCGTCGAACTTGGTGACGAAGCCATCCGGTTCATTGTTGCCGCCGAAAGTCGTGTCGTATGCCCCAGCGGTGACGGGGAGACCGCCATGGGTTATGCCGGCAAGATAGGCGCAGCCGCTGCCGTCCACGGCCAGACCGTACGCTCCTGGGACATCAAGCGAAGTCGTGTCGTGGAAGAACGTGGAGTACATCAAGACGCCGGCAGGACTGAACTTGGTGAGGAACATGCCGGCACCGGAATTCACGCGGTCATAGACCCCCGGGGTTGTCGGGAAGTCGTAGGACCCGGTGCCGCCCACGACATAGACGTTGTCCTGCCCGTCGATGGCGATGTCGGATATTCCATCGTCTCCTGAGCCGCCCAAGTAAGTGCTCCACTCTCGGACGCGGCTGCCGCCGTGCTGCGTGGCGATGTAGCACTTCATGACCGGCCCGGAGGGGGAGATGGAGGAGGCGTTCGCGTACGTCGTGCGGCTGTCGTACTGAGCGGTGTTGGGACTCGTGGCATGGCCGAAGTCGGCCGCGTGACCGGAGTAGAAGTAGTGGTGTCGATTTCCCTGTGCGGGAGGAGGGCTTCCGCCGGAGTAATAATCCAACTCCCCGTAGCCCAACGTCGCGGTGTTCGCCTCCTCGAGGTCCACCATCTTGTGCGTCCAGTCGTTGTTGTCAGTCATGTTTTCGTCGACGTGCCAGACGGCCAAGCCGCCGCCGCCCGCCCCGCCCGAACTCACCGAAAACCACCGATACAAGCCCGCGTCAAATCCTACGAGTTGCCGATTCTCTATCAGGAAATACTCCAGTGGGTTACGCGTGTTGACGCGGATGACGTTGTATCCGGTCGTTCCGGCCGCGCTCAGGGAGTAATCGGCGTTGCCGCAGGCCACCGTGGGCGTGACCCAGCCCATCTGAGCTTTAGACCAGGCGCACATGTGCGTCGGCGTCTGGCCCCGGTAGGCGTCCGTCGCCGTAGCTCCCCACGGCCCCCATCCCATCAAGCCATGGGCGCCGATCCCGTGCGACGCGTAAGTCCAGTCGTACAGATCCGGCAGCCCCATGTCGTGGCCCAGTTCGTGGCAGATCACGCCGGCCGTGGCGGGGTGATTGGTGTGTAGCTCGCCGGTCTGGATGTATCCGGAGCCGCTGCCGTACCAGTCAGCCAGGTTGACACCGTCGGCCGTCACCGCGGGCACGGTCACGCCGCCCGGCCACGGATAGGGAAATCCCAGCGACCACCAGTGCGACGTCACCGCCGGCGACGGTGTGGCGGCCCCGTCGTAGCCGTATTCATAGCCGGCCGCAACGATCACGATGTGCAGCTCATCAGGGGTGATGAAACCGGTCGGCGGACGAACATCGAAGAGAGAGAAATCCACCCACGCGTCTGCCGCGGTCAGGGCATCGAAGACAATCCAGCGGTTTCGGTTGTCGATGGTTCCGGCCGGATTGGCATGGTTGCCTCCGTACTGGGCGCTCGGCGGCAGCAGGACTCGCACGACACCGTCGTTGACCGTCCCGCTGGTCTCGCTGGCCGGCACGAGTTGGAGGTTCCCACCGGACACCTCGTTGTAATATGCGTAGACAGTCTGCCCCGTCGCCCCGAAGAACAGATTCTGCCAGTAGGCATCAGTGGTGTTGAGCGGCCAGTCCTGAAACCCGACTAGCACGACGAGCACCGGCTCGGTGGTCGCCCTCGACTTGGCGGACCGCCGCTGGGCGAATGCCTCTGCTGGACGTTCGACCGTCGCAGCCCAAGCTGGAATGTCGGCCAAAGTCGCCGTCCCCGACGGGGCCTTATCCGCGCCGGCCAGGGCCGCGCCCGGCTCGGGTGCGCCTCGCTGCAGGGTGGCGTACCTCCACCAACCGGCGGAGTCCTGGGCAATCAGGAAACCGTCATGGCTAACCCAGTTGAACCATTCGTCTCCGCCGGGAATGGCGACGAACGTCGTCCCGTCCGGCTGGCTGAGCTTGACTGGTTCTCCGGACAGAGGAGCCGCCAAAGCGCTCACCGAAAAAACGGTGATGCCGGCGAGGAAACCGAGAACCAAGCTCCACACTTTCACGCTGTGAGCGGTGCATCCCGACATGATTAGCCTCTTTTCTGCGGTCGAACCTGAAGGCCCTCGCCTCCAGCCGCGTCACTCCGACAATGACGTTTCCCCTCAGGAAGACGAGTACCGACCTCAAGCGGCCGTAACAAATGCAGATGTGACGCTTGTCGGCCGTCTAACCGTTATCTTACCACAAAGGGTCGCTTTCTGAAAGGGGAATGGTGTGTTCGCGGTGAGGTCTGGTGTTCGCTCAGCCCGTCAGGGGGGTTATTGCCCCCCCTGCCTCTGCTATTAGACTGCTATG
>CAYYBO010000261.1:0-6359 GCA_964470125.1 uncultured Planctomycetaceae bacterium | reverse complement strand
TGATTAAACGAGGTAACCACAACTTCGTGGGCCGGCTGTACCACGAGAGCGGCATCTGGTCCGTGCAGCCGGATGGGCACACGCTGCACGCGCCGATCCTGGTCGGGGACGTCGGGGCGAAGTCGTGCCGGGCAGGCGACCAGGTGGTGGTCGAGATCGTGCGATATCCGAGCGAGGGACAGCCGGCCAAGGGAGTGATCGTGGAGCGGCTGGGCCGCGGCGGGCAATTTGCGGTGGACCTGCTGGGAGTCATTCGGCAGCACGACCTCCCCGACGAGTTTTCCGAGGAGGTGATGGAGGAGGCTCGCGCGGCGGTGGACGCATTTGATGCCGAGGCCGCCGCGGCAGATCGCGAAGACCTCTCCGACATGACCATCATCACCATCGATCCGGATGATGCCAGGGATTTCGACGACGCGATCTCGCTGGAGCGGCTGCAGCCCGCGGCGACGGGACCGAGAAAGAGAGGCAAAGGTGCGGGCGGACTGCGCTCCGGGCAGCCGGTTTGGGAGTTGGGCGTACACATCGCCGATGTGAGCGCCTTCGTGCCGCTCGGCGGGGCGTTGGACGAGGAGGCCAAGGAACGCGGGAACAGCGTCTATTTTCCGCGGTACGTGATTCCCATGTTGCCGGAGGTGCTGTCCAACGGGGTGTGCAGCCTGCAGGAGCGGGAGCCGCGACTCTGCAAGAGCGTGTTCATCCGGTATGACGGCGGCGGCCGGGTGGCTGGGGCGAGGTTTGCCAACACGGTGATTCGGTCGGCGAAGCGGTTGACCTATCGACAGGCGATGGCCGTGTTGGAGGGGCGGAAGGAAGGGGTTTCGGCGGCGGTCGCGGGGTTGTTGAAGAGGATGGATGAACTGGCCAGGGCGATTCAGGGTCGCCGCCTGGAAGAAGGGATGATCGTCCTCGATCTGCCGGAAGTGGAGCTGGTCTTCGACGAGGCGGGGCACGTGACGGACGCGGAGCCGGCGGACACGAGCTTCAGTCACACGATCATCGAGATGTTCATGGTGGAAGCGAATGAGGCGGTTGCCCGCCTGCTGGAGGGTTTGGGATTGCCGTTTCTGCGACGAATCCACGGCGAGCCCGACGAGGCGGCGCTGGAGTCGCTGGCCCGGATGCTGCGGGCGGCGGGGTACTCGGTTCCCGGGCGGCTTGCGCCGAAGGACTTGCAGCGGCTGTTGGCGCCGTTGCGCGGCAAACCAGAGGCCTATGCGGTGAGCCTGGCGGTGTTGAAGTCCATGCAAACGGCGGAGTACTCGCCGCAAGCGGTGGGGCACTTCGCACTGGCCAGCAAGTGCTACGGCCACTTCACCAGCCCCATCCGGCGGTATCCGGACTTGATGGTGCATCGGTTATTGGGTTTGCACTTGACGAGACAGTTGCGCAGCCGCCGACGGGGCGGCGACGAGGGAGTGCCCGACGAGGACAAGCTGAAAGAGCTGGGCCGGCACTTCTCCTACACAAGTCGGCGGGCGGAGAGCGCGGAGGAGGAGTTCAAGACACTGAAGGTGCTGCAGCTCCTGGCCAAGCAGTTAGGCGAAGAGTTCGAGGGCGTGGTGAGGGGGGTGACGCAGTTCGGGATGTTCGTGCAACACCCGAAATTCCTGATCGACGGCCTCCTGCGGTTGGAGAACATGACGGACGATTGGTGGGAGGTGGACGTGGCGGTGGGGCGGATCGTCGGCCAGCGGAGCCATCGGGCATTCGCGATGGGGTCACGCATCCGGGTGCGGATTAACGAGGTAGATTTGTCCGGGCGGCAGTTGAATCTTGTTTTGGCGGAGGAAACTCGGCCGTTGTCGGCGAAGGCAAAAGCGCCGAAAACCAAGAGGCCAGCCAAGCGAGTCCCCGTGCGAGGACGCCGGCGAAAGAGGTGACTGAGCGTGGGTGACGGCCCGGCTGCTGCACGGGCTTCGGTGCCGAGTGCGGATTTCAGATTTCGGATTGAGCCAGTCCACGTTTTATCGCCGCGGATGAGTTCTCGATGACAGCGGGATCGGTTACAATGTGAGTATCGGAGACCATCTCCTGCTCGGAGCCGGCAGGCGGGGGGTGGGGGAGCGCAAGAATGAAATCCCGCAGTGTTCTTTGTGTTGTCGCCTGTTTTCTCTGCCTGCCGGCCATGCCGGGATACGGCTGGTGTTCGGACGGGCACCGGTTCATCACCGAGGGGGCGGTGGCCCATCTGCCTCCGCCCTTGCAGACGCATTTCCTGCTTAACCTGACCACGCTGAAGACCGCCGCGGGCACCGAGCCGCCTGGAAAACACTACATCGACATCGACTACTACGCGGAGTTTCCGGACAACTTCCCGAGGGACCTCAGCGTTCTGATCTCGCTTTATGGATGGACAACGGTCTACAACAACGGCATGGCGCCGTGGACGATCGGTGATTACACGCAGCAGCTCGCGGCGGAGATGGCGGCGGCGACGACGGCGCAGGACTGGGTAAACCTGCTGGCGACGGCGGGGGCCCTGGCCCACTACGTGGAAGACCTGCACAACCCGCTGCACCTGACGACCAACTACAACGGATACGAAACCGGGAATGACGGCATTCACTTCCGCTACGAGTGCGAGATGATCTCGCGGAAGCTGGGCTATCTGACGATCTCGGCGGCGCCGGAGAGCTGCGTCTTTTTGCCGTCGCCGGTGGACACGGTGTTCGACGCGATCATCGACACCAATTACTGGTTCGTGGACGACATCATGGCGGCGGACACGGCGTGCCGAGGGACGCCCCCGCGGTACAACACCGCCTATTACAATTGCATGTGGACGCAGACGGGCGGCTTCACCCAGACGATGTTCCAGAATGCCTCCGAGCTCGTGGCCGGCGTGTGGTACACAGCGTGGGTGAACGCGGGCAGGCCGCAACCGGTCTGCTCGCCCGGCAGCGGCGACTTCGACGGCGGCGGCGTGGGCTTGTCGGACGTGCCGCCGTTTGTGAACGCCCTGCTGAACCCGTCGATCAGCCTCCAGAGCAAGGCCGACCTTAACGGCGACTGCATGATCGACGGCAAGGACATTTCCTTGTTCGTGGCGGCGATTATCCATTGATTGAGACCGGCGGCGCGGGCGGCTTTGATCGCATCTGATCGCACCCCTTCGGGTTGCGGCTGTCGCATTTCGCGAATGCGTGCGGCATATGGCGTCCTGACGTCGGGAGGCGATTCCGCAAGGGGACGCACATGGTGTTCCCGTCGGCCGCGGGGGGCCGACGCTACTTCCAACCGTGAAATGCCCTAAGCGGGCATTCGTGGCTCCCGGCAGCGGGGGGGGTTGCTTGACCGTTCCCGGCGCGGGAAATACACTTTCCTCCATGCTACGCACAGCACTCTACGAAACACACAAACGGTTGGGGGCAAGGCTGGTGGAGTTCGGCGGGTGGGAGATGCCGGTGATGTACCGCGGCATCCAGGAGGAGCACGCCCACACGCGGACGGCGGCCAGCGCGTTCGACGTGTCGCACATGGGGCGGCTGGTCATCAGCGGCCAGGATGCCGAACCACTGCTGCAATGGATCTGCACTCGGAACATCGGGAAGCTCAAGGTCGGCCGGTCCGGCTACAGCCACGTCTGCAATAACCACGGCGGCATCCTCGACGACGTGATCGTCTCCCGCTACGAGACGCACTTCCTCATGGTCTGCAACGCCGGCAATCGCGAGAAGATCCTCGCCCACGTGAAGCACGAGGCCCGCGGGCGAGAGGTAACCATCGACGATCTGACCACGCGGACAGTGATGATCGCCGTGCAGGGTCCGGCGACGATGGACCTGTTCCAGAAGCACGTGCCCATCAAGCTGGAGGGCATGTCGCGGTACGGCTTCATCACCGGCTCGTACATGGGCACGGGCTACAGCATCTTCCGGAGCGGCTACACCGGCGAGGACGGGGTGGAAGTCGTGCTGCCGTCCGCGGCGGGAGTCATGGTCTGGGACTATCTGACGCAGGAAGGCGGCGAAGATCGGGCGACGGTCCGCCCGGCTGGGCTTGGGGCGAGAGACACGCTTCGGCTGGAGGCGGCGATGCCGCTGTATGGGCACGAGCTGAACGAGAACATTGACCCCATCTCGGCGGGCTGCAAGTGGGCCGTCGACTTGGAGAAGGACTTCCTGGGCGTGGAGGCCCTGCGGCGAGTGAATTCAGACGGCCCGCGGCGGAAGATCACCGGGCTGGAGTTGGACGGCAAGCGGATCGCGCGGCCGGGCAGCAGGGTATTCGCGGGAGGCCGGGAGGTCGGCGAGGTAACCAGCGGGACGTTGAGTCCGACGCTGGAGAAGTCCGTCGCCATGGCCTACGTGGACGCGGCCAAGTCGGCGGTGGGGGAGAAGCTGGAAGTGGATTTGCGCGGCTCGCGCGTCGGGGCGGCGGTGGTCGCCCTGCCGTTCTACAAGCGGAGTTAGGTGCGGGCGCCCGCCTCTTTCGTAGCGTCGGCCCCCCGTGGCCGACGGGAATACTGGGTGCGTCCGCATGCAGGATTGGTCCCGCGCGGTGCTCCTCGCGAGGCGAGACATGCAATCGTGACGACGGGAACCTGCATCCGCCGTCGGCCACAGGGGGCCGACGCTACCTGGGAACGTCGCCCACAGGGGGGCGACGCTACCTGCGAAACGAAGTACAGGCTTGCCTGATGGAGATCAATCGTGGGCGTTCCAACGGATCGACGTTACCTGGCATCGCATGAATGGCACAAACTGGAAGGCGGCATTTGCACGATCGGCATCACCAAGTTCGCCGCCGACGAATTGACGGACATTACCTACGTGTCGCTGCCGTCGGCGGGGGGCGAAATCACCGCCGGCAAGCCCTTCGGCGAGATCGAGAGCGTCAAGGCGACGAGCGACCTGGTCAGTGGCGTCTCGGGCGTCGTCACCGCGGTGAATACGAAGCTGAGCGACTCGCCCGGCCTGGTCAACAGTGACTCCTTCGGCGAGGGCTGGATGGTCAAGGTCAAGGTCTCCGACAACGCCGCATACGACAAGCTACTGACCGCGCAGGCGTACGAAGCCCAGTTGGGGCATTGACCCCAAGAGCCGCCGATCTTGGTCGGCGGGTGCATCGCGCCGCATTGCGGATTGTGGATTTCGGATTGAGCCGTAGCGTCGGCCCCCTGTGGCCGACGGGAACACCGGGTGCGTCCGCACGCAGGATTGGTCCCGCAGCGCGGGCTACGCCGGCAACCCAGACTGTGGCACGGGCGTCTCGCCCGTGGTCGCACCGGCGAGACGCCGGTGCCACAGAACCTTCGCGGGACGCGAAGAAGATGATGGTCAGTAGTACACGGCGCTCTCCGCGAGGCGAAAGGCGCAGATGTGACGACGGAGACCTGCATCCGCCGTCGGCCGCGGGGGGCCGACGCTACGCGGCAACGTCGGTCGCGGGGGGGGCGACGCTACGGCGAGCGGCAGTCCTGAGCTTGGGCGAGTGGGGGGGATTCTTGCTTCAGTCAAAACACATGGGTGCAGCGTCATGAGATACACGCAGCTTACCGATCAGAACGTGAAGGAGATGCTGGCGACGATCGGCGTCTCATCCATCGAAGACCTCTTCAGCACCGTGCCCGCGGGGCAGAGGCTCAAGCAGCCCTTGAAGCTGCCCGCCGCGATGGGCGAGCCGCGACTGCGGGGCCACATGTCGGAGTTGGCGGCGAAGAACCACGGCTGTGATCAACTCGTCTGCTTCATGGGCGGCGGGGCCTACGATCACTTCGTTCCGTCGGTGGTGGACGCCCTGGCGGGACAGGGCTCGTTCGTCACTGCCTATACGCCTTATCAAGCCGAGGCCTCCCAGGGCTCGCTTCAGGCTTTCTACGAATTCCAGACGATGGTCTGCCAGTTGACCGGCATGGATGTTTCCATCGCCTCGCTCAATGAGCTGGGCAGTGCCGCCGCCGAGGCGGCTTTGATGGCCCAGGCGGCCACCGGCCGATCCGAGGTGTTGTTGTCGTTGGGCGTACACGAGCACGTCCGCCGCGTGGTGGCGACGTACTGCTGCCGCGATGTCCCGGGTGTATACAAGGAAATCAAGCTCCGCTCCGGCTCGGCCCGGACGGATTTGCAGGCCCTCAAGCAGGCCATCGGCCCCAAGACGGCTGGCGTCATCATCCAAAGCCCCAATTTCTTCGGGCAGGTCGAGGCGCTGGACGAGATCGCGGAGATGTGCAAAGCGGCCGGAGCGGCGCTGATCGTGGCGGTCGATCCGATCAGTTGCGGCTTCCTCAAGAGGCCGGGCGATCTCGGCGCGGACATCTTTTTCCCATAACCAAACCCTTTGGCAAACCCAACCCATTGGGCCGCCCCGGGGGGGGGCATTTGGGGGTAAATGAGCCTAAAATTCCCCACCACCCG
>CAYYBO010000260.1:258-6360 GCA_964470125.1 uncultured Planctomycetaceae bacterium | reverse complement strand
GTCGCCATTCAAGTAATAACGGCCAACGCTATGATGATTCTTAAAGTGCTCTAGTGAGCCTTCACTCCTTGGCGTCCCGCGGAGAGTCTGTGACACCCCCCGCGTCGCGCCAGCGGCCCCACGCGCGGGACGCCCGTGCCACAGTCTGGGTCGCGGGCGACAGCTCCGTAGGATCCGCTACACGGACCAGGACCGGATGACCCTACGATGCTGATCCGCACAGCGAACCCCACCTGGTTCATCCGGGCAGCTCTGCTTTTCGATCCTAGTTGAGGTGCCGGTCGATGCGTTGGCTAAGGTCTTCGGCCGTGACGAAGCCGGTGAACCCTTCGTCGTCAATGATGAACGCCGGGACGCTGTTTGCGCCGAACGCCCCCGCTGAATTTACGTCCTGGTCGATGCGGGCCGTATTGCCCTGGCCGCCGACGCATGCGTCATATGCCGTCAGGTCCATCCCCAGTGTTTCCGCGTGCTCCCGCAGTTGCGCGTCCGTTAGAATGGTGTTGCCGCCCGCGTCGGTCGTCGCGTACACCAGGTCCCGGTACTCAAAGAACAAACCCTGGTCGGCGGCGCATTCCGCGGCCACCGCCGCCGGACGAGACCGGTTGAGACTTGTCTGGGGGAAGTGGCGGAATACCCAGCGGACCCGGCCGGTGTCGATGTACTGCTCCTTGATGGTCTGGAACTCCTGCCGGGCGAATCGGCCGCATGCCGTGGATTGATAGTTCTCGTACTCCACGATGGTGAGCGGGGCGTTTGCATCGCCCAGCACGTGATCGGAATCGAGAACGACCGCCCGCGGCGTCCCGCCGTGAGTGTTGACCCCGGGCAGAACGGGCAGCACCGTCTCGCAGCCGCTTCCGCTCATGCCGCAGGCAAAGAAGCAAATCGCCAAGAGCGCAACCGCTGCAAGAACACCGCGCCGCGATGTCCGCGAAGATGGAAGCCGACCGTTGTGGGTGGTCCGGTGATTCCGCATAGTATCGTCCCCCCTTTCGGCGCTTGGGCCGGGTGGTGCGAAGCGCAGCCCGCAGGCGCCCTTCGCGGCGAGGAGGGGAAGCTCGGCAATTTTGTTCATCCCGCTGTTCCCCTTGACGAGTGCGCCGCTGCCAATTCTAGGAGACGCCGCCCCATGGCTCAAACCGGCTGGAAGCGCCCGCCTCAATGCCACGTGGCACGGAGGTCTCCCCGGCGGAAACATCTGGGGGACGATCATGCCGCGGAGGGCTGGGTACCGACAATAGGAATCCCCAAGACCCCGAGAAACCATCGGTGGGGCGCTCGTGCCACAAAAGGTTGGGGATGAGCAATCAGGCAGAAACGCCCGTCACCCTGGCTCCGAGAACTCGGCACCAGCCGCCTATCGTCCGGAAACTGGTAAACTTCCCCTGCTTTGACGTTTGACATCGCCCCCCAGACGGCCGAAAAATCAATCAGAGGCAGGGGCATGGCCTCACCTACCGGAGGGTGTAAGCGGGATCGCTATCCATCGCTGATGCACTCGACCCGGCTGAAGCGGGGGAACAGACAATGACCATACAAAACCGGCCGCGCGGACGCTTTCGCTTGGAGTGTAGGATCTGTCTGGCGCTGCTTGCGCCTGTGATCGCCGCGGCGAGTTGTACCGGCTCCGACGTCCTGTTTGGGCCTTTATCACAATCGCCCCCTCCTCCAGCGGGTTCTGTTGACTTGGGCATCACCGTCGTACGGCCGGGCAGAGCCGTCACCGTCTCGCCGGGCATCGAGGCCGTCATCCAGTGGGCCGATATCGCCACCGTGCCCGGCACCGTCGTCCGCGTGGCCGCTCAGCGGCAGAACGCCATTCTCGAGAACGTCGGCGATCCGATCCAGTTGGTCGGCGACGGCACGCCCGGCTCCGGCCGCGACGCCCTGGCCGACGGCGACGCCGACATCTTCATTTGGGATTTCACCGGCGTCCGCATCGGCGATTACGTCATCATCGCGACTATCGAGACGCCAGACGGTCAGACGCTCACCGCCGTCTCCCGCGACGAGGCCCGAGGAACCACCGGCGTGCTGACCATCAAGACCGCCCTGCCTGTCCCGACGCTGGCCTTCACCGCTCCCGGCGCCGCCGACGAGACCTTCAATGCCGGAGGCACCTTCGACATCACCTGGACCGACAACGGCGAGGCAAACGTTGAGGCCATGCTCACGCTCGGCCTGGATATCGATAACGACCACGAAAACGGCAACGAGATCATCCTGCTGCGCGACTGGCTGCTGAGCCTCGACGGCAACGCCGGCACTTTCACCTTCGTCGGCTTCGACGAAAACGGTGACACCGTGCCCGACGACACCTATACCGTCTTTGCCCTCATCGACGATCGAGCCAACGATCCGGTCACGGTAAAGGCGACCGGCAAGCTGATCGTCGCCCCGTGAATACCGCAACCGAGCCTCGCCCAAGTGCGAGAATCCCGTTTGCCCTTGACGGAGCGAAGCGGGGCTGACGGTCTCGCACCCACTCCTGCGGGAATCTACTTCCGCGCCGCTACTGCACGCTACCGCCCCGCGCTTTCTACGACGCCCTTTCAAAGCAGCCCGGCTCTGTCCCCCTGCACATTCGCCGCTATCATGTTCATGAGGCCCCGCCTGCCTTATGGGAGTCATAGATGTCATCGCAGCCCGATCCCCATTCCCCAAACCCCTCGCCGACGGATTTTCTCGACGCCCGATCCTTGCTCTCCGACGAGGAGCGACAAATACAGGACACTGTCGCCCGCTTCGTCGATGAGCGGGTCCTGCCGATTGTCCCGCGGGCGTTTGAGGAACATCGCTTCCCCGTTGAGCTGGTCCCCGAGCTGGCTCGGCTCGGCCTGCTCGGATGCAACATCGACGGCTACGGCTGTGCCGGGTTGAACAACATCTGCTACGGGCTGATCTGTCAGGAACTGGAGCGGGGCGACAGCGGCCTGCGGAGCTTCGTCTCGGTGCAGAGCAGCCTGTGCATGTATCCGATCCTGACGTACGGCAGCGACGAGCAGAAGCAGTTCTGGCTGCCGCGGCTGGCCCGCGGGGAGAAGATCTCCTGCTTCGGCCTGACAGAGCCGGACGGTGGCTCCGATCCTGGGGCCATGCGCACGCACGCCGAGCGCAAGGGCGATGATTGGATCATCAATGGCGCCAAGATGTGGATCACCAACGGGACCATCGCCGATGTCGCCCTCGTCTGGGCGAAGACCGACGACGGCATCCGCGGCTTCCTCGTCGAGATGGGTACGCCCGGCTACACCGCCCGCGACATCCTGCGGAAGTTCTCCTTGCGGGCGTCGGTGACATCGGAGCTATTCTTCGACAACGTCCGCGTGCCACAGGCGAACGTCCTGCCCGGCGCGGTCGGCCTGAAAGCGCCGCTAAGCTGCCTGACGCAGGCCAGGTACGGCATCGCCTGGGGCGTGATCGGCGCGGCCATCGCCTGTTTCAACGAAGCCCTGGAGTTCGCCAGGCTCCGCGTGCTCTTCGGCCGGCCGCTCTCGCACACCCAGACGATCCAGCGGCGGCTTGCCGACATGGCTCGGCGAATCGCCACCGCCCGCCTGCTCGCAGTGCAACTAGGCCGGCTGAAGGATGCCGGCCGCCTGCACCACAGCCAGGTTTCGATGGTGAAGTGGAACAATTGCCGCATGGCCCTGGACGTAGCCCGCGAGGCCCGCGATATCCTCGGCGCCGGCGGCATCAGCATCGAGTGTTCCCCGATCCGGCACATGTTAAACCTGGAAAGCGTTATCACTTATGAGGGCACTGAGACCATTCACGAGCTGATCGTTGGCCGCGAACTAACCGGAGTGGAGGCGTTTTGAGGAGGCGCCGGAGCGGCATCGGCAGCTGAGATGTGCAAGGGCCGCTCTCGGCTGATGGATGTGCTGGGGGGGGGTGATGTTCCAAGCTGAGCGACACCTCGCTTTCCCAGTACGAACTGAGGAATCCAGTTTGCCGGCTTGTTTCTTTGAGACCTTCTTTCTATAGTAACGCCCTGTCAGACGCGTGGAGCGGAGGAGGCTGGCACTGCGAAGGGCTCCACCAGCGGGCCTGCGGGTGACAGCGGCTTCGGAGTCGGGCAAGAAAGGCCCCAGTCTTTAGTTGGCGCGGAGCAGCGTTCATCGACTCATTATCGCAACGTGCTCGGTCGGGATTCATACCAGTTGTTCTGTCTCTCGGCCCGTCGCATCGCAAAGGCCTAGTGCCGCGCGAGGTGGGCGGAACGATGTGAGTTCTATTCTTTCTCCAGGCACCAGCCGTCCCGCCAACAAAAGGCCCAGAAAGGAGGTGCGGCGGACATAAGCACCGACATGCAGTAACCAGAGTAGGGAGGTGAGCGGCAAGGGTATAGAAACCATGCGAGGGATCGGTTTCTGGAGGGGGGCTCTGGAGAAGCGGCCGCTGTCCGTTGCCTCGGTCCCGCGTGGTGACAAGACGGTCTCGGTACTACAGGAGGTAATCATGCATTTCTCATTTGAGTCGATCACGTTCAAACTGAAAGCGGTTCTGTGCTGTCTGCTCGTACTCAATATCAACTTCTGGCTTGCAGGCTGCGGGGGGATGGCCTCTCTGGATTCGACCTTGGCGAACGCCCTGACCGAAGCTGCGAACAAGGGAGCGGTGCGCATTGGGATCACGCCCGGCCAGCCTCTGGCGCAAGCCCTGGCCGACACCCAGTTTCGTGATGTAGAAGCCGTTAACCTTTTTACTGACACTCAGACCTTCAGCTTCGTGTTCCCAGATCAATATCGAAACATCAGCGGAAGCTACGTCGTGCAGGACGGCGTCTTCACTGTGACCGAAATCAGGCTTGAAGCCTACGAGCGATGGGTGGAGCTCAAGTTCGACGGCAACAAGCGGGTCACGAGCATCACTACTTCTGATGGCTCGGCGTGGACGCTACCGAAGGGCGATTCGTCTTTGGAGATCAATGCGTACACTACAAATATCCAGGCCTACATCGACGCCAACGCTAATCTGGTGGCCGCAGCGCAGGAGTATGACCGTCAAGCGGGAAACACCGGGTTCAGTCTTGATGCCTACCTGAACGGCTCCGGTGGCTCCAGCGGCGGAAACTCCGGAGGCGGTGGCAAGCCCAACGCAGCTCTTTTCCTGCCGCTGCTGATGGTCCTGACTCCGCTGGCGCCGGTCTTCGGATTGCTCGGCTTCCTGCAGCCTCTGGTCGCTTTGTTCGCAGCGGTCAGCGCCATGTCCGCGATGTTCACCGTGAGGTTTGATGGGACCTGGACTCTGGCAAGCGCGGTGATGGTGGGCGTGCCGAATGTTGGCGGCATCTACCCTCCGAACATCATCGTTATCAAGGGTGGCAGGATCACCGAAATGAGAACCGCGGGCGGCGCCGGCACGCAAGCCCAGGGCTTCACCTGGGAGATCGTGGAGACGAACCTGCTCTCAGCAATGGACAGAAACGTCCAGTGGAAGGTTGTCGCCGATCTTGTGGTTCAACCGATTCCCAACAAGATCACGGTCCGCGTGGAACTCCGTTGGGACATGACTGAAATCCCGGCGGCACCAGACAGCCGACTTCTTAACGGCAATATCTTCATGGACGCCGCCGACGTGCATGGCGAGGGCTACGCAGAGATGCACACGCCCTGACGCGCCGGGACGCCGGCATGAGCGTAGTGAGCTAAGAGCCGCAGGTATGGGCCGTGGCGGTGTGCTAGCCCGCCACGGCCACAATTGATTACCCGCGAAAAGGGGGACATCACTTACTCGGTTGCCCCGCGAAGACGCAGAAGGGCGAACAAACGGGATAGGCGCGCATGCGCATCGGCCGCACGGCCAGCGTCTCGCACAGCACTCCTTCGAACGCCTCGAAGTCGGCCTCCTTTCCGAAGAGACAGGACCCGCCCACGCCTCGATTGATGACGTGGAAAACCACTCCGCCAGGCGCTTCTCTTGCTGCTCGGGGCATCCTCCTACACTAGGATTCCTCAACCCCAGCCGTCGATCGAACCTGTCCCATTTTTCTGCCCGGACGGTGAGGTGTGGAAGCGCGCGCCGCAACTGCGGAAAGCTCAAGCAGGCTAACACGGCCGGCCTCTTGAACAGTGGAAATAGCGCAACTCAGGCGGT
>CAYYBO010000260.1:0-248 GCA_964470125.1 uncultured Planctomycetaceae bacterium | reverse complement strand
GTTAACTTAATGGCATTCGGTGATGTTCCTGTTTTCTCTCTCGTTTTCTCCGGAAGGGGTGGGGAAACACTTGTGACTGACGCCGGTATTCTTGTCGTCGTGCCGCACAGTGGGATCGTGATCCCATCGGAGATACCGCTGGATGCCTTGTCGGACGACTTTCCGGTATTGGCGCAGAACGTGGATTGGTACACAAACTGGCTGTATGACTTCCGCGACATCCTCGGAAACCGACAGTTGATTTTCCC
>CAYYBO010000259.1:0-6368 GCA_964470125.1 uncultured Planctomycetaceae bacterium | reverse complement strand
ACGCCCTCGCACCTGCCGCATAGCAACGGAAAAAAGGCAAAAGTCGAGCTTAGAGTGCGTGCTCGAACCTTTTGGGGCACGGGCGCCTCGCCTGTGGTGCGATACGGGTTCTACGACGCATTCTCATCTGCCTGACCCGCCCCACCCTTAACGAACGGTCCCCGCATGTGCAAACGGCCCCGAGGACTGACCCCGAGGCCGTTCTTGCCATGCTTCCTAAAAACCACTACAGCGATCAGCCGCCTCCGCCTTGCCCGCCGCTCTGTGTGTCGGAGGGTTCATCCGGCGAGTCGCCGCCGGGGTACCCGCCGTTGCCGCCGTTGGGCGGATAGAGGTCGCCGTCACCGCACCCAAGCGGTATGGTGCATGACGGATCCCAGTCGAAGTTCGGCAGATCAAGCATCGGATACATGAGATTGAGCTGGTCCTGTGGGGTGCAAAACGTCAGCACAGTCCCGCAGATCGGGACCGAGGCTAGCGTGTTGATGCACCCATTGCCCAAAACCATCCCGCCGGCCAGAGCGGCGCTTAAACCAAACAAAGCCTTCTGCAGCAACCTGTGTCTTCTCATCGCTCTAACCTTCCTCATTCCTCTCGGCGCCGAAGCGCCGTGCGCCTGCGAGGGCTGTCGCCGTTCATTGTCTTGTCTTGGACGGCGAGCCCCGACTGGGCACCGCCGCCCGGCTCACGTTCTATGTTCCGGTCCGCACGTATCTGACGGGGCAGCCGTGCATCAAGTCGTCTCCGGAGAACTGCACGGGCGCGAATGTTCCACTTACTGGGGTCCTGGTCTCAGTTCCCGTGGGCACACCCTGGGCGTCGACGTAGACCACGTTCTGTTGACCGCACACGTCGAAGAGGCCCAGGAACCGGCCATTGTCGTCTATGAGGCTGCTGATCCCGCTCGCCATTCCCGTCCCCCCGACCATTGAGCAGACAGGCCCGAGCTGCAGAACAATTGCGCCGGTCATCAAGTATCCGGCGATTAGACCAATCCGTCGGCGGCGTTTGCTGCAAGTCATCTTCCGAAATCCTCCGATCCCCAGGCAGGTCTATGGCAGGAGTGGTTCCCATGGCGAGGCCGAAGCCCCCTTTGGGCCGTGCCGTCACTTATGGTACCCCCCTGGAGCTTGCGTTTCAAGTGCCCAAACTCGAGCCACACCGACACCCCCGCCCCCGCGCAGGATGTCCATCGCCAAGCGTCCGGAAATCACATTATCGACCGACAACGGCTCGAATACCGGCCGTCGAGATCGGACAGACCAGACCGTTTTCAGTGATGATCCCGGTGATGAGCCTGGCTGGAGTTACGTCAAACGCCGGGCAATAGCAGGGCACCCGCGGCGGCGCGATCGGCCGGCCGAGGATCATCCGCACCTCATCCGCCTCACGATGTTCGATGGGGATGGCCGCCCCGTCCTTGAGCGACGGATCGAACGTGGAAGTCGGAGCTGCAACATAGAAAGGGACGCCGTGGGCCGCCGCCAGCACGGCCACGCTGTACGTACCTATCTTATTAGCCGTGTCGCCATTGGCGGCAATTCGGTCTGCCCCAGTGATGACCACGCCGATCTTTCTCTGAGCCATCAGGGTCGCCGCCATGTTGTCACAGATGAGCACGGTGTCGATCCCCGCTCGGGTCAACTCCCAGGCGGTCAGGCGTGCTCCCTGGAGCAGCGGCCGCGTTTCGTCGGCGTAGACGGTGAACCGCCTGCCGCGGGACTGGGCCGTGTAGATCACCGCCAGGGCCGTGCCGTACTCGCTGGTGGCCAATGCCCCCGCGTTGCAGTGGGTCAAGACGCCCGCCCCCTCGGTAATGAGGTGCTCGCCGGCCGCCCCGATCGCCCGGCACATCGCCGCGTCCTCGTCGCGAATCGCGTGAGCCTCGACGAGCAGGGCGTTTCGAGCCTCGATCCAGCCGCACCGGCCGAGCTGGGCGGCTCGCTTGCGCATCCGATGCAGGGCCCAGAAAAGGTTGACGGCCGTCGGCCGGCTGGTCGCCAGGTGATCGCAGACTTTGTTGACGGTCTCTCGCCAGGCTCGGTCGCCCGGGGCGAATTCGTTGAGGCCGACGACGACGCCGTAGGCCGCCGCCACGCCGATGGCCGGCGCCCCGCGGACCTGGAGCACCTTGATCGCCTGCCAGACCGATCGCAGCGTCGTGCAGGTTACGTGGACCAGTTCGCCCGGCAGGAGCGTCTGATCGATAAGCTCCAACGCCCCGTGCGGCGGGATGTCAGGGTTCCACCAGAGGGGGCGAAGAGGCTGGGAAGACACCATTGAATGAGCATCCGCGCGTGTGGAATCGAGAATGGAGAATTGGGGATACAGCAAGGGCTGACTCCCTGTAAGGCCTCCTGAGCCTATAGGCCCTTTCTCAGTTCTGCATTCTCAACTCACCTCGACCATCATCTCCACTTCCACCGCCGCGTTGAGCGGCAATTCGTTGCAGCCCACGGCGGCGCGGACGTGTTTGCCGGCGTCGCCGAAGATTTCAGCGATCAAATCGCTGGCCCCGTTGGCCACCTTCGGCTGGGCCGTGAAGCCGGGGGCACTGTTCACGAAGACGCCGAGGCGGACGATCTTCGCGATGCGGTCGATCCCGCCGGCCGTCTGGGCAGCGATGGCCAGGGCGTTCAACCCGCACTGCCGGGCCGCCTTGGCGGCATCCTCCAAGGATACGTCAGCCCCTACCTTGCCCGTGGCGATCAGCTTGCCCTCGACCATCGGGAGTTGGCCGCTGACCAGGACGAGGTTGCCCGTCCGCATGCCGGGAACATACGAACCCACCGGCGGAGTGACCGGCGGAAGGGATGTTTTCAACTCTGCGAGACGCTGTGAAGGTTTCATGCCGTGCCTTTCTTGATCATGCTGCCATGACGCCTGGCCCAAATCAATCCCCAGAGCTTCGGACTTCAGTCCGGGCGGCCGTCCGAATCGAGTTGGGGCGACACCGGTCTTCCAGACACCGCCCGGACTAGAGTCCGGGGCTCTTTGGGTGAGGCCGCCACCATTCGATCTGCAATCCGACCTCCGCAACCTGAAATCCAGTCGGGCTTTCCGGGCTACTCCGATCCGTCGCTATCTTCGTCGGTCTTGGGTTCGCCCTCTCGCGGCGCGGGCTCCTCCCTCAAGACCGAGTCAAGGTCGACATCCGTCTTGATCCTGTCCAACTCCTCGAAACCCGCCAGAGCAGCCTCCTGGGCCTCGTCGTCCTGGAGACCGCCGGCTGGCGCGCCGTCGCCGGTTTCGTTCTGGACCGCATCGGCTCGACCGGCCGGCTCATTCGCCGAATCGGCGGACCCGAGAACCGCCTCGCGAAGCTCCGGCCCTCCGGCCTCCTCACCTATCTGGATGGGTTCGGCTGACAGAAGCAGAATCGTGATCGGGCCGAGTATCTTCGCCTGAGTAATTCGAACACGCTGCTGACGCATCAGTTCGAGCAGCGCCAGAAACAGACCGATCATCTCCGCCCTGCTTCGGCCGACGAAAACCTGTTCAAAGTGCATCTCGCCCCCTTCTCCCTGCAGCCGATCAAGAATGTCGGCGGCGTGCAAGGCGACCGGTGTATCGTCGAAGACGACCTCGTGCGCCCCCCGGCCTCCGCCGATTGACGCCATCAGCTTGGTGAACGCGGCGACCAGGTCCCAGACCTGCACGTTTTCAAGATCAACCTCCGCGGGATCGTTCACCCCCAGATGAAAAGGGGCCCTCGGCCAACGCAACGCCTGGGCGGCGGCGGCGGCCCCGAGCTCGAACGAAGCGTCCTTGAATTTCTTGTATTCCAAGAGCTGTCGGACCAACTCCAACCGCGGGTCCGACAGGTCCTCCGGTTCGCCCTCCAGTCCGGCGGTCCGGGGCAGCAGCATCCGAGACTTCATCTCCATCAAGGCCGCCGCCATGACCAGGAAATCCCCCGCGGCGTTTGGGTCGATGATGCTCAGTGTCGCCACGTACTCGCAATACTGGGTTGTGATCAGGGCGATGGGGATATCGTACAGGTCCACCTCGTTGCGGCGGATCAAGTACAAGAGCAGGTCCATCGGGCCGTTGTAAACGTCGGTTTGGATGCGGTAGTCAGGCATGAATGCTTTTACCGGCGAATCGTGAATAGCAGGGAGCGGATTCGGAGGCCGTGAGGAACTGCCGCCGACCCCCATCAACTATTCGCCATCCACCATTGTTAGTTCCCCTTTCCCACGACGATCCCGCACGCTTGCCGCACGTCCTCCATCACCGCCTGGGCCACCGCTCGGGCCTTTCGGCCGCCGGTCGCCAGCACATCTTCCACGTAGGTGGCGTCCCTCTCCAATTGAGCGCGGCGCTCGCGGGCCGGGCCGAACTTGGCCTCAAACAGCTCCGCCAGTCGCTTCTTCGCCTCGCCGTAGCCCGTGCCGCCCTTGCGATAGCGATCCAGCCACTCGGCGGTCTCCGCCGGGGCGGCGAGCAGCCGCAGCAGGGCGAACACGCTGCATTTGTCCGGGTTCTTGGGCTCCTCGACCGGCGTCGAGTCCGTCTTGATGCTCATGATCCGCTTCTTGGCCGACTTGGGCTCGTCGAAGATGTCGATGGTGTTGCCGTAGCTCTTGCTCATCTTCTCGCCGTCCAGGCCGGGCACCACCGCCGCTTCGTTCAGTTTGACCTTCGGGATGACGAAGACCTGGCACTTGTAGGTGTTGTTGAAGTAGCCGGCGATGTCCGCCGTCATCTCGATGTGCTGGGATTGATCCTGCCCCACCGGCACGGCGTCGCTGCGATAGATCAGGATGTCCGCCGCCTGGAGGATCGGGTAGCTGAACAGCCCCATCGAGGCCGGCAGCCCGCGGGCCACCTTGTCCTTGTAGCTGACCGCCCGCTCCATCAGGCCCTTGCCCGTTACTGTGGAGAGAATCCAGGCCAGCTCGGTCACTTCCGGCACGTCGCTTTGTCGGAAGAAGCAGGCCTTGTTCGGGTCGAGCCCCAGGGCCAGGTAATCCAGGGCCACGTCCAGGGTAAGCTGCCGCAGCCGATCCGGGTCCTGGATGGTGGTCAAGGCGTGGTAGTTGGCGATGAAGATGTAGCATTCGTGCCGCTCCTGGTCCTCGATGTGCTGTTTCATCGCCCCAAGGTAGTTGCCCAGGTGCAGCTTGCCCGATGGTTGTACGCCGCTGAGGATTCGCATGATCTTCCCGTCAGTCATCCGCCAAGAGCAGGACCGGCGCAGCCGCTCCCGCCGTTGACGCCTGGCAGGAGGCGCCGTCGCCTGCTCGTTGCAGCCTCAATGTACCTTAATCGCTGTATTTGTCGAGGCAGGACAAAGTCGGGCAAGCGTTGCCGTCGGCCCGGCCTCCCAGATTGGACTTGCTGTTTGCGAGGATCGGGCGATCACTCCGCGCGCGATCCAGCTTCCTTATGCCGGCACAGCGGCCGCCGCAGGGGCGGGCGATTTGCCTTCCGCCGCCATGACCTGCTCGTGCGTCGCCTTCTCCTCGCCGAAGCGGACCAGCCGGGCGGAGTTGAACACCACCACGAAGCTCGACACGGTGTGCAGCAGGGCGGCCACGGTCGGCGGCACGATATCAAACGCACCGAGTGACATGACGGTAATCACGAACAGCACGCCGAAGACAAGATTCTGTATCACCACCCTCCGCGTCGCCCGACTCAGCCGTATAAGAAACGGAATCCGAGTCAGATCATTATTCAGCAGGGCGATCGATGCGGAATTGATTGCCACGTCGCTGCCGGCGGCGCCCATGGCCACCCCTAGATCGCCCGCCGCCAACGCAGGCGCATCATTCACGCCGTCCCCGATAACCAACACCCGGTGCCCGCTGCTCTTCATCGCCCGCACCAAATCGAGCTTCTCGTTCGGCAGGCAGTCCGCCTTGTACTCTGTACACGCCATCTCCGACGCCACTCGCCGGGCCACCGCTTGACGGTCGCCTGTCAGCATCGCCACCCGCCGCATTCCCAGATCGCGAAGTTCCTCAACCGCCTCGCGAGCCGCCGGCCGCGTGCGGTCCTCCAAGCCGACCAGACCCAACAGCCGATCCCCATGGGCCACGTAAAGCTGGCTCATCCCTTCGGCCTCTTCCGCCATCTTCCTGGTCGATTCAGTGCCGACGCCCTTCTCGCGCAGAAATACCTCGCGCCCGACAAGCACACGCTTTCCGTCGACCTTGGCGATGACGCCCTTGCCCGGTACCTCCTCGAAGTTCTGAGGCTCCGGATGCCTGATGTTCGCCTCCGCGGCGACGGCCATCACCGCCTTGGCCGCCGGGTGATTGCTCAATTGCTCGGCCGACGCGGCGACCCGAAGCAATTCTGCGCCGTCAACACCTTGTACCGGCATGAGCCGCGTTACCGCCAGCTCGCCGGTCGTAAGT
>CAYYBO010000258.1:0-6405 GCA_964470125.1 uncultured Planctomycetaceae bacterium | reverse complement strand
CCCAGAAGACCGGCAAGGGGGTGCCCGTGCGGTTGCTGGGTCGCAGCGCCAACCTGCCGACTGGCCCGGCGTCGATTGCCATGCTTGCCGAGGCGCCGCTGGTGCCCGTCTTCGGGCGGCTGGCGCCGGGCAAACACTTCATCTCGGCGGGCCAGCCGATCGAGGTGCGGTCGTTGCCGCGGGCCGAAGGGGGGCGGAAAGCGGCGATCCAGAGGGCGATGCAAGTCTGGGCGGATCACTTCGCGGAGTTCCTCCGCCGGTCGCCCGAGGCATGGTTTCTGTGGGGCGACAACCGGTGGACCCGAGTGTTCGCCGGCGACGAGGAGTATGCCGGCAGGTTCACCGACGAGGCTGCAAGTAGCGAGGGGCAAGGGCGAGCGAGATCGGGCGGCGGCCCGCCCGGCCCGGGAGAAGACGGATGACGGCCTTGTTGCTGCTCTTGGGCGTCATGGGCATCATGTGGCTCGCCCAGACTCTGTTGCTGTCGTGGCAGGGCGTTCCGATCCGCGCCGGCATAGACCACCGTGACGTGCCGCGCTCGCTTCGCACCATCGCCCGGATCATCACTCAGCTTGCTCTGCTCGGCGTGATCCTCGCGTACCCCGCTCTCCAAGGCCGGAAGGGCATCGACTACTACCGCTCGCTGCTGCCCATCGAGCTCGCGGGACAGTTCATCCACGGCCTTGCGGTCTCCGTGCTGTTCCTGTGCCTGCTCTTTCTGGCCTGGGTGCTGACGGATCAACTGCAGATTGACGTCCATCAGTCTCGGCGGCGCTGGGGCCGACGGCTGGCCCTGCTGTTGCCCACGGCGGTGTTTGGAGCGTCGGTCGAGGAGCTGCTCTTCCGCGGCGTTCTCCTGGCGGATTTGCTCCGCTCCATGCCGCACTCACAAACGCTTGCCCTGGCCATTGGGACGCTTGTGTTCGCCGCCGCCCACTACGTGCGGCGTGTGAAGAGATGGTGGACGCTGCCCGGCCACCTGATGCTCGGAGCGCTCCTCTGTCTCGCGTTCGTGAGGACGGACGCATTGTGGTTGCCGATCGGCCTGCATGCAGGCGGCATCCTGGTGATCATGGGGACCAGGCCGTTTGTTCGCTACCGAGGGCCCGCGTGGCTGACCGGGGCCAGCACGTTTCCGTTTGCCGGCGTCGTTGGCGTGACGGGCCTGGCGGTCTTGACCGCGTTCGTGGTGAGTAGATATGGAGCAGGATGATGATGCACGCTGAGGCTGATGAACCCGCCGCCGATTGTGCCGTGCGAAAGGCTACGGACGCCGACGGTCGACGAGCGCTGGCGGCGCATCTAAAACAACAGGCGCCGAGCGGCATCACTGAATTCGCCGCGAAGGACGATGATGAACTGAACGCCGCCTTGATCAGCGGCAGGTTTCGGCGAGTTGTCTTTGCCGACTTGGAATCGCTGCTGGCGATGCTTTGGAAGGATCACGCAGACTTGGCGCGCTGGCTGGCGTCGGGCGTTCGGGTGGAAGTGGTCAAGCGGCCGGAGGCTTGCGGAGAGCAGTGGCTGCCGGCACTTGTCCGCACGAGCGAGAGCCTCAAGGCATGGCGACGGAGCGAACGGCGGCGCAAGATCGTCGCGGGGGCGATATTGAGCCTCTTTGCCTTGCTTGCCGCCGGTGTTGTGTTGCTGGTCGCAGCTCGCTGAGATTGCCCGGGCAATTGCGGCCGTGCAGGAGCGTTTTTCATTTGAATGTAGCGTCGCCTCCTGCGGGCGACGTATGACGGAGTAATCGCCGCTTACCCTTCTACGTCGGCCACCCTTGACATCGCTTCGCGACGTAAAGGGCAGGCGGGGGACCGGCGCTACGCGCGAGGGAAGAATGCTCTAGTCCGAGACGGGCGCGCGACTCAAGGCTGACGGTGTCGGGGGAACACGAGAATGCCGAAGGAGGGACTCGAACCCTCACGAGGTTGCCCCCACGGGATTTTGAATCCCGCGCGTCTGCCAGTTCCGCCACTTCGGCGTCGCCCGCCGCAAGAGCAGCCCTGAATGGCTTGCCCTCTGGCCGGAAGACAGATCAGGATACTAAGCGGGTACTCCGCCGCCTACAACTTGATGCTGGGGGACCTTGATCGCAGCATGCCGCGGCCGTCACGAAGGCCGGTTGTGCTTCGCGAGGAGGCGAAGCCGGCTTGAGTATTTACGAGTTTGCACCCCATGATGACGCATATCGCTGTGGCCTTCGAGAATTCGGTCCGAGAAGCCGACTTTTCGCTTCAACCAGCAGGCCCTTACTGGTATAGTGGATGCTGAAGTATTTTGCAGTTTGCGATGTGGATTAGAGAGTGCCAGGAGGCGGCTCGACAGGGGAAGCGTCCTCACCAGGTGGGGGCGTGCATACCGATGAAAGAACAACGCCGAATCGTGTCCGATCGAGTTTAGCGCGGTTCTAGTGTTTCGCTAACAGACGGCGCACGGTCAACGGCTACAATACGGATTTCAATGGTAGGCGTTTCGGGGAGGAACGAAGACTCTTCCGGAATAGCGGTGGAAAGAGGTACGAAACACCCATTGCAGGAGAAATCGCATGAACACAAGGAGTCGAATGTATGCTGTCGCGGCATTTGCCGTGGCGGTCTGCATGACGATGGCGGCCAACGCCCAGGCAGCACTCGTCATCAACGAATTCTGGGCGGATGACGCCTACACGGACAGCGCGGAGTACATCGAGCTGTACAACAACGGCGGCTCGGCGGTAACCCTTGACGGGCTGAGCGTGATCGTGGTCGACGGCGACACCGGCGGCAACACGGACAGTCCGAACTACAAACTGGTGACCCTTCAGTTTGACCTGTCCGGCTCGCTGGCCCCCGGCGGCTACCTGCTCATCGGCGCGGGTCTCACGCCAAACGTCGACATATCCTTTACCCTTGGTGATCTGCAGAACGGCAGCCAGACCTATGCCATCGTCAGGACGATTGACATCGACTACGAGACTGGCAACCAGTTGACCGACGCCTCCGTGGCGTTGATCACCGCCAACTTGACTGACGCGATCGCGTCGCAGGATCAGACCGCCGGAGACCATGTATACTTCGGTGCGCCGGCAATACCGTACAATCCGAACTCCAACGACTCAGGCAGCAAGACCTGGGACACGGCCTCCCGCATCCCCAACGGAGTGGATACGGACACCGTCAACGACTGGCAGACGCAGGACAACTACGGGGCCACCACGCCCCCGCCCTATCCAATAGAGCTTGGCAATCAGTATGACCTGCTCTCCAGCCCCGGCGCCCAGAACGGCGGCACCAAGCTCGGCGCCTGCTGCAACGGCACGACCTGCACTTACGTGTCCGAAGCCGACTGCACGACTGGCGGCGGGACGTACTTCCAGAACTGGCGCGACTGCTCGAACCCGTACAACCCCTGCGAGGGGCCGCCCTGCAAGACGATCAATGAGGCCAAGGCCCTGGATCTCGGGACGCCGGTCACGCTTTGCAACGTTGTCGTGTCCTATACAGTCGACACGGTCTATAGCACACAGGTGGCCACCATGCACGTGCAGGACCTCTCGGGCAGCCCAACGCACCCGCGAGGCATCGTGCTCTTCGGATCCACGGCGATAATTGACGCCATCAAGAGCTCAGTGAATGTCGGAGACAAGGTCGACATCAAGGGCACGCTGGATGTGAGCACGTGGACTCCTACCGGCGGAAGCCCCATCGTTACCGGTGTTCTCCAGCTTGTCAACGACGACCTCATGTCGCCCTTGGAGTTGGTCACCAACTACGGCCCTGTAGGGACGCCGGCCTTGGTGGCCGCCACCTGCACCGATTTCCAGGACGGTAATCCGCGGGCCGAGGAACTGGAGAGTGTCCGCGTCAAGCTGGGCTGCGTGGCCTTCCTCAATCCCGGCGGCTACTTCGTGGGCGGCCAGAATTACACCATCTGCGACGGCACCAATTACGCTGTTGTTCGGACTTCCGGAGACACGACCTACGAGCCCATCGTCGGCACTCTCATCCCCAGCGAGGCGGTGGCGGTGACGGCCGTCGTCAGCCAGTACGACCTCTACGCGCCCTATAACGGGGGCTACCAGTTGCTGGTTGTCGAGCCCGCGGATGTCAACGGAGCCCCGACATGCGCCATCGGCGCGTGCTGCTTCGCCGACAGCAGTTGCCGTGTGCTCAGCCAGGCGATCTGCACACAATTGTTTGGTACCTATCAGGGAACGGGCACAACCTGTCCGCCGACGCCGCCTTGCCCGGTGGTGACCACCGGCGCCTGCTGCCTGCCGGACGATAGCTGCGTGGACGGCGTCGGCAAGAGCGCCTGCGTGGCCCTCGAAGGGGCGTACCGCGGCGACGGCTCCACCTGCGCGGGTCTGGGCTGCACCGGCTTCTCCACGATAGCGGAGGCTCGGGCTTTGCCTAACCAATCCGTGGTCACACTTCGCGAAGTGGTCGTCAACTGCATGGTAGACATGGTTGCTTCGGCCAGCTACATCAGCTACTACGCTCAGGACTTGTCCGGCCCCGGTGGCCAGCCGCGAGGCGTGTGCCTCCATGGGGCAAACGCCCTGATGAATGCCGAGTTTGCCGGCGTGCAGGAAGGCGACCGGATCATGGTCTACGGCAAGACGGATCAGTTTAACGGCTTGTTCCAGATCAACGGCCGCCTCTCGCCGGCCCTTGACGTCATGCAGAAGTACCCCACTCCTGGGACATTGGTGACGACCAAAGTAACCGTGGCGGACCTCCAACCCCAGAGTCAGACGGCTGAGGACCTTGAAGGCACGCTGGTGAAGCTCGACTGCGTGAGCTTCCAGGTTGTGGGGACGTTCGCCTCGGGCGTCAACTACTGGGTCACCGACGGAAGCGGTCAGGACGCCATCGTCTACATCTCTACGTCGGCTAACGAGTGGGTGGGCAAGCCCATTCCGACCGGACCGGTGTCGATCACAGGCGTGCTCAGCCAATACGACACCACTGCTCCCTATGACAGTTGGTATGAGATTCTGCCTCGAAGATGGGCGGACATGGGCGAGTGCTCGACCATCTGCCAGACCTGCGGCGGAGACCTCAACGGCGACAACGTGGTCGATGGCAACGATCTCGCCTACGTCGGCGATTTCGTCGATACTCTTCTCGGCGTGGCGGATCCGCCCAATTATTGTGCGGATGTGAATGAGGACGGCGAAGTCGACGGCCTGGATATCCAGGAGTTCGTGGCCCGAGTGATCGACGGATATGACTGTGTGCAGGATCCAGAGGCCACCATCCAGCTATCCCGGTGCGATTCGCCGGTCGATGTCTGCGCCACCGACGACGTGAACATGTTCTGCAAGTACGCGGTGGTGGACAACGCCGAAACCCAGGCGATGCTCGCCGGCCTGCCGCAATGTGTCGGCGGCAACGATCTCTATGACGGAGCGGAGGTTTGCGTGCTCTGCGCCGTGCCGCCGGAAGACTGCCCGGCCAACAATGGCTCCGGCTCCGGCTGGGATTACCAGATCTTCCGCTGGAAAGACGGGATAGGCCCGGGTCAGGACTGTTACTTCGTTGCCGGCCGCATCACCGGCGGATGCTTCAATTGCATCGGCGCGTCGGACTATCGGTTCTCGGTGGTGACGCCGTAAGGCCCCGACGCAATCTGGTCCCGTTCGGCCATCGCCGCTCGGGATCATGCCTGCAACCAGGCAATGACTGATTCAACGCCCCCGACCGCGACCCGTGGCCGGGGGCGTTTTTGTTGTTTGTCAGGCGTGTAGTGACTGTGGGAGGTGCGAGTCCTCTGCGGGCCGTGATGACCGGAACCGCCAGGGCAGGCCAGGGTGTCCACCGTGAGGTGGAATCTGAAGGGAGCCGACGCCCAAACTTCGGACTCGACGCATAGAAACCGGATACAAGACCGGCGTGGCAGGGTAACCCGGCAATGCACGGGGAGGCCCGAAAGTCATTCGGATGCGCACGCAGGTAGATTCGGCGAGGCCCGAAGGAAGGAATACCGCACCAACGGCACGCCGGAGCATGGCGAAGACACGCTGCTGGAACAGTGCACGTATGAGCCCTACGGCACGGTCATCGCCGCGGACAACCTCGACGTCGGCGTGGACGGCAGCAGCCAGCACGCGGTGAATCGCGTCGGCTTCCAAGGTCTCTTCTTCGAGCGTTACGACGGCGACTACACGCTGCCGTCGATTGCTCCGGACGTCGCGGGCATGTACTACGCCCGCAATCGGTTCTACTCCCCCGCCGTCGGCCGCTTCCTCCAGCGCGACGTGAATGAGACGGCGCTGCCAATTATTGAATCCCTCGCGAGGAACGGAGAGGCGTTGTACAGTCTGATGACAGCCTTTGGCGTCCAAGGACTTTACGGTAACGGAATTGTCATGAGGCGCCCAAAACCAGCCACTTCGAGGCGCCCCCAAAACCAGCCATT
>CAYYBO010000257.1:3077-6414 GCA_964470125.1 uncultured Planctomycetaceae bacterium | reverse complement strand
TGATTACAGCATCGGACGGTAAACCCTCCACAGAGTGTGTTTGACCTGGTGAGACATCTCACGCTCCCAATGATTATACTCGCTTCCATCCCCCCTCGCAAGCGCATATCCTCGGCCGGCTTTCAGCTTTTGGCTATTAGCTTTGGGCTGTTAGCCGGACGATGCGGGGCGCGGGCGGCATTCAGTGGGGCCGGTGCCTTCACCGGCGGCCGGGCAATGCGCTGAGGGGTGAGAAGGATGAAGGATGAACGGCCCGGGCGTTGGAAGGGCAGGTATTGCGCGGTAGGCTGTGCGGCATGGCGAGGCGCAAAACCACAAAGGAGGGGGCGACGGCGGCGGCGCCTGCGGGGCGGCCGTCGGCTCTGATCGACACGCGGGTCATCTACTGCGGCGACTGCCTGGACCAGCTTCGCAAGCTGCCGGACGGCTGCGTCGACCTGATCTACATCGACCCGCCGTTCAACAGCAACCGCAACTATGAAGTCTTCTGGGGCGAGACCAAGGAGAAGCGGGCATTCGAGGACCGGCACGCCAGCACGGCGGCGTACATCGACTACATGCGGCCGCGCTGCGTGGAGCTGGCCCGGGTGCTGAAGAAGACGGGCAGCTTCTACTATCACTGCGACTGGCACGCCAGCCACTACGTCAAGGTGATGCTCGACCAGCTCTTCGGGGAGAACAACTTTCAGAACGAGATTGCGTGGAAGCGAACCACGGCTCACAGTTCCGCGAAGAAGTGGTCCCCCGTCCACGACGTGCTGTTCTACTACGTTGGGGATGCCAGCAACTACGTCTGGAACTCCCCTCGCGTTGACTACGACCAAGCGTACTTGGACAAGTACTACCGGTTTGACGATGGCGACGGGCGACTATACTGGAGGGATAACCTCTGTGCCGAAGGCGTCCGCAACGGACGATCCGGCCTTCCTTGGCGAGGGATTGACCCGAGTGCAAAGGGTATGCACTGGAAGTACACGATTGACAAGCTGGAGGAGCTTGACAAGGCGGGACGCATCTACTGGCCAGCGAAGGGCACGATGCCGCAGTACAAGCGATACCGCGATGAGCTAAAGGGCAAGACTGTATCCGATTTCTGGGACGACATCGACCGCATCAACCCAGTCGGCGGCGAGCGCCTGGGCTACCCAACGCAGAAACCCCTCGCCCTGCTCGAACGAATCATCAAGGCGAGCAGCAAGCCCAACGACATTGTTCTCGATGCCTTCTGTGGCTGCGGCACCGCTCTTGTCGCGGCGCAGAACCTCGGCCGCCAGTGGATCGGCATCGACATTTCGCCCACCGCCTGCCGCGTCATGGCCAAGCGGCTCCGCGACGTGTGCAAGCTCCGCGAGGATGAAAAGCTCTGGCTGGCCGGGCGCGGCTTCGTCGTCCGCGACCTGCCGTGGACCGAAGACATGCTCCGCAAGATTCCGCCCTTCGAGTTCGAGAACTGGGCGGTCATCGCCCTGGGCGGCATCCCCAACAAGGCCCAGGTCGGCGACATGGGCATCGACGGCCGCATCTTCCCCGTCTCCGCCATTCCGCAGAAGCCCGGCGCGAAGAAGGGCGAAGCGCCGATCTTCGACGAGTTCATGGATGCGTGGTACCCTATCCAGGTGAAGCAGAAAGACAAGGTCGGCCGTCCGGACATCGACGCCTATGAAACGGCGATGGAACGGACCAACCGCACGATCGGTTTCTATGTGGCGTTCGGCTACACCGAAGATGCGATGACGGAGATCGGCCGGTTCTTCAAGAAAACGGGCAAGATGATCCGCGCCTTGACCGTGCGCGATATACTTGATGAGCAGATCGCGACGAAGCTGGCGTAGCCAGGCGATCAGGAAGCTGAGATGAGCCGTGATTCTGCTGATATCGAGTTGATCAGCGCAATCCTCGAAATGGCCGCGTTGCAGGTAGAGCCCGTACAGCCGACTCAAGAGAGGCGATGCGACCTGCGGGCTTGGGATGAGAGGGAGCGTTACCTGATCGAAGTGAAGAGCTTTCATCGGGACCAACAAATGGCCCCGATTCTGCAAAAGGGGGAGATCTACGAGGAGCACCGGAGCATCTTCGAGTCATGCACAATATCTGACGCCATCAAGAATGCCATCGAGCAACTACGGAACACGGACGACAAGGGCCACGCTTCGCTTTGGCTTGTCGCCTTGATCACCGGGAAAGGACCGAGCGCACACCTGCGCGATTCACAGATCCTCGGCACTCTCCATGGCACGCGGAGTATCGTCGAGCTTAAGAGCTCACCGGAAAACAAGGCTCGGGACTGCCTCTATTTCGCGGAGAGCGCCTTCTTCACCTATCGTCGTGAGTTGGATGCGGCGCTGGTAGTCGCATCCCACGGCATCCTCCTGGCCCTAAACGACTTTTCGGAGCGCAAGCCACGCATCCGCGGGAGTCTGCTAGGACAGTTCTTTGCTCAGAAGGGTGCGCTCAACGATGCAGCGTCACTTGAAGCAGGGGGGTATCTCGTGGCTGACTGCGACATCCGTCGCAAGAACCAGCACCAAGTCCTTCAGTACCTGGCGAGGAAATATGGCTTGATACGCCCGATCGAATGCACAGCACGGCAGCACAGCGCGTGGATCGCGGTCGAACGACCTCGCTGACCAACCAGCCGAGGTCGCTCCTAACCGCTGATGCCTGCTGCGGCGGGCCTGAATGGCATTCCTCCGCGCAGGCAATGGAGATGGAGCCACTCGACACGCACCACGCCCGGTTCGCACTCTGCGAACCGCGTGATGTCGCACATGCCGTGGCGCTGTGCCCATGCCCGACTTCTCTCATCGTTGGCCGTGACGATGTAGCCGAGCGGTTCCATGCCCACATCGCAAAACACCATCGGTGACGGGCCGGCTGGTGCGAGAATCCCTTCTCGCACCCAGTTCGGCGGGAATCCCTTCGCGCGCACTCTCTGTCGGGTCTTCACGCCGCAGGCCGCATCATGTGAATAAGCCCCGCCGCGCAGGAATTGCCGGCTTGCTTCCGTGTCTCGTCGTCCCACGCGCAGATTTTGCCGCGACTAGCGCCCCAATCGCCGCGCCAGGGGCACGCTTTGCCGCGTTGCGTGCGCCTTTTGCTTCGCCGCGTGCGCGACCCGACGTGCCGCGTGCGCCTTTTGCTCCGGGACGTGCGCGCTTTGCTCCGGGACGTGCGTGCTTTGCTCCGGGACGTGCGCGCTTTGCTCCGGGACGTGCGCCTTTTGCTCCGGGGCGGGCGCGCTTTGCTCCGGGAGGTGCGCGCTTTGCACCGGGGCGGGGGCTTTTTGTTCCGCTTACGCACGAAAAAACCTTGAAAACGCAGTTTTCAGCAAAACCAG
>CAYYBO010000257.1:0-3067 GCA_964470125.1 uncultured Planctomycetaceae bacterium | reverse complement strand
CCAGGAGGGTACGTTGGCCGATTTCAGCGGCTGTGACGCGATGAACCCGACACCCGCATCGCCCAAGGAGTTGCCATGTCCACCTACCCCGTCAAGCCGCGAGCCGCGTTTCTGGAATGGACCCGGGTTCACGCCCCGATCTTCTTCGACAACCACGACAAGATCGGGCTCCGCAAGGACCAGGCCGAGGCTTTGAATGCCGCGGTCGGCGCTGCCGCCGCCGCCCAGCTCGCCCGCGAGGCCGCCAGGCAGGCCGCCCTGGTCGCCGCCCGGGAGGCCAGACAGGCCTTCGCCACGCTGGCCCTCCGCACCGGCGACGCCGTGCGGAGCATCCGGGCCTTCGCCGCCGCCTCGCCCGAGGCCGACGCCGTCTATTCGCTGGCCCAGATCCCGCCGACCGCCGGCCCGTCGCCGGTGCCGCCGCCGGGCAGGCCGAGTGACCTCAGCGTGACACTCGACCCCTCCGCCGGAAGCGTGTCGCTCCGCTGGAAGGCGCGCAATCCCGAAAACGCCCGGGGGACGTCGTACATCGTCCGCCGCAAGCTGCCGGGCGAGGCCGAGTTCTCGTTCGTCGGCGTCGCCGGCAAGAAGCGCTTCGTGGATCAGACGTTGATGTTTGGAGCGGGGGCGCGAGACCCTGTGACGCCGGCGGCGTCAAGGGCAGGCGGGATTCTCGCACCAGCGGCAGTGGTGCAATACACCGTGCAGGGCCAACGAGCCGACGTGACCGGCCCGGTCAGCCCGATCTTTACCGTCAACTTCGGGAAGCTGCCCGGCAAGAACGCGACGATGGTCACGACCGCTCCCGCACAGCCCGCTGCAGCCGACGCGTGGAACACCGATACCCCCGCGCCAAAGGGCAATGGCCGAACCAACCGGCGGGAACAGCCCGCCCTCAACAGTTGACCGCCGACCGCTGACTGCGGATGGAGGATTTGGATCTGATCGTCGAGTTCGTGCTCCAGTCCGGGTCGCTGAAGGACCTGGCGACGGCCTACGGAGTTACTTATCCGACCATCAGACTGCGGCTGGACAAGGTCGTAGAACGCCTCCGGGCCGCCGTTGATGGAAAGCAGCCGGACCCGCTCAAGGAGCTTCTCGGGCAGCTCGTGGAGCGCGGCGAAATTTCCGTCTCGGGGGCGCGATCGATTCGCGACTTGGTGCAAGATCTTCTTGGCCGGCAATGTGAGCCGGCTTCGCCTCAGAAAGGTGGTGTTTCATGACTCCTTGGTGGACTGACGGGCAGGCAGGTCTCTTCGGGGCCATCGCAGGCGGCGGCTTGGGCGTGCTTGGCGGCGTCTTGGGGATCGTTTGCGGTATCTGTGCCCCCCGCGGCAAGTGCAAGGCCCTCGTCCATGGGCTGGCGGTGTTCATGCTTGGCGCCGGGGTCGTCTCGCTCGTCGCCGGTGTCATCGCCTTGGCCCTTCGTCAGCCCTATGGCGTGTGGTATCCGCTGCTGCTGATAGGGTTCATCTGCACCTGTGTTGTCGGCGGGCTCATCCCGGTCATTCGTCGCGCATACCGCCTGGCCGACCAGAGGCGATTAGAGGCTGAAGAGCTGCGGCGAAGCTAGCACCATCTGCGGGTTGCCTTTGCACACAACAGCAGCCCAATTGCGAGCATGGCGAGCGACGCGGGTTCGGGGAGGGCGGTGACGAGCCAGGCACGCTGCTCGCCGTTGAAGACGCCCCAGCCGGTCATCGACGACCCGTCGGCGGAAAGGCCCCTCACGTCGGTGAGCGTCCAGCCGGTCATGTCCACGCCGAGCGAAGCGAGACGGCTGTTCAGATCTACCATGCCGGTCTCCGCCGTCCAGATGAAGGCCCGCTGGGGGCTCCAATCGTCGTCCGCGCAGGGCCCCGCCACCACCGAGCCGTCGCCGCTGATCGCGTCGGCCCAGGAGCCCGTCGTGCCCGGCAGGACGCCGAGGTTCTGCATGCCGCCGTCGGCGGTCCAGCGGATCGCTCGGGGATAGGCGGAGAAATCGCCATCGGCCAGGTAGCTCATGCCCGCCACGACTGAGCCGTCGTGGCTGACCGCGCTTCCAGCCGAGAACCGCATCGGCCCCTGCGACAGCGAGCCGATGTCTTCCATGCCGCCGGCGGCGGTCCAACGGAATCCGATGCCGCCGCCCTCCGCGTCGGTGGCCGAGCCGACCACCGTCGAGCCGTTCGCGCTGATTGCATCGGCGAACGAGTCGCACCCGCCGGGCCATGCGCCGATGTCGATCGTGCCTCCACCGTTCGTCCAGAGGAATCCGCGGGTGGGGCCTTCGGAAGTGAAGCAGTATCCTACCACGGATGAGCCGTCGCCGCTGACGCCGCAGGCGCTCACCCAGGCCGCGCCGGGCAAACCGTCGAGGTTTTCCATCCCCGTGGCCGACGACCACCGGAAGGCGCGGCTGTCGCCGTCGGCGGTGACGCCGTCCCCCACAACGGTGAGCCCGTCGTCGCTGATGCCGAGGCCGTAGGCGGCCGTGCAGCCCGGCAATACGCCGAGGTCCTGCATGCCCCCGCTGCTCGTCCAACGAAAGGCACGCTCGCGGCCATCGGGGAAGTAGCACCCTCCCGCGACGGTCGCCCCGTCGCCGCTGATGGCGGAGGCCCGAGATATCGTCGCCCCCGGCAGCACGCCGAGATTGGTGATCACGGGCGACGCCTGAACATCCGCAGTGCAAACGACCAGGCCGATGATGACCGAGCAGACTCGCGGCATGATGACCCCTTCGTCGGGCAGTGAGAACGACTCTCGCGAAGCTCCGATGTTGCGAGGGTGCACAGTTGTATCATCGGCAAATGGGGTCGGCCGCCTGCCGGGCGGGAGACCGTGCGGCAGACGGCGCGGGGCCGCAACCAGAGCCGTCGCCATGGGCCAGCCTGAAAGGCTGGGATTTCGTAGCCGTGGGCAACGCCCACGGGAATCGGCTCGTTGACCCTGCAGGGGTCATCCTTCGATGGCGAAAGAAGAGGACGACCCCTGCGGGGTCGATCCGTTTGGAAGGAATCGACCAACCCGGGGGCGGCGCTGCGCTTGCCCCCGGCTACTGTCGTTCAGCCTTGCAGGCTGG
>CAYYBO010000256.1:0-6420 GCA_964470125.1 uncultured Planctomycetaceae bacterium | reverse complement strand
AAGAAGACAGTCACAACCTTGTATTGCAGCTTCAGGTATGCCATAGCCCCCTCGCGAACGTAACCGGAGATGCGTTGCATCTCCTTGTCTCCCTCGTCCGACCGCAGCATCATGCCATAGAAGACCTTGGCGAATACCAGCGCCAGCACCGCCCCGATGGGAGCGACCCACCAGATGTACGGTATCACGCTAAGCGAGTGCTCTGACGAGGCGTGTTCGCCGACGGCGGCTTCCGCCGCCGGTGCCACTGCCGGGCCCGGCGCCCCAGGGGGCGTGCCGTACGCGTTCGCATGCACAAACAGACCGAGGCAAACCAGCAGGGCCAAAACGAGACCAATGGTCGGTATCCTTCCATGAGGCGAGGTGCGTTTCACGACTAACTCCTGACTACCTACGGCTTTGCTTCTCCAAGACGGTCCACCCAGGCCTCCCACGACCCCCGCCGCGTGGTGGACCACGAAGATTCGGCAATATAGCGACGCCCCTTGGCCGCACACAAGGCTACGTCCTATACAATGTTTCGTCGTTTCGACATCAACCACGCTAGTCACTCGCTTTGATCCACGGGCCAGTTAGGCTCGTGCACCAGTTCGAGTCGCGAGCGAGCGATTGACTCCATGAGCGGCGGACAGCCTAAGACAATCGGCGTAATACGCAACCACATATTGTACACAAGGTTACAATCCTACTCCCCCGCCGCACGACCACCTGGACGCGTTCGAGGTTTGACCACCTTCCCGCCGGCACTAACATGCCTTGGCAGCCGTGTGGATCCGCCGCCAGTTTGCAAGCCGCGCCTGCAGGCGGAATCGTCGTTTCCATCTTTGGCTGTGCCGGCCCCTCCGCCGGCCGCAGCGTGCATAGGAGAACGACCATGCTCCGTGAGCGTCTGACTGTCACTGTTCTGGCCTCCATCCTGATAGCCTTCCTGACGACGACCACCGCCACTGCACAGCCGGGCGACGTGCGAATCATCACCATTGAGGGCCAGGCAGCCGGCACCGATGCCAACGCCATGGAGCAGGCCAAGCAGGACGCCCTCCGCCGTGCGGTTGAACAAGCCTGCGGAGCCTTCATTACCGGCCAGACCAAGACCAAGAACTACGCCGCCGTCTATGACAAGGCCATGTCACTTGCCGCCGGTTACGTGACCGAGTTCGAGGTTCGCGAGCGCCGCGTCGAAGCCGGCATCAGCTACTGCAGGATTACCGCCAAGGTGTCCACCGCCGCCTTCGAGATGGAGTGGGCACGGCTGCTGCACACCATCGACAGGGAAGGCAACCCCCGCTGCGTCGTGGTCATTGTCGAGGATAATAACCCCGATGATAGGATCCCGCCGAAGACCGGCGGCGTAGTCCAAAGCGTCCTGGAGAACTTCTTCCTCAAGAAGGGCGTACAGCTCATGGACAAATCCGGCGCCGATGACGCTCGCGCCAGGGACATGACCCTGGCGGCGGTCAACGACGACGTCAACAAGCTGGCGGCGATGGCCGCGGCGTTCAAGGCGGACGTGGTGATCCGAGGAGTCGCCGAGGCCAAACGGGCCGGCACCAGCGAGCTGGGAGGCCGGGTCGTCAACAGGTACACTGCCACCGTCAGCGCCCGCGCCTACCACACCGACAGCGCCCAGATGCTGATGTCCAACACGTACACCGCCACGCTATTGACCACCCAGGAGAACGCCGGCGACGAGGCCCTCAAGAAGTGCGCGGAAGACAACGCCGGACGCATTCTCCAGGATATCGGCGAGGCCTGGCGGCAGCGACAGAACGTCCGACGCATCAGCCAGGTCACTTTGGAAAACTGCAGCCGCGACGACTTCAAGGCCTTCGAGACCGCCTTGCGCAAGGTCGACGGCGTCCAGGACGTCCGCCTCAAGGAATTGGTCAACAACGTCTGCCAGGTTGAAGTCGATTGGTCCTACGACCTCGAGCGCCTCATCCGTCGCATCGAGGACCTGCAGGTTGCCGGCGTCTCCTACGTCGTCACCGAACAAACCCACGACCGCGTGACCTTCAAACTGGCGAAGTGACTTCACCAGCTCGTTCAGCGCGGAAGCGAACACTCATCCACTGCCACACTCCGGAGGGCGACAGCCGAAGGTGGGCAATCTTGGCGCCGGTCTCACGGGGCCGGCAGGTCTTCCGGGGCCGGCGACGTTCCGCACACGCTGCCGAGCGTGTCTGGGCGGACGAGCAGACCCAACCATGTCCGTAAGCCGCCAGGCAGTCAGTGAGCGTGACCGTGAGTCTGGCAATGACGGCAGACGTAGCGGCTTCTCGGGCCCTTGGGCAGGTTCTCCCCGGCCAGGATCGACCGCGGGTACTCGTGCAAACAGCAACTGCACTGCACGGCTTTCTCGGCCTTCAGTTGCCTGGCCGCCCAGCGAGACAGCTCCTCCGGCAAAAAGCCGCGTCCCCTGCACACCGGGCAGGCCTGATAGAAACTTCTCAAGATAACCTCGCGAATGAAGGCCGACTTGTCCGGCACCCTGTTGAGCACGTCGGCCAAGTGACGATCCACGCGGAAGGAGACGACGACGCCTTTGTCCTTTGCCATGCAAGTTACCCACGATCATAGAGGCTTGAGTGCTTCGGCTGGGGGCACGACGCCCGAGGCAAACCACCCGCCCGTCATGCCATGAAGGTCAACTGGCCCTGAAAGGCCCTCGCGAACACACCGTGCAAACGGGCCAGCACGTAGGTGCCGTAGAAAAAGAAGCCCATGACCAGGCCCCAGACCATCAGGGCCAAGGCCACTTGCACGAGATCACCCTCCGCGGAACCCTTCACCATCTTCTCAAAGAGAGGCAGGAGCCACTCGAAAAGAATCCCGATGAACGCCATGGTGAACAAAATGACGTACACCGACAGGAGCAGCACCAGAAACGCGTAATGGGCGTGCGTTCGGGCAATCGAACGGATCACCTGCACTGGATTCATCCCTCGGAGTACGGATGTCAGGGAGATGCCCACCAGGCTCATCGGCACCGCCAGCGTAACCAGTACCGCGCCGATGATCAGATTCGTACCTCCAGCGGGCAGGATATCCCTCGCGTGCCCGCTGATCACCATCTTGAGGACGTCGCTCCCGACCGTGATGGTCGCGACAAGGTAGGTCATCAGTGCATAGTACGCCGCAAGAAGCAGGCAGGCCGCGAGACTCTTGCTCCATTGGCTTGGAGCCCAGGCGAGGTTGGGCGGCCTGTCAGTCCTCGTAAAAGTCGTTCGAATCACGTCGAGGAACAGGTGCAAGGCGACTGCCAGAAAGAAAAGTACTTCCACGCCCAGGATCGACAGCAGCAATACGGTCACGATGGACAAATCCGTCCTGATCAACTCCTCGGCCGTGCCCACTCCGTACTCTTGCATCAGCTTGGTACCGCCCGTGATCACCGCTGCGGGAACCAGCGCCGCCACAATGGCAACGACAGCCGCAGCGACGATCGACCCTGCCGCGGGCAGCGGGTAGGTCAGACATGAAGTCAGCTCGCTGTAAAATGCCGCCGGGCCCTCTGTGGACCGCGCCCGAGCCCTCCGCCTTTCAACAGTGATGGCCGCTCTCCCTCCCTTGATTCTCGCCGGGATCGGCTGCCAGCACTGTGAACACAGAACATCCGCGTAAGGATCATCCACCGGGGTTTGTTTCTGGCAGTTCGGGCAGATGCGCAGGGTCCCCTCCTGGACCTCTTCCGTGCCCGCGGCCTGAGCGGCGCCGATCTTGGCCAGCTCCTTCTTGGACAACACGCCACTGCTGGATTCGAGTTGGGCCAGACCTTCAAGGTCCACGCCCGGCTCGGCGCCGGAGTTCACCGCCGCTTGTGGTTTGGGAACCGAGAAGGCGCGGTTGCACGACGGGCAACGAACCACCTTGCCGGCATGCTTGTCGGCGATGGTCAGTTTCTGTCGGCACCGCGGACAACGTACCGTCATCGCGAGCAGCCTCGGAAGGGATGCCTGGATGAAGCCCGGAGATCTCCGGCGAGGATCAACGGGCGAATTTCGAGGGATCGAGCTGCCCCAGGCTGAGGCCGCCGTCGTCCCAGCCAACCGTGATGCCGCCGCGCTGCGGCCGAGCCGCCTTCTTCTTCGCTTCGGCGGCCCTCTCCGTTTGCATTCTTGCCAACTCCTCCGGCGTCGGACCGCTCGGCGGTTGTCTCATCGACAGGGCGATCTTCTTCGCCTCCGGATCGACGTTCAGCACGCGGACTTCGACCTCCTGGCCGGGCCGCACTTTGTCCGAAACGGCGCGGACCCGCTCATCGGCGAGCTCGGAGATGTGTACCAAGCCGTCGATGCCGGCCTCGAGCTCGACGAAGGCTCCGAAATCGGTGGTGCGGGCCACCTTGCCCTTGACCGTGGTGCCCTCCGCATAGCGCGCGGATGCCGTGACCCAGGGATCCTCCGCCAGGGCCTTCAGGCTGAGCGACATCCGCCTCTTCGCCACATCCATGCCCAATACCGACACTTCCACCACGTCGCCTTCTTTCAACACCTCGGACGAGTGGCGGATCCGCTTGGTCCAACTCATCTCGCTCAGCGGCACGAGCCCGTCAAGGCCCGGCTCCAACTCCACGAACGCGCCGAAGCTCTCCAACCGAACCACCCGCCCGGTCAATTTCAAACCCGGCGAATACCGATCAGCCGCCGTGGACCACGGGTCCGGCAGGGTCTGCTTGAGGCTCAGGGATATCTTCTTCTTGCCGCGATTTACCTTGATTACCTTGACGTCGATCTCATCGCCGATTTTGACGATGTCTTCAGGCTTGTTGACCCGCCCCCAACTCATGTCGGTAACGTGCAGCAGGCCGTCGACGCCGCCGATGTCCACGAAGGCGCCGTATTCAGTGACGTTGCGGACCACGCCCCGGCGAACCTGTCCCTCCTCCACCGCGGCGTAGGCGTTCTCCCTCCGCTCATCCTCCTCGCGCAGCAAAACCTTGCGACGGGATAGGACAATGTTCTCCCGATCGTCGCCCCGCTCAAACCGGGTGACCTCGGCGCGGATGGGCTTGCCGAGCAGATCGGAGATATCCTTCATGAAGTGCAACTCTACCTGACTGGCGGGGATGAACGCCCGAAGGCCGTCGATGTCGACCTCCAACCCGCCCTTGTTCATCCCGGAAACACGCCCCTCCACGACCATGCCGACCTTCATGTTCCGCAACAGCGCCTCACGCCTGGCCTTTCGGCGGGATACCGCCAACAGCCCGCTGCGCTCGTCTCTTCCAACGACGCTGACGGAAATGCTGTCGCCGACCGCGAACTGCTCCTCCTTCTCAAAATCATCCAACGGCATCGCGCCGAACGACTTCCCATCGAAGTCGATGAGCACGTCCCGGCTGCCGATGTTGGCGATACGACCTGTCAACAGGTCGTCGATTCGTATTTCCTCGGCTTGCGGCGCGCCGACGGCCGCCTCGCCGGAGGCTTCCGCCGCGCTCACGCCCAGCATGGCCTCTTCCACGGCTCGATCGAGGTCTATCTCGTTGGATGAGGAAAGCGAAGCGGCAAGCTCCGCGGGCGTCGGCGACCGATGCGGCGCGATGGGAGCCGGCTGGGACTCCAGCGCAGGCTCCCCCTCGGGCTGCCGCTCCAGGCCGGGTATTTCCGAGGCGCCTGCGGCTGCGGGGGCAGGGCCCTCGCCGCCCTGCGGCCTGGATGACTGTTCAAATGCTTCGGGTGCCGATTCACTCCTAGGATCCATGTCTGGGTTCTCACGCTACCGCCGAATGTGTGGACCTGCCGCCGAACGCCTTGCTCCGTCCCCGCCGGCCATGACGGACTCAACGATCAGCGATGGCAATATTCTTCCTGCGGGCATCGGATGGAGTAGCCGGGGGGCCTGGATTGAACGATCATCGACTCCGGTCTGGCTTCCCTTAACTCATTCGCCGCTTCTCGACGCGGGGGAACGGTCAGACGGGCACACCAACCACGGCTTATATCGTAACGAGAAAGCGGGCACAAGTCGACGCCATGCACAACTTCGCCCTCCCTTTCGCCTCTCCCTGTCGCCGCGAACGGCCGCTTGCCGCCGACGCGTGACCCCCGGGTTATATTCACCGTGTTGCGTCCGGGCGTCCGATATCGCCGTGCGACCCGCGCCCGATAGCACGAAAGGCCCAGGGAGCGAATTCCCTGGGCCTTTCAACACTATGGACATACCCTGCCCGCCGGCTGACGACTCCACCGGGCTTGGCGAGCCGGCTAGAACGCCTCCTCCGGCTGGATCAGGTTGCCGTCCTTGTCCAGGAAGCCTTCCAGCTTCCGGCAGCGGACCGGGTGCTGCAGCTTGCGGATCGCCTTGGCCTCGACCTGCCGCACGCGCTCGCGGGTGACCTTGAAGTACTTGCCCACTTCCTCCAGCGTGTAGGTGTAGCCGTCGCCGATGCCGTAACGCAGCTTGATGATCTCGCGC
>CAYYBO010000255.1:0-6467 GCA_964470125.1 uncultured Planctomycetaceae bacterium | reverse complement strand
CGACGCGGGCGTTAACGAAAACGGGCCTTCTCGTTCGAGAAAGCCCGTCGATCTCCCCGAATGTAACACTGCTCGAACTGCGACGGGAGGCCGCCAGCCGCGTCGCCGGCACCTGCGTTGGGCCGAGCCGGAGATCGTTTTCCGAATCGTCCATGTCGCCGACGCCCAGCCGCCCGCTGCGTACCGCGACCAAGCCGTCGAAATCGCCCTGGGACCGAACCCGACGTTCCCGACGGGCCGCGTTGGCTCGTTCACCCGCCGTGTTCCGGCCGACCGCGTCGTGACCGGCGCTCGGCCACGCCGCGGCCAGCCCCGGCCACCGCGGGAGCCCACGACGCCCCGCGTGGTCGACCTGCTTCGTAAGGCTCTCGCGTGGAGGGCGCTCCTGGAAACAGGCCAGGTCACAAACCAAGCCGAACTCGCCCGCCGCGAGGGGGTCACGCGCGCCCGCGTCACCCAAGTCTTGGGGCTGCTTCGCCTCGCCCCAGAGATCCGGAAACACCTTCTCGCCACGCCTGCCACGTTGCGGCAGCTCGCAGCGACCGAACACGGCCTACGCTCGATCGCCCGCCTGCAGGACCGCCAGACGCAGTTGTTGGAGTTTCGCGCTCGGTTCGGAGGCATCGATTGATACGCCTCGTCCAGCTCGGGAGCCCAGCCGTCGTCAACCGCTGCAAACCCGGACAGCATACGCTTCTGTAACGCACGTGCCCACAACGACATCGCGCGGTGTCTCTGCGCACGCGTTTCGTCGAAGAGACATGAGTTCGCGGAGGGCCTCTTCGAGCTTAGCGGAGAGACCCGCGAAGCGTCGGTCGAGCAAGTCTCGTCGCATCCCGATGAGTCTACGATAACCGTCATCGCTTGGACTTGGGCAGAGTTCGGTCACGCCAACCGCGCGCAGGGCGGCGGCGAACGGGAAACCGTGGCGGCCCAAGTTCGCGACAGCATCGGGAGAGAAGTCAGCGGGAGGCGTCTCATCGAACAACTCAGGGTTCGCCGACCGCGCCAGTTCGATGTACGCCGCGTCGAGGAGCAGCCGCCGGCACTCCTCCTCGCACGCTGTGAGCGCCGCTCGCTGCCGAAAATCGCTGGCCCGTGTATCGTTGCATTCGTGCTCGTTCGCCGCGGACAAGAACTCACCGCGCGTCTTCGTGACGTCCTCCGCCCCGAAGGTGAGGCAAGACGCCGCCCCCTCCGTAGCGGCGAGAATCTCTGAAAGGCACGCGACGCGGCGCACGTCGGCCCCGGCTCGCGTGTAATAGCCAACTTGAGGCTGCGGGCGCGCAACGGCGCACCGCGCAATGACGCCCTTGTCGCCAGAGTCGTTTGGCCGATCTACAGCCTCGAGCAGTTGACGCAGCAGCGCCGCCCCGAATGACAGCAGCGTTGTGGTGTTCGGATGCGCGTCAAAAACCGCCGGATCGAACGTAACCGGCCTGAACTCGCCACCCCAGTCCAGCAGCCAAGCGCCGCGCAACTCGGGATGCGGCTGAAAGCGCGATCCGAGCGCGTTCGACTCTAGGAGCAATCGGGTCAGTTCAGGAAGCGTTACCGGGACCGGCTCGCGCTTCGCCGGCTCAACTGCGGTGTCCACAAACTGGTCGATATTCAACGCCGCAACCTCTCGGCCGCGCACGGCGGCGTTGATCGCCGCGACCTCCTCACGAAGTAATCGCTCCCGCTCGTTCACTGACGCCACGGCGGCCTGTTGGATAACCCTCCCAACGCGCGCCAAGATCGGCTGCAGCTCGCCAACCACACTCTCGAAGGACGTGATCCGCTCGTCCAGCCGGTGATAGATGTCGGCTTCAACAGTGCCCTCGTAAAAGTAGTTCCGAATCCAAACCTTCGGATGCACCTGGCCTATGCGGTCGATCCTGCCGATACGCTGCTCGACGCGCATCGGGTTCCACGGCATGTCATAGTTGATGAGCACGCCGCATGTTTGCAGGTTTAGGCCCTCCGACGCCGACTCGGTGCATAGCAGGAGTTTGACCTCCTTTTCGCGGAACGCGTTCTTGATGCGCTCCTTGCTCGTGCCGACCCACTTCGTGCCGTCCCACAGCTCCCCGCCGCGCCCGCTGTAACACGCCACTTGGGCGCCGTAGACCTGACGCAGCCGGTCACGGACGTAGTCCATCGTGTCCGTGTACTGCGTGAACACGATGATCGTCTCGCGACGACGGAGGAGCGCTGCCAGGTCGGTCTCCAATTGCTCCATCTTCGAGTCGCTGTGCAGCCGGCGCAGGTCGTCGAGGAAGTCCTCGACGTAGCGCAGCTCCTCGAGCAACAGCCGACGCAACGACGGCTCTTCGCCAACCGGCATCAACCACTCTGACGTCTCGGGGTCTTGGTCCTCCTGGCTCCAGTCATCGTCGTCGAGTAGTTCCGCGTGCTCGCCCCTCAGGCATGCCAACCGTCGCTCCAGGCTGCACCGCATGGCGTAGAAACTGCTCGTGAGCCGGCGGCGGTACACGGTCATGATGAAGCCTAGGCCAGTTCGTTCCGCCTCGTACTTCTGATAGAAGTGCCGGATGTATTCCTCGATCCGATGGTAGAGCGCATCCTCGTCCGGTCTCATCGGGATGAACTGCGGCTTCGGATCTCGATCGGGGACATTCTCGGCCAACAGCCCGCGCTTCCGATACTCCCGCAACAGCGAGCGGGTGTTGCGAAACATGTACTGCCGCAGCGGCGAATGTCGGCGGCAGACTTCTATCAGAATTGCCTTGCCGAGTTTGGATAGCTGGCGCATCGCGCTGGAGCTGCCACGCCCACCAGCAAACTGCTTGATCTGCTCCCACTCGACAAACCCGAGCCGGCGCTCGACTTCCGCGCAGAACTGCTCATCCCACGATCCGCCCAGCGCGAAGTAGTCCGCGAGCATGCGCAGCACGAAATCCCAGTCTGTCGCGTCGAAGTCATCTTGCGCTTGCCCTAGCTCCTCGAAGTACCGCAGGAAGTTCGCCTCATTTGCCCCCCAGCGTCCGCCCAGCTCGAGCACCTTCAGCAAGTCCCAGACTTCGACGGGGTCGATCTGCATCGGCGTCGCAGTTAGCAGCCACAAGCCGCGCGTCTTGTCGTGCAGCCCCGGCCGCCCAACCGTGCCGCGCAGCAGCTCCAAGAGCCGGTTCGGGCGATATTGCTCGCGGTTTAGGAAGTCTCTCCGGCGCGCGTGATGCGCCTCGTCCACCACGAGCAAGTCCCAGTCCTGCGCGGCCAGAAGCTGTTCCTGCCGTTCGACCCGCCGCGCCAGGTGGCTGGACGACAGCAGCACCGGATATGCGTTCCACGGATTCTCGACCGAGCACGGCAACTCCCGATCGGCGACACTGCGGAACGTCTGCCCATCGTAGCGCGGCACGTCCAGAACGAATTTCTCGTACAGCTCTTCCTGCCACTGCCGCAGTACCGACTTCGGCACCAGGATCAGCACCCGCCGTGCCCGTTCCGAGAGCAAGAGCTGCCGCAACGCCAGGCCGCACTCGATGGTCTTGCCAAGCCCGACCTCGTCGCACAGCATGAACCGTTCAGGGAACCGTTCGATCAGGGTGTCGGCCACACGCACCTGGTGAGGCCACGGTTTGACGACGCACGTCGCCATGCCGAGCCGCTTGTCACCCAGCAGGTACGGCGCATCGCGCACAAACTGGAACAGAATCCGCTCGCGCTGATCCGCCGCGATGTGCTCGGCTGGCGGCGTAACCGGCTCAGGTGGGGTGGGCTCTTCGGGGTCGCGTTTTGGCGCCGCCATTGGTCGGTACCGCAAGAGCTCCTGCTTCACGGCTTCCGGGATAGGCATCGAAACCCAATTCGGCTCCCGGTGCTCCCACAGGTTGTCGAACCGGCGCCGCACCTGGGCGAGATATGGGCGGCTATCGTTCCAGCCGAAGTAGACGCAGAACGTCTCGTAGTTGTCCTCAATCGCCGTGGCCGACTCGTTTATGCTGCCGCTGAACGCGATCTGGTTCCCTTCGGCGTCGGTGAAAACGCCCTCTTTCGGGTGGTAGTAGCTCTCGGACCGCGACGCCGGCAGTGGGTGCCCGTCCGGCCCGGTCGGTAGCACGACGCGAATGTCGAGCTGCCCGGTACTTACCATCCACGCCAGGGCCTCCAGCCGCCGCTGCACGAGCACGTCGGGCGTGATCATCAGCCGGCCCTTGAGCCGACCCGCGACGCGCTGCGCCAGGTCCGCCCCCTTGCGTACCGCCTCGACGTCCTCTTCCGATAGGTCCGCCCCAACGAGGAGCCGCATGGTGCCGCCGTTGCCAATGAGGCGTGCGACGCCTTTGGCCGCGATTGCCAGCGTCGTGCTGGAAAAGTACCCCGCCGCCCGTTCGTACCGGACCGACGCCTCCATCGCCGGGACGAAGAACTGGTTGAGCCGATCGTCGCTCGGTCCGTACGAGATCTGCAAGTTGAGGTCGCGAAGCCCCATGAAGCTCCCTATGGTTCCTTCGGTTCTGCCGGCTCATTCGCGCAAGCGCGAGCTACCGCATCGGGATCGACGAGCCGGCACAGCGCCGTCCGACAGTCGCTCAAGAGGACAGGATCTGCGCTGAGAACTCGTGCTCGGGCCTCAGCGAAGCTCGTGCAAACCAGATGATCCGAACAGAAGTAGGCAATTCCTACAAGCATGGAATCGTGCGACCATGTTGCCGACGCGACCAGCTTACCAACAACATCCGCTCCGTTGTCGGGTCGCGGCCAGTTGGCCAGCTGGTTGACGCAGAGCAGGAACGGATCGTGCACGTCGCGTTGCCGGATCTTGTCCTGACACGCTTTGAAGAGTCGGTGCATTTCGGCTTCGTCGCCCCCGAATCCAACCGTGCAAGGCATACCGTGCTCGATCGCGAACTGCTTCGATGCTCCCCAATCCCGATCGTCAAGCAGGATCATCGCCTCAAGTAGGACCCGACGCCCATCGCGCGTGACAGCGAAGTCCATGGTCTTTCGGCTGTCCGGAGCGATCTTTGGGTAGGGTTCAACGTTGCCTTCTCCAAAGTGGGAAACGAGCGCCCACGCCAACATCACCTCGAAAATGCCGGCAGCCGGCACGCCGCTTCGCAGGTTCCCAATCAGGTCCTGGATGTTCCTTCTGGGCGCCCTGCGAACAAGAAAGTCCAGCCCCTCGTCGGCGCGCTTCAGGTAATCGGAAGGGATGCCGAATCCGCCGAGCATGTCTGCCTCGATGTAGAATGCCGGGTAGCCCAGTGTCGCGAGACTCCCAGTCCCTGCGAGCAGACGCTGCAGAACCCGATCGAACTCCGCGTCGGGCCACAGCTCGCCCCGTAGCGTCGGATACGCATCCAGCGTCGCAATGACACGCGCATGCTTCTCCCGAATCCACGCTTGCCCCTCAGGACTCTGGATTGGCACCTTATGCGGCTCCAGAATAATCATGCCTGCGACGCCCCCTCTGGCAATTGAGCCTCCGCCGCAGTCGGCACGTCGAATGCGAGGACCGTCAGCACGAGCTCGCGGTTGCGATCTTCGCGGTGGTGCAGAACAAACCTGAACTGGGTCTCACCGACCGTTCCGAGGTCCCGCTTGTAGTTCGGGTGCGACTTCACCAAACCAGGGATTTTCTGCAAGACGTTCGTGAAGCTGCGATTTCGGTTGAAGAGAACGATCGCTGTCTTCGTGTCTCGCCAACTCGTGTACCCGAGCAGTTGGTCGATTGTCTCGCTGAAGGCCTTATCCCCGCGCCAGAACTTGCACTCAGCGATGAACACGTTCCGGCCGGCGTGCCGGATCAGTATGTCAGTCTTGCCCTCGAAATTAAACGTCTCGCCTGTAGCACTTCCCTCAAAGTGACCGTTCAGCGGTACGAGGAAATGGTCTCGGAGGTGCTCCTCCTCCATGCGGGTGAAGGCCGAGGGGCTGCGCTCCATCACGAGCGCCATGTCCTGCACGACCTTCAGGACAAAGCTATAGTGCTCGTCAGCCAGCACGGGCTCGGGTTGGAACGGCCCCGCCGTGACTGCTGGTAGCTCAATTTTGGGCTTTCGTCGCACGGCCGGCACCGCGAACGTGTCCGGCAAGTCCCGGCGACGGACCGGGATGCCTAGCCCGGCGACCAAGTTCATATCCCTCAAAAGCTTCGCCTTCCGCGCTGCGACCGCCTGCTGAAGCGTGTTTGGAAGGCGATCATTGAAGGCACGGACCCCGTCACGCTGCCATCCGATGTACTGTTCTATGTTTCCGAGTGCGGAGTCCGATTCGCGTTTGAGCTGCTCCGCATTCATGTCGACGCCGCGGAATACGAGATGCAGCTCCTGGCCGACGATCTTCCCATGCGGGATGTTCGTGTTCCATGTCGACGGCTTTAGCTTGAACAGGCCGGGGTCGCCGCGAAAGGGCACGACGATGGAGACGGCGGTGCCGCGCACGACTGCACGCTCTCCGGGGACTCGTGCGAAGCGAAAATCGTGCGATATGTCGATGTCCACTTCGCGCGGGCC
>CAYYBO010000254.1:0-6504 GCA_964470125.1 uncultured Planctomycetaceae bacterium | reverse complement strand
AATGGGCTGCGGTCACGCGGATAGTGGATCACAAAGTCGCCTTTCGACCGGTGGAGAAAACCGTGACTGCCTCGGCGAAACCGCTGGAACTCGAGCAAGACAACCTTGAATGGATTGTCCGAAATGGATGCCGACGCGTCCTGGAAGCCGAACACCGCCGTTGCCGAACTGTGTTTGGATTGCGGCAGTCGCCGGGCGGCAAGCTGTTTCAAGTACACGAGCACGGTTCTTGACCTGTGGCGAGACTCGCTTATACTAAGACACGCCAAGGGTTCCGCTAAAGACCCTTTTTAGATAGATTTTGTGGTTTTATCGCGTCCGGGCGCGGCGATGTTTTGGGTAAAGGAACTCCAAGGTTTTTTATCCGAAACGTTGGGTGCCCGACAAGAAAGGAGTTCGGTATCCTCCACGGGATCGGTGGAGGGTGGGGGGCGAATTTAGGTTTTTGGTTCGTGCGCGGGCTACGTTGCCCGGCGTCGCGGAGCCGAGTCGGAGCCCTCCAAGCAGGAGGATACCGAGGAGGCGCTGAGCAAACCGCAGGCCGGGCGATTCCAAGGCGCGCGGAGGAGCGTCCCCGTGATAATTGAGTATCAGGCAGGCTTGGCGGACGGAGGTCCGGCAAGTTAGTTTGTTGGGCGGCCGGAGGGGTTTGCGTTTCGAGTGATAGAAGCCATGCGAGTGATGCAACAGCCGACTTCATGAACTCCAAGTAACCGCCCGGATCAGGTTGCTTGGTGCCTGCCTAAGTCAACGTAAGACGCCGCCGCCTCCTGGGAAGGCAACGCAGCGTGATCCTGCCCTAGAGCGCCTCTGCTCTCACTCCGATTCCACTTTTGATGCTTTCACCGTTGCGCCATGAGCGATGGGCTCCCGCGATCGGCCGTCGGGCCCGACGGGGTGCCGGCCATGCACGGCGGAGGCGAGTCTTTAGATTGACGAGGTGTTTTCCATGGGATCTGTGTTACTAGCGCAGGTCTCGACTGCTGCAACGATTGTGCTGGCCATGCTCATGCTGGTCGTGGGCGGCGGCGTGACGTATGGGTTCCTGTGGCTGCAGGCTCGGATGAAGCGGCGATCGGCCGAGAGCGAGTCGGCCGGCATCATCAAGACGGCGCGCGATCGGGCACAGGAAATCGTGCGGGCGGCAGAAGTCGAGACCAAGGCAACCTTCCTGGCCCGCCAGGAGGAATTCGATCGGATTACGGCCGTGACGCGGAACGAAATTCGCGAGGCCGAGAAGAGGTTGGACAAGCGAGAGGACCAGCTCGAGCGGAAGCTCGACGTCCTGGCGATCAAGGAGAAGAACATCGAGAAGGCGGAAGCCCAGATTGCCGAGCGGGCGGCCAATACGGAGAAGAAGGCCAAGGAGATCGAGGATCTGAAGCTGAAGCATCGAAACGAGCTGCTGAAGGTGGCCCAGCTCTCGGCCGACGAGGCCAAGAAGCAGCTCTTCACCTCCTTGGAGCAGGAGTTGGAACAGGAGACCGCCGAGATGATCGCCAACCGGGTGAACGAGGCCCAGGAAGAGGCCGAGCAGCGTTCGCGCGAGGTGGTCATCACGGCGATTCAGCGATTTGCCGCCCCGCATACCGCCGAGGCCACGGTGAGCACGATCGACATCATGTCCGACGAGATGAAGGGCCGCATCATCGGCCGCGAGGGGCGCAACATTCGGGCTTTCGAGAAGGCCACGGGCGTGGACATCATCGTGGACGACACGCCCGGCGTGATCGAGGTGACCTGTTTTGATCCGGTTCGCAAGGAGGTCGCCAAGCAGGCCATGAACAAACTGCTTCGTGACGGGCGGATCCACCCCACCCGCATCGAGGAGGTGGTGGAGGAAATCCGAACGGGCGTGGAGAAGCAGATCATCGAGCAGGGCAAGAAAGCGGCGATGGAAGCCAACGTCCAGGGCCTGGACCGCAAGCTTGTCGATCTTCTAGGCCGCCTGCACTTCCGAACGAGTTACGGACAGAACGTGCTGCGACACTCCATCGAGGTAGCCTACCTCTGTCAAGTGATGGCTGATGAGCTGGGCTTGAACGGCACGCTGGCCCGCCGTTGCGGGCTGCTTCATGACATCGGCAAGGCCGTGGACCACGAGGTGGAAGGCGGCCACCCGGCGATCGGCGAAGAGATCGCCCGCAAGACCAACGAGCGGCCGGAGGTGTTGAACGCGATCGCCGGGCATCATGGCGACGTTCCGGCGACCAGCCCGTACACGCCGCTGGTGGCGGCGGCGGACGCGGTCAGCGCCGCTCGGCCCGGCAGCCGGCGGGAAAGCCTCGAGCACTACATCAAGCGCCTCGAACAACTGGAAGGCATCGCCACGGCCTTCAAGGGCGTTCAACAGGCGTACGCCATCCAGGCGGGCCGAGAAGTCCGGGTGATCGTCGACGCCGGGAAGGTTGACGACGCCAGCGCGATGCGAATCGCCCGCGAGGTCGCCAACAAGATCGAGGCGGAGATGACTTATCCCGGTGAAGTGAAGGTGACGGTACTCCGCGAGGTGCGGGCGGTCGAGTACGCTCGATAGCGACAAGGCCGAAGAGGCGGCGGATTTTGCGGGCGAGACGCGCGGTGTGACGGGGATTCGCGAGGGTGCAAGCTCGCCGTGCCGGCGGCACGGGCGGCGCCGGCGAGCGCTCCTTGCCGGCGATCGGGGTTGGCGGCGCGGGTGAGTCTCTCCGCAGGCGCCCGACGGGAGTCGTGCAAATGTCAAGGCAACTTCGATCATGGACGCTGATTTCGTTGCTGGGGTTCGGCATCTCGATGTTCGCCGTCCAGCCGGCGGTCCTGGAGGCCGGCGCGAGGCAGCAAGCCGACGACGCGGCCAAGGGCGGCCGAGGCGCGAAGAAGACCGGTCGGACCGGCAAGACGGGCAAGTCGACCGGCGAGGGCGCCTCCAAGCCGGGGAAGAAGAAAAGCGGGCGGGACAAGAAGGACGGCGTCAAGGCATTTCCGAAAGGCCCGCGGGAGGACGATTTTCAGAACCTGTTGGGAGAACAATTCAAGGTTCGACGGACGGATCATTTCTTTGTCATCTATGATGCCGAGGAGAGCGTGGTCAAGGATTTCATCTCCCGCCTGGAGCGGACTTACGATTCAGTTCACCGGTTTGCCACTCAGTTGGAGATCGACATCGTGTATCCAACCGAGAAGATGCCCGTCGTGTTTTGCCGCGATTTCGAGGTATACGACAGCAAATGCAAGGAGATGGTGGGCCGCAACGTGCCGGCGGATGCGGCGGGCCTTTACTGGCACGATCCCTTTGATTTCTCCATCTTCTATGACATGTCACAGGCCAAGTTCATCAAGGAGCACGAGGCCCACGCGAGACGGTTGCAGGAGGAGGCGAGAAAGAGCAAGGACCCCGCGGAGCGCAGGGCCAAGGTCCGCGAGGCCCAGTGGTACCTCAATAAGATCGAAGCCTATCAACAGGACCAGAATCGCTCGGTCGTCCAGCATGAATTGGCCCACCAGCTTCTGTTCAACTTCCGCGTGCACGTTCCCGGGGTGGACAACCCGCAATGGTTCGTCGAGGGGCTGGCCACGCAGTTTGAGCCGCCGCCGGGCAAGATGGGGGCGGGCTTCAACGTGATCAACCAGCGTCGCCTGCACACGCTTCGGGAGAGGCTCAAGGAGGGGGTCCCCGATCTGAGAGGGCTCGTGGCCAACCCCGGCAGCGGCGCGATGCTGTCGACCGAAGACTACGCCGTCTCCTGGGGTTTGGCCAATTACCTCATCAAGAAGAGGAGCAAGAGCCTGCCCAAATACGTGAAGCTGTTGAAGGCCCGCGAGATAGGTCGAAAGGTCTCGCCGGAACAGCAGATCGCGGACTTCGAGGAGTGCTTCGGCAAACTGGACGGCGTCTTCGCCAAGAAATGGTCCGAGTTCATCAAGAAGCTGCCGTACCGCAGGCCGACGTAGGCCCCGCTGCGATCTTGACTCGCTTCGCGGTTGAATCCCGGGCAAGCGGTGAAGGCGGTTCGCCTGGCGAGTGTCCCGCAGCGTCTCAGTGCCCAAACAGGCGATCGAGCAGGTCGGCCATGTCCTCGCCTTCGCGGTCTGAGCGGCGGTTGCCGGAATCGCCCTGGCTGAGCAGGTTCTGCTCCACGTCCACATCCACTTTGAAGCTGAAGGGGCCTCCGCTCAGCGTGATGCGGATGGTGTCTCCGCAATCGAAGTCCGAGTCGCGGCGCAGGCTCGCATTGGCGTCCTTTGCTCCCACGCGGTGGTCGCCGCCGTCGCGGAATTCCACGTCGTCGATGGCGATGTGCTCGAGCTCCTCGCAGGGCAGATAGAAGGTCACCACCTGCCTGGGCGGCACGGTTCCCTGATCTCCAAAGTCCCGCACCTCCTGGCCGCGCGTGAAGATGTCTTCGATCAAGTTACGGCTGCTGCTGGTGCGAATGTCGGGCACGGCCTTGTACGCGGTCTGGTTGTCGATGATGACGCGGACGTTTCGACCGAGAAGCCCCAACAGCCCGCCGAAGCTGTCGCAGGAGATACTCGTCATCGGCAGACTGAGGGCCAGCACGCAGAGCATAAGGCGATTGCGTCGCGGCATTTCTGCTCTCCTTCACCGTGGGATTCCCGCCGGATACCCGGCGTTGCCGGCCGACCAGGAGGTCGGCCGCCGCTGTCGCACGCGGCCAACCGGGCGTCTCAGCGGATTCCGCCGGCCCCCCACGGATGCCCCGGCGGCGTGCTGAAAGTGTATCGTCCTTCGCGACAAGCGGCATCACTCGCGTTGGCGGCGCCTGCCTGGCGACGCGGTTCGGCCCGATTTCCTCGCCGCCAAGTCGCCTGCCGGGCCTCGGGCGGCGTATAATCACATGACCGATAAGCGCCGAATCCGGCAAACAGAGGCTCAGCGGTAGAGACTGCGCCTGGTGCAGGATTCGCCCGGCAAGGCCCGGCACGCAAGCGCGGTCGGTGAGCCGCCGCCGGCTGAAGAGGGGTGCCGGTTTGAAATGGCCGATTAAAGAGTTAGGATAGACTGTTACGGATCTTTGTGATTCATGCGCGTGCAGCGGCAGCGCCGGCCACGGGGACCGGCGCGGCAACGGATGGAGCCCGGCCCGCTGACCGCGCGCCGCGATCCGAACCGCCTCGAAGACGATCCTCGCGCCGCTGATCAGGGTGCTTCACATGAAGGCTGCAACGCTGGTTATCGTTATTTTCTTAACAGGGCTGAGCGCCCTGCTGGCCCCGGCCTCTCTGTCGGCCGAAGTCATCAGCGTGACCGGCTCAGCGACCGCCACGGTCATTGAATACAGCGGCACCGTCGAGGTCGAGCGCGATTACCACCGCGAGTCGGTGCCTCAGACGATTTCAGTTCCGCCCGCCGTTGCCCGCGCCCAGTTGGATCGCCTGGACAGCGAGGGTGACGTAACCGCCGGCGGCCAGGTGGTCACCATCCTGCATCGCCCCAACTACACCGGCACGGGGGCGCCGAACGACGCCGGTTTGGACATGGGGTCGTTTTCCGACGACGACGTGACGAGCTGGTTTGTGCAGGGCATGGTCAGTGAGACGCGGACCGTCGTGCTGCGGGCCGGCGAGGTCGGCGGCGACACCCGCTGGGGGAATCGCGGGCGGGTCCGCAGCCGGGTGTTGTTGTCGGGCGTGCTCTTGATTCTGTCGTCGAGGGCGGATGTGGATTTGTCGCAGGTCGAGGCGAGGTTCCGCTTCAGCGTCATTCAACGATCGCCCGGCCGCGACGCCGTGGAGTTGGTCAGCGGGGCGGTCGGACTGGTCGGCGGTCCGAACGGGGCGGTCGAAGTCATCCGGGCTCCCGGAGCCTTGAGCGGTGCGTTCCTTCCGCTGCTCGACGCGCCGGAGATCATCCCCGAGCTTCCGGTGGTCAAGGCCGTGCCGTTCACGGGCGTCAATATTCCCTACGAGTACGAAGCAGTGGTCGGAGAGGCTTTCGAGCTGGAACTGTCCGTCGAGGCCCACGTGCAGACCATTCCCGGCGGCACGGGCGCCGCCGCCGTTTTCGGGGCGCCGATGGACGGCCTGGCATCGGTCCTCCAGCGCGTCAAGCAGTCAGACCTGGGCAAGCGGGTCGCTGCGGCGGTTTCGAAACAAGTGGACACCACCGGCCAAGCCTACGTCGACGTCGCCGGCGGAAATCCGGGGGCGATGTTGAGCCCGTTCTCCGTCTGCGGCTTGAGGGGGATTGAGACGCTGGTTGCGGCGGCGGCGACGAGCACCTGGCTGGGCTTCAGGCGCCGCCGGCGGAGCCGCGGCGATCAGCCGGGCGGCCTTCGGGCCGCATAATGGAAGGCGGCCTTGTCCTCGCCGGAGTCCATCGCGATTGAGGCCATACGCTGGGGGGCGGTGTTGATCGCCGCCATCGTGGTCCTCGGAGCGGTGGTTTGGCTGGCCCGGAGGTGGGTGTTCTCGGGGCCGGAGCCGAGCGGTGACACGGGTTGGTCACTGCAACATTTGCGCGACATGAAAGCCCAGGGGCGTATAACCGAGGAGGAGTTCCAA
>CAYYBO010000253.1:0-6525 GCA_964470125.1 uncultured Planctomycetaceae bacterium | reverse complement strand
ACAAGAGGAAGCTCAGGTCAAGGCCGCACAGGCCGCGGACGACGAGAGGCAGGTACAGTCCGTTTCCGAGCGAGTCGAAGCGTAGGCGAAGAGTATTGAGTTGGAGCGAAGGCTCCTTCAGACCGCCCGCAAGAAGGCCAGGAACGCTCTGGACACCGACCGAACACTCAGTGATCAGGCACAACGGCGATGGAACGAGGGCGCCCCCCAGGCCGACATTCACGATCTGTGGACTCGGGTGACTGAGGCCCGCGATCGGCATCGGCAGGCGCAAACGGAGGTGGAGGAGAGGGTCAGCCGCCTTGATGGCTTGGAGGACGAGCTGCGCCGTCTTCAGGCGGAAGAAATCGCGACGCTGCGAGAGGCTGAACAGAAGAGTCGAGAGGCGGAGCAGGCTCGCAAGAAGGTGCAGCGGCTGGAGAGTCCGCTTGCACCGCAGAACATGCTGCGCTGGGTCGTCGAACGAGGTCCGCGCGTTCTGGGCATTCTGCTGGGAATGTTCGCGGTGTTGTGGCTGGTCAGGCGAGCCGAGGCACACCTCATCCGTTTGCTGGTGGGTCGTTCGGTTCGCGGCCGGCCTGAGGACCGCCAGAACCGGGCGAAGACGCTCGTCGGCGTGTTCCACAGCACGGCCACGTTGGCGGTGATCGCCGGCGGCGGCCTGATGGTGCTCACGGAATTGGGCGTCAACATCGTCCCCCTCATGGGGGGCGCCGCGGTCGTCGGTCTGGCGGCCGCGTTCGGAGCACAGAACCTGATTCGCGATTACTTCTACGGCTTCGTCGTCTTGGTAGAAAACCAATACGTGGTCAACGATGTGGTGAGGATCGGCGACGTCGCCGGCCAGGTTGAGCGGATCACCTTGCGAGTCACTGTGTTGCGGGCCCTGGATGGAACAGTGCACTTCATCCCCAACGGGGAGATCACCCGGGTGAGCAACATGACGCAGGAATGGTCCAGAGCCCTGTTGGACATCCCCGTGGCCTACAAGGAAGACGCGGACCGCGTCATGGAAGTCCTGGTCGAGGTGGCCAGCGACCTGCGGAAGGACCCAAAGTTCCAAGATTTGATCCTTGAAGGCCCGGAAATGCTGGGGGTCGACAACTTCAGCGACTCCGCCGTGGTCATCAGATTCTTCCTCAAGACCCGCCCGCTGAAACAGTGGATTGTGAGGCGGGAACTGTTGAGGCGGATCAAGAGGAGATTCGATGAACTCGGCATCGAGATACCGTTCCCCCACAGGACGGTCTACCACAGACACGCCGGCGGGCTGGGTCCGGATTCCGGCCTGCCCCCGGTGTCAGACTCTCGCAAACCCGAATGACGCCGCCGACACGCCGACTCCAGCGGATCACGCGGCGTCTCACGGCGGCGACGGAAGCGCAACCCAGACGGTCGCCGGATTCAGCCGATAAGTACATCAGACCTCTGGCGGCTTGCGGATCGGACGGAGTGGGCCATCCTGGAATCTCAGCGAAGCCCAAAGGAAGAAAGAAGACACTTGCTCAGTGGCAACGGAAGCGCCCACACCGGCCAGCCCCGCCCGGCCAGACAGGAACGAGATGGACAGCGACGACCTGAGCGCCAGACTGGATGCCCTCGCCCGCTCGCCGGTGTTGCTGGTCGCCAGTGATTTCGACGGGACGATCGCGCCCTTGGTCCCCAATCCAGGAGCGGCTGAAGCCGACCGAGAATCGCTGGTGGCCCTCAAGGCCCTTTCACAGATGCCGCAGACGCACGTGGCCATCATCTCGGGCCGCGCCTTGTCGGATCTTGCGTCACGAACCGCCGAGGCCGACGACATTCACCTGGTTGGAAGCCACGGGAGCGAGTTCGAGGCGGGCTTTGCCGTCCCTTTGTCCGCTGAGGCCGAGGCCCTCCTCGACCGACTCCGAGCGGAACTGCACGCCATCGCCGCCCGAACCCCAGGCTCCCTCGTGGAAGACAAACCGGCCTCGCTGGCCTTTCATTACCGCAATGCCGAGGAAATCGCGGCGCAGGCAGCCGTCGAGGCCGTGGTCAACGGACCGGGGCAATGGCCCGGCACGCACATCCGCCGAGGCAAGAAGGTCATTGAACTCAGCGTCATCGAGACGGACAAGGGCGTGGCCTTGCGGCGAATACGGCAGCGGGTCGGCGCCTCGGCGGTACTCTTTGTCGGCGATGACGTAACCGATGAAGACGCCTTCGCTTCCCTGCAAGGCCCCGACGTGGGCGTAAAGGTCGGGGAAGGCGACAGCCAGGCCAAACACAACATCGCCAGTACGATTGACGTCTCCAGGATTCTGGCTCGAGTCGCCGAACGCCGGACTGAATGGCTGGCCGGCTCGCACGCAGTGCCCATCGAGCAACATGCCATGCTCTCCGATCAGCGTACCATCGCCTTGGTCACACCGGCAGGGAGGGTCACCTGGCTATGCCTGCCGCGGATCGACTCCCCCGCCGTCTTCGCCGAGCTGCTGGGAGGGCCGACGGCCGGTTTCTTCGAGGTTCGTCCGGCCACCGAGGTTGAACCGCTGCGGCAGAGCTATCTTGGGGATACCTTCATCCTCGAAACGCAATGGCCGGGCGTTCGGGTGGTTGACTATCTGGACTGCGGAGGCGGGCGGGCGTTCCAGCGAGCCGGCCGCACTGACTTGATTCGAGTCGTGCAGGGCCGAGGGCGTCTACGAATCACCTTCGCGCCGCGCCTCGACTTCGGCCGCGTGGAGACCCGTTTGCAGGCGTGTCCGCACGGCGTGGAGGTCGAAGGTTCGATCGACCCTCTCGTACTGCGGGCGCCGGATGTCTCCTGGCAGATTGTCACCGAAGGACGGCATCAGACCGCCGTCGCGGAACTCAACCTTGGCGACGAGCCAGTGGTCTTGGAGCTGCGATACGGTACGGCCAACACCGCCCCGAATCCCGTGCCGGAGCACGCGCGAAGAGGGCAGACGCATCGCTTCTGGGCCAGTTGGGCTGCTACTCTCAACATCCCACACCTTGCTCCAGCACTCGTGCGACGCAGCGCCCTGATTCTCAAGGCGTTGTGCTACGGACCAACGGGAGCCATTGCCGCTGCAGCCACCACCAGTCTGCCTGAGCACGCCGGCGGCGTGCGGAACTGGGACTATCGTTTCTGTTGGCCGCGCGACGCGGCCATGTCCGCCATTTCCCTGGTTCGTCTCGGCGCAACAGGACCCGCTTTAAAGTTGCTGGACTGGGTCCTGGGTATCCTGGACCAAAGCGAGCCGGGCGCGTTGTTCTGCCCGGTTTATACCGTGACCGGCGGACACTTGGGGTCGGAGGGCGAAATCGCGGAGCTGGCCGGCTACCGCGGCAGCCGGCCGGTGCGCGTGGGCAATGGGGCGGCGCAGCAAGTGCAACTGGACGTGTTCGGCCCAATCGCCGACTTAGTCGCCACCTTGGCGGAACGGGGAGCACCCCTTTCTTCCGAACACTGGCGGCTGATCGACAGTATGGTGGAGGCCATCGAACGGCGATGGCAGGAGCCGGACCACGGCATTTGGGAGGTCCGCCGGTCTCGCCAACACCATGTCCACTCGAAGGTGATGTGCTGGCAGACGATTGACCGGGCAATCAGGGTCTCGCAATACATGGGCCAAAGACGGCCCAATTGGCCGGCATTGGCCCGGCAGATTCGCGCCGACGTCGTCGAGAACGGCTGGAAGGCCGGGTGCAATGCTTTCTGCGCCACCTACAACGACCACGAAGCCGACGCCGCAGCGCTGGCCGTTGGGCTTAGCGCCATGCTGCCGCCAGAGGACGTCCGCTTCCTGCGGACGGTTGAATACGTCGAGCGGTATCTGCGCGAAGGGCCGACAGTTTACCGGTACCGGTACGACGACGGCCTCCCCGGCATGGAAGGCGGCTTCCTGCTTTGCACCGCATGGTTGATCGAGTCGCTCGCTCTGATCGGTCGGCGCGAGGCCGCTCACCTGTTGTTCGAACAACTTGTCGCCCTGGCCGGCCCCACGGGGCTCCTGTCGGAGGAATTCGACCCGGACGAACGCCGAGCTCTGGGCAACTGCCCGCAGGCATACTCACATCTCGGCCTGATCAATGCAGCCTTGTCGTTGGCCAAGTAGACGGCGAGGGAAGTTCGTGAACAAGAGGCGGCGCCAGAGCCGCCTCGCCCTCCCATGCAGACACGCGATTCTGCATCGACACCCGCGCCACTGCCCGCGGAGACCACACCCTTGCCTTTCCCTTTCACCTGCGGCAAGCTGATTCTCCGCTTGCAGAAACGGCGCGACACGGAGACGCAAAGCAATGGGCACGATCGACATTGATGATCCTCAGACTCACCTGGAGACCCTTCTTCAGTCGGGCTCGCCGGGTTCCATTGAAGCCTTCTTCGAGGAGAAGCCGCCCAGCGAGGCGGTGCGCGTTCTATTGAGGCTGTCAGTAGACGAGCAACGCGGCGTCCTGCGAGCGTTGTCGCCCGACCTGGCCGCGCGCATCCTCGAACAAGTGCCCGAGCCACAGGCGGCAGACCTGCTGGAAATCATCCGGCCGGACGAAGCGGCAGCCATCGTGGAAAAGCTGCCCAGCGACGAGCAAGCCGACATCCTGCGCGACGTCAATAAGCCGGAAGCCGAGGCCATCCTGGATGAGATGACTCCGGCCGACGCCCAGGAAGCTCGAACCCTGGTTAAGTACGCCGACGACGTGGCCGGTGGTTTGATGATCACAGAGTATCTGAGTTATCCGGAGCGATTCACCGCCGGTCAGGTTGTTTATGACATCCGGGCCAATGTGCAGAAGTACCGCGACTACAACGTCCAATACGCGTACGTGACGGGGGCCGGCGGCGAGCTGCTGGGCGTCTTGAGTCTGCGCGATCTGCTGCTGGCCGGCGAGCACGCCCCGGTGACATCCGTGATGGCCAAGGCGGCCGCGGTCGTCCGCGACGACGCTTCGCTGGAGCAGATCCGAGACAGCTTCGCCGAACATCGCTTCTTGGCCGTTCCGGTACTTGATTCGGCCCATCGCCTGCTCGGCGTCGTCCAGGCCGCGGCGGTCGAGGAAGCCCTAGGCGAGCGCGGCGAAAGCGACTATCTCAAATCCTTCGGCATCATCGGTGGAGACGAGCTTCGCACGATGCCGCTTACCTTGCGCTTCGGCCGCCGGTTCTCGTGGTTGAGCCTGAATATCGGCTTGAACTTCCTCGCGGTCAGCGTCATCGCCGTCTACCAGGACACCCTGGCGGCCGCCATCGCCTTGGCTGTCTTCCTGCCGATCGTGTCGGACATGGGCGGGAATTCCGGCTATCAGGCGGCGGCGGTCAGCATCCGGGAGCTGACCCTCGGTCTGCTCAAGCCGCAGGAGATACTGCGCGTCGTCGCCCACGAGAGCGCTCTTGGCGCCCTCAACGGTCTTGGCCTGGGTATTCTGATCGCCGGCGCGGCCTGGCTTTGGAAGGGCAGCCTTTATCTTGCACTGGTCGTCGGCGTGGCCCTGGCCCTCAACACCATCGTCGCCGGGGCGATCGGCGGGCTGATTCCGCTGGTACTGAAACGCCTAAGAATGGATCCGGCCCTGGCCTCGGGCCCGATCCTCACCACGATCACGGATATGAGCGGGTTCTTCCTTGTCTTGAGCCTCGCGTCCGCCGTAACCCCGCGTTTGCTCTCTTGACGCATTAACAAGGGTGGGCGTCAGACGCCTTCGGGAATTCGGCCAAGGCGGCGATGCTCGATTTCAACGCTTCGGCGGACCGCGCCCTGATCTCAACGCATGATGGCCCGCTCGTCGTCCCTAACGAACGGGCCATCTCTCAACGCGTTGCAGTCGTCCAAAAGCTCACATGCCGCGCTCGCCGCCCAACTGATCGGCCCTGATATCAGGCCTTCCCGCCTCTCCGACGGCACGGTGCACATGCTGCTCACTTCACGCGCATTGGTGCGAGCGGTCTTTCGAGTGCTAACTTCGCCGGCGGCGGCTATATTCCCACCACGCCTCGCGAATCGCAGCCGCGGTCTGCCTGACACACTCCTGCCATTCCTCCGCCGTCTCAAAGCGGTGCGGAAGGAGACCCCTAAAGGGCCCCCTCCGCGCCACCTTGACTCGAACCTTAACACCTTACTAGGACGCACACACGTCGTCCTCTAGCCAGGTCTATCCGGCCTCGTGGCCGGGCTGCCGCCCAGTTCTTTGATACGCCTCTCTCGCCTTGAGCTGAAGATCTTGCACTGTCTCCCAACCCACGTCCAACTCCTCCTCAAAGCCGTCCGACCGCCTCACCTCGAGGTGGTCGCGGACGCCGCAGATCACCACCTCGCGCCCCAAACCGGCTCGGCGGATCATCCGCTCGGGGATGACCACTCGCCCTTGCCCGTCCGGCGCCTGCGACTCCGCAGCCGGGAAGAAGGTCTGGTCGAATCGCAACAAATCCTGATCGGGGATGAGCGCCGACACCGCCAGGGTATCCAATTGCTCGAAGTATCGATCCGGGTAGAGAACCAGCCAGTCGGACGGTTGTCCTTCAACGATAACCCAGCCCTTGCCGTCGCGCTTAAGATC
>CAYYBO010000252.1:5239-6555 GCA_964470125.1 uncultured Planctomycetaceae bacterium | reverse complement strand
GTAGATGGGGCCTGTAAGTTCCTGTTTATCAGCCATTTATGCTTGTGTCCGCGAGACGCTCACAAATGTTTGTTTGACCGTTGACAAACAAACGCGATCCGGTTATATCCTCGTATCATACCGCGGCTAACGCGGGCGGCAAGAGGCACTTATGGCACGCAAGGATACGACGTTCGGTTACGTCTTCCCCGCGATTCGGGGCGTTCAATCCCGCCGGGAGTTTTACGTCTCCATGTGTCCGCTGCGGTTGATCCCCAAGATCTTCCTGTTCGACGAGGAGGAACTTGTCCCCGAACTGCGAGCGCAGCGCACCCTGAACAAGGCGAGAGTGCCGGACATCGCGCGCTACATGATGGTCAACCGAGACAACTACGTTTTTTCTGCTCTCACGGCGTCTATTGATGCGGATGTGCGGTTCGAGCCTCTCGGCGATGACCCAAACAGCAGCCGTGTTGGGCTCTTGCACGTGCCGATGGACGCGCGCTTCATCATCAACGACGGCCAGCACCGCCGGGCCGCCATCGAGATGGCCCTTCGTGAGCAGCCGGAGCTTGCCGACGAAACGATCGCCATGGTCTTCTTTCTGGACGTCGGGCTAGAGCGCAGCCAGCAGATGTTTGCTGACCTGAACCGCTACGCCATCCGCCCGAGCAAGTCCCTCGGCGTGCTCTACGACCATCGCGATGAGCGGGCGCACCTGGCCAGGCTGGTGGTTTTGCGGTCACCGTGCTTTCGGGACATCGTGGAAATGGAACGAAGCACGCTGTCGCTCCGCTCCCGGAAGCTTTTTACGTTAAGCGCGATCTACCATGCGACGATCGCTCTACTCGACCAGATTGACAGCCGCGGCGTTGAGGAAGACGCGAAGGTGGCGACAGCCTACTGGGAGGAGGTCGCTAAACAGATGCCGGAGTGGCAGGCCGTACGCGAGGGCAAGATGCCGGCGAGCGAGGTGCGACAGGACTTCATCCACTCGCACGGCATCGTGCTGCAGGCCCTTGGGGCGGTCGGAAATGTGCTCCTCCGCGAGGATGGCAACAACTGGAAGAACCGCCTCAAGGCACTGCGCAAGATCGATTGGTCGAGATCCAATAGTGCCATGTGGGAGGGGCGGGCCATGATTGGCGGCCGGGTCTCGAAGGCCGCCCAGAACGTTACACTAACCACCAACGCGATCAAGCAGCATTTCAAGATCACGCTTGGCCCTGAGGAACAGCGGGTGGAAGATATGCTCCAGAGGAGCCGCAATGCCAGCACAAGACGTGCGAAAACGCGATAGCGTATTTGACGCGCTGGGTTTCTCCGCCACCGTTGGT
>CAYYBO010000252.1:438-5229 GCA_964470125.1 uncultured Planctomycetaceae bacterium | reverse complement strand
CGTGCCATCAGGAGATCCGTTAGCTATACCTGGAGGATCAAGTCCCCTGGGTCATTGGCTACAGCGGCGGCAAGGACTCCACGGCGGTGCTGCAGTTGATTTGGGGAGCCATCGCCGGCCTTGAGGCGAAGCTGCGAACCAAGCCGATACACGTCATCAGCACAGATACGCTCGTCGAGAATCCCATCGTCGCGGCCTGGGTGAACAAGTCGTTGGACACTATGCAGAGGGCGGCCACGAAGGCAGGGATGCCGATCAAGCCGCACCGTCTTACACCAGATATCAACGACACCTTTTGGGTCAATTTGGCGGGCCGTGGCTACCCGGCGCCCCGGAACAAATTCCGTTGGTGCACACATCGCCTTAAGATCAAACCGTCGAACACGTTCATCCTCAGTGTGGTACGCGACAACGGCGAGGCCATCCTTGTTCTGGGAACCAGAAAGGCCGAGAGTCAGGCACGGGCGCGGAACATGGCCCAACATGAGAAACGGGCGGTGCGCGACCGTCTTTCGCCGAACGCCAACCTCCGGAACTGCCTCATCTACACACCGATTGAAGATTGGACCAACGATGACGTCTGGACCTTTCTGATGCAGTCACCCAACCCATGGGGCTATGACAACAAGGACTTGTTGACCATGTACCGCGGTGCAAGCCCAGATGGTGAATGCCCGCTCGTCGTCGATTCGACGACGCCAAGCTGCGGCAGCAGCCGGTTCGGCTGTTGGGTGTGCACTCTCGTCGATGAGGACAAGTCGATGGCCGCCATGGTCCAGAATGACGAAGAGAAGGAGTGGATGCTGCCCCTCCTTGAGCTTCGTAACGAACTCGATTTCAGGTCGGACGACGCGCGACAGCGGGAACGCGACAGGCGGGATTTTCGTCGCATCACCGGCGAGCTGACTTACTACACCAACTTCGAGGGCGATTCTCAGCTTGTTCACGGACCCTACAAACAAGATGCTCGTGCGTACTGGCTACGGAAACTCCTGCAGGTCCAGCGGTATATTCGTGATAACGGTCCGAAGTATGTCCGCGACATCGAGCTGATCACGCCCGCTGAGCTCCATGAGATTCGCAGAATCTGGGTAGTTGACAAGCATGAGATCGAGGACCTGCTGCCGCGCATCTACACGGAGGAGATGGGCGAGCCGTATCCCGGCCCGGCGCTCGATGATGGCCTTGTCTACGACCAGGAGGCCCTCTCCCTATTACGGGACACCTGCGAGGGTGACGAACTCCATTTCGAACTAGTCCGTACGCTTCTTGACCTGGAACGTCGCTACCGAACGATGGCGTCCCGGCGTGGCCTCTTCCCTGCGCTGGAGGCGGCCATAGGGAAGTGTTTCTACGATAATGAGGAAGATGCTCTGACCAGGGCTCGTCAACGGCACGCTGTCGATAACCCCGTCAAGGAGGAAGCCATGAGCGTGCCGACGGAGGACGGGCCAGTTGCTGAGCCAGTCGTGCTCCCGGCGCAGCGAAGCGTTATGCCGACGACGCTATTCGACGAGTTGGATCGGCCCGATCTCGTGCCGGCATCCGCACGCAAGGCCGTTGGGCAGTAGTCATGATCATCGACACGATGGCTCTACACAACTTCGGCGTCTTTCGCGGGCGGCAAGAAGCCACCCTCACGCCGCCCTCAAAGAACAAGCCGATCGTTCTGGTTGGAGGGCTTAACGGCGGCGGCAAGACCACGCTTCTGGAAGGGCTCCAGCTGGCACTTTACGGCCGGCACGCGCCTTCGGCCAACCAGAGTGGTATCGCCTACGACGAGTATCTTCGTCGTTGCATCCACAGGAGAACCAGTGCGAGCGAAGGGGCGTCCGTCGAACTGGCGTTTCGCTCCAACGAGGACGGCGCGGAGCGGAGTTATCGACTTCGGCGGTCATGGACCGTACCCAACGGACGGGTTCATGAACACCTCGAAGTTTTCGCGGACGGACAGTACGATGCTGCTTTGTCCGATGCCTGGCTCGAACAGGTTGAACGCTTTATCCCCGGCCGGCTAGCCCATCTCTTCCTTTTCGACGGGGATCGGGTCGAGGCCCTGGCAGATCCTGAGAGATCTCGGACCGTGCTCGCCACGGCGATTCATTCGCTGCTCGGTGTCGATCTGGTTGACCAGTTGAAGCAGGACCTTGCAGTGCTCGACCGCAGAAAGAGCCGCGAAACGAAGACCGAAGACGAGTCTGCGACAATAGGCCAGCTCGAAGAGCAGATAGCGCGGCTGAAGAACCAGATCGAAGAGCTTTCGCAACAGCGAGCATCTACGAATAACGACCAGCAACGGACAGCGAAGAAGCTGCGCGAAGTGCAGGACCGGCTAACGGAACAGGGCGGTTCGCTTATCGAACGCCGGCATGAGTTCGAACGCGAGCAGGCTGATTTGCAGGGACAACTCCGTGCGCTTGAAGCTCAACTAATCGGCGTTGCTGCTGGCTCGCTGCCCCTGGTGCTTGTGCGGCCATTGCTTGGTGATGCGAGCGAGCAGGCTGACCGGGAGGACCAGGCCGCCCGGGCAGATGTCCTCGTTTCCTCTTTGGAGGAGCATGATCGCCGCTTGCTCGAAGTGCTCCAGGCGGCCGGGGGGACTAAGGCAGTCATGGCCAAGGTGGCAGCCTTCTGCAAAGCTGAGCGGTATCTCGATACGGACGCCCACTGTCGAAGCCAGCTGCGCTCCCTCCTCGCGCATCGAGTGCATGAAGAAGCCGAGCACGCTCGTGGGCTGCTGAGCCAAGCCGAGAAGCTCCAAACCCGATTGCACCTTCTCGATCGCAAGCTCGCGGCCATCCCTGATCGCGAAGCTGTATCAGGGCTCTTGAAAGATCGTGACGCCCTGCAGCGAGACCTCGCCGCGCTCGACGCGAAGCTCGCAAGCTTTGACGAGCGCAGGAAACAGTACGAGCACGAGAAGAATGTTCGGTCCGGCGAGCTGGATAAGCTCCTGCGGCTGAAAAGGGCCGCCGATTTCGAGTCGCAGGACGTTTCCCGGTTTCTGAAGCACTCCGGACGTGTTCGCGGGACGCTCGATCGTTTCAGGACGGCTCTCGTTGCCCAGCAGGTGAAACAGCTGCAGGAGCTCATACTGGCCGGTTATCGCCAGCTGCTCCGCAAGAAGACCCTGGTATCAGCGATTCAGATCGCGCCGGAGGACTGCGCCCTGACGCTCTTTGGAAATGACGGTCAGACCTTACCCGAAGAGCGACTGTCTGCCGGGGAGCGTCAGCTGTTGGCCGTGGCGATACTGTGGGGACTCGCCAAAGCGGCCGGGCGTCCGTTGCCGACCGTAATCGACACCCCGTTGGGCCGCCTGGACGCCAGTCACCGAACCCACCTAGTCGAGCGCTATTTCCCGTACGCCAGCCACCAAGTGGTCCTGCTTTCGACGGATAAGGAGATAGACGAGGAATACTACGACCGTCTTCGCCCGTGGGTCGGCCACAGCTATCGTCTGAGTTTCGACGATTCAAGTTCGTCAACGGCGATTGAGCGCGGGTATTTCTGGTAGGAACACCATATGAGCCTTGAAACGATCCGTATCTCAAAACAGGGGCGGGATCAGCTCATCACCCTGAGACGAAGGACCGGCATCACTAATTGGAACGTGCTGTGCCGATGGGCCTTCTGCCTGTCGGTGGCCGAACCGTCACCGCCTCGACACGAGAAGGTTCCGGCGGACAGCCCCGTTGAGATGAGCTGGCGCACCTTCGGCGGAGAGAACGAGACCGTCTACATGGCCCTGCTAAGGCAGCGCTGCCGCAAAGACGGCATGGATGTGTCGGGTGAGACGCTCGCTACACAGTTTCGCCTTCATCTGCACCGGGGCATTGGTTATCTTGCGGGTGACCCGAACCTCAAGGGTATTACCGATCTCATCCGAAGAGCGACGGCAAGCGGGGCTGCCGTTGCATGAACAGGCTGGCACCGTGTGGGTTCAGCAAGATTGCAGCTCGCGGAGGTGGAGCCAGAGGAAGGAGTGTCCGACACCATGGCAGAGTCGCCGATTACCGTCACACACAACCTGGACCCCTCCAAGTTCGTGTACCTGTGGATGAAGTACGTTCGTGACGTCAACTTGGAGAAACACTGCACGAACTGCCTTCACGGCGTGTACAGTAAAACGCTGAGCAAACGTAACAACCCATCGTTGAGAAACCAGTCCGTGCTGACCCTCGATGAGGTTCCCCTTGGCGGTTACAGGGCAATATACATCTGTGGCGTTTCATCGAACGGATACCGCGACAGGCCCAAGAACAACTACCCTCACAATCTGCATCTCGCCCTTATCCCGCAGCGCGGTGCGCACGGCACACATCGCTTCGAGCAGTGGAGCTTCGAGGTGGTCAACGGCCAGATCAGCCCAATTCCTGCGAAGGAAGAGCTATCACCGCCCTGGAGTAGCCTCTCGGATGAGTACACAACTTGCCGCATATTTCGCTGGGCGGTGGTGAACCAACACCTATTCGCTCCGGCGAACAGATAACCGGGCAGGATCGGGGTTAACGTGAGGCTTCTCGGACACTGCGGAGTTTCTGGATCAACCAGTGATGCTCTCCAATGTGCCGTGTACGGACAAGGCTGTACTCTCCCTTGAGCTTCTGGCCATCAAGATCGACGCGGATCTTGTCGGCGCTCCATTCTTGGCAAACGTAATCGCCTTGATCCCAAATGCGGACTTGCCCGGCGCCGTACTCACCGTCTGCGATGGTTCCTTCGAAGCTGCCAAACGCAAGGTCGTGATTCTCGACTTGGATCGCGAGCCGTCGAATGCCTGCCCGGACG
>CAYYBO010000252.1:0-428 GCA_964470125.1 uncultured Planctomycetaceae bacterium | reverse complement strand
ACAGCCCAACTCTTGTAGACACCATCCTTTTCGAGCCGGAAGTCGAAGTGATGTGTGCGAGCATGATGTTCTTGGGCTACGAATCGCATGGTTGGTTCGACTCCCCTTTAGGACGAAGGACGGGGGCGCTAGGATCGTTCGTGTCAACGGACAACTCGCTCATCTTCGGCGTGCGACTCCGACAGAGCTGGTGACCACGAAGACGGAGGGACTTCTCCTGCAGCAGCGCATTCCATGCGTTGCGCGTTCCAATGACGCTCGGGTTGTCGTGCAGTCCTGCCTTCTCCTCTTGTCCCGTGAGCTTCTCGAACTTCCCTCGTAGCGGGTAGTCCGCCGCGACGAAGTCCTCTTTCCGATGCAGGATGAACGGATTCTCGCTGTCACCGTACTCCCGATACTGTATATCGAGGCGCTGAAGGTTAACGATC
>CAYYBO010000251.1:0-6608 GCA_964470125.1 uncultured Planctomycetaceae bacterium | reverse complement strand
TCGTGAAGGCCCCGGATAGCCTAATTCCCGGCGCCCTCGGCGGCCCCGGCTCCCGGGCCAGGGAACTCGTCGCGGGCTCCCGTTGCTCCCGCTCCGTCCTTGCGCCACAATCCCGCGCGTACGAGAGAGAAGACTCAATATGCCCGAACCACCGACGCCGTCCAACACTGCCGCCGACCCCAAATGGCTTCGCGATCTCATCCACGCCGAGCCGCGCCTCCCCGTCATGGGCCCATACATGGCCTACCTGGTGCTCATGCTCCTGACCGACTTCTTCCCCAGGAGCCTGCACCACCTGGCCGTCGCCGTCCACATCGTCGCCGCGTTCGGGGTCGTCTGGCTCCTCCGCCGGCGCCTGCCGCCGCTCGGACGCCCGCACCTTGTCGTCGCCATCGTCGTTGGTTTCCTCGCCGCCTGGCTGTGGGTTGCCGGCCAACACCTGCTCAACGGCGTGTTCATCGCCGGTCGCGACCTCGGCGCCCCTCTCTGGGGCCAGGCCGAGATCGCCGACCCGCACGCCGATTTCGGCGGTGGCCTCGCCTTCTGGGGACACGTCATCCTGAAGATCACGAGGGCCGTAACCATCGTCCCCATTGTCGAGGAGCTGTTTTGGCGCGGCTTCATCCTTCGGGCCTTCGTAAGCTGGAGCCGTTACGACCAGGTGCCCTGGGGCAAGTTCACGCTCGTCGCTTTCCTCGGTTCATCCCTCCTCTCCACCCTCCAGCACCCTGCCAACTGGGGCGTCAGCATCGCCTGCTGGATGTTATACAACGGCCTGTTCTACTGGAAGAAGAGCCTGACCTGCATGATGATCGCCCACGGCGTCACCAACCTGGCACTGTACATCTATGTCGTCCGCGCCGGCGACTGGCAGTTCTGGTGAAGCTCCACAAGAGATCACCGCGAAGAGCCCCGGACTTCAGTCCGGGCGGTACCCCGAACCGAGCTACGCCCTTCAGCAGGCGGCACTCCGATCCGAACCGCTACCGTGAGCGAGCGGCGCCCGTGAGGCGCCGCACGGGCTGAAGCCCGTGGCTCATCGTCCCTTCGCGATCCCCTCTCATTCCACGGCAGCAGGTACCTCCGCCCCCTGCCGATGCCGAGGGTCCAGGAGAATCCAACCAACCGCAGGGGCGACCCATCGTCCGTCGGGCAGCCCCATCTGGCCGGGATCGGTCACTGCTTCCGAGCCCGCCGACCACACTTGGACCCCATCCTCCAGGCAACGATAGTGGATCGCGCCGTCCCCAAACGGATCACGCGGCACGGCCTGAATATATTGAGGCGTGACCACCTCCAACTCCCCCGGCCATCGGCCTTCCGCCAGCCGATACCGCTCGCAGGCAATCGCAGCACGTGCGGCGCGATTAAGAGCAATCGACTTCACGCAACACTCGAACGACCCGGTCAGCGACGGCACGCCTGTCCTCGCGAAGTGATAGTAGGCTGGAGCCGCATTCGTCTGCTGGCTCGCCGCAGCAAACCGCTTCACGCTCGCTGCATCCGGCCCCTCGATCGCGTCCACCATGTCAGTCTCGATCCTCACCGCCTCCGCAAAGTCCAGCGACGGCAGCACGGGCAGCCGCAACCACCAAGCCACTTGGCTTCGCGTCAAAGGGGTTCTCCAGCGATTCCGCTCGAGGTGTGCGAAATGATCGATCAAGAAAAGCCTCTCGCAGGCGACGGCTTCCTTGAAGTCGATCGCCTTCTCGACTTCGCCCAGACGTTCAGATATTCGCTGGAGCGCGGCGTCGCTCAGACCGCAGAGATTGACGGCGTAGATTGCTTGTTGTTGGGTATTCTCGAGGTTGTCGGTACGCAACAGCGCCCCGAGCAGAAAGGGAAACGCCCTGATCGCGCGGTCAAGCCTGATCATCTGCTCGATGGCCTCGGCGGCACGCTCCCCGTCGCCGTCGTTGGCCGCCAGCGCCGCTTCCAGGGACAGACTCCTGCTGATCAGGGTGAAACGGATCAAGTCCGGCAGGTCCACCCCCGCCAAAGGCGAGGTCCACTGCACGTTCAGGCTGCCTCGATCCAGCAGCAGAGCCTTGCGGATCGCGACCAGATCGTCGGCAATGTCGTCAAGGTACCTTCTCGCCGCCTCCGCCCGCTCGGGCGAGAATCGTCTGCCAGTCCTGCGGTCAACTCCCGACCCGACGAACGGCAGCAACTTGCTTTCCTTGGCCTTGTCCCACTTGGTCAGGATGTCCGCGATGTGGCTCCCGTGACGGAGGACGATCAGCGTCATGTTCTCATCTTCGGGCACCGGCGGCAGCCGCGCAGCCAAATCCTCCGCTATGACCGGCTCATCCATAGCCTGAATCGCCCGAATCCGACGCTGCAAACGATGCTCCGCCAGCGAATCGAGCAGCCCGACCACGACCATGAAGAGTAGAAGGCACGCGGCCCACGTCAGCAGTCTGCGATGCGACCCGCACCACCTCGCCGCCCATCCCTTGGCCCTCAGCGCATCCGGCTCGTTCTGCATGGCAAGGGGCCTCCTTTCGTCTGGAAATACCCAACCTCGGCGTTGGTCGCCGTACCGTGGCGATGGAGACCTCGCGTCTTTGACTTCAGATTGTACTCCTAACCAGACGTGCGGTTGCGTATTTGTGACGTCGCCGAATCACGATCTCGAATAATCGCCCCCCGGCATCTACTGCGAGAGCTAAGCCCCACCGCTCCTCAATTTACCACTCAATCCCCAGCACCAGGCAATTCAACCCGCTGCCGATGCCGCAGAACGCAACGCGGTGCCCCCGCTCGATGAACCCTCGCTCCTCGGCGATGGCCGCCGTGATGGGCAGCGATACCGTCCCGATATTCCCCAGAAACTCGTAGGTCTGAAAGTCCTTCTCCAACGGCATGCCGATCGCCCGCATCACCGTCTCACGATGCGGCCCCCCGACCTGGTGGCATACCGTCCTGTCGATACCCTCGTTGCTCCAGCCCAGTTCCCCCAGAAATGCCCTCCACGTCTCCACGCCCAGGGCGACACCGTGCTCCAGAACCGCCGCGGCATCGGTCCGCATCTCCATCGGGGCCGTCGACGGCATCCCCGTGTCCGGCCCCCAAATGCACAACCGATGACGAGCGGGATCGCTGCGGGCCACGCCGCCAAGCATGCGATGCCCATGACGTGACAGCGCCTTGTCACACACCACCACCCCCACCGCCCCGCTCCCGCCGGTCAGAGTCGCCAGCGACAGGCGAAACTCCTCCATGCTCCGCTGCCGCAGCATCTTCTCGATGGTCAGATCCACAATCTGCCTGGCCGTCTCACAGGAAACCACGAGACCCACGCGAATGTGCCCCAGCTCGATGGCGTTGGCCGCCTGCACGATCCCGTTGACCACCCCCAGACAGGCGTTGGACACGTCATAGACCTGGGCGTTCGGCCCGATGCCCAGGGCGTCCGCGACGGCACAAGCCGTGGCCGGTTCAAGCTGGTCCCGGCACACGCCGCCGAAGATCACCATCCCGACGTCGCTTGCCGAAACCCCCGCCGCCGCAAGGGCCTTCCGCCCGGCCTTCGCCGCCCCCTCGGCCATGCTCAGCCCCGTGTCCCAGTAGCGCCGCTCGCGAATCCCGGTCAGCGCCGCAAGCTGCCCGACCTGAATTCGCAATCGCTGATACAGCGGCGTCAGCCGTTCCTCCAGCGCCTCCGACGACACCACGTTGGCCGGCAACTCATAAGCAAGCGACTCGATATGAACGCGGCTATATCGCATCAAAACCCTCGACCGCCGCCCAACGCCCCGCCGCGCCAGGCGGAAGTCGAAAGTTTATGCCCAGCCGCAGCATCGATCAACTGACGCCGACACGCGGGCAAGAGAAGCGGCGTGTCGATTGCACCCCACGCCTGCTGTTGCCGACGGTGACGCCCTAGAAACCGGCAGCGGCGAACGTGGAGAACAAGCCGGCTGCTACGATTGGTCAGCCGCAGGGGGCCGATGCTGCTCGCCGCTGTCTCCGACCGTCGGCGGAGCGTGTTCGTCAACGGTGATGTCCTCGAAGCCGGCGCCCTTGCGGCGGATGCCGTGGATGAAGAGGAGCAGGATTGCGGCGACCGCGTAAGCAGCGGCGATGCGGTAGCCGCGATGGTAGAACGTACCGTGGGGCGGAGGCGGATCCTCAAAACGTGCCTCGTCATCGGGAGTGCCGAAGATGCCATCGCCGCCCGCGCTGAGAAGTTGAAAACCGACGCTGTTCGAGTCCTTTGAGAGCGATTCCGGCCGCTGCCAGACGAGCAACTCCCTTGGGCCGGTGGTGACACTCGCCGATGAATCCGGCTCGATGCGATAGGCATGCTGAAAGCCGAGCAGCGTCACGACGGCCGCGACGATGCACCAAATGCCGGCGGTCTTGAAGCGGCGGTCGATGAGGAATGCACTGATCGCGGAGATGATCGTGCAGGTGATCATGAAGCCGCTGTTGGCCCCGGCGAGGGCGTATATCCCCGTCGGCCACCATGAGTCCGTGCGGATGGTCTGGAGCTGCTCGTGGTGCGAGGCCACCAGGCTCAAGACGCCGTGGGTCGCGCCGGCGCCGGAGAGTATCTGCGGCATGTACAGCACGGCGATCGTCGCCACGGCGGGAAAGAAACCGATGGCCACGGCGGGAAAGTGCCGCCTGGGGACGGCGTCGTAGCTCTGGGCGGTGATGACGATCCCGATCCACATGACGATGGCCATACCCGCCTCCATCGGGACGACTCTGACGACGACGGCCCCCAGACCGAGCACGAAGATCACGCTGAAGAAAAGGCCGTTGATGATGGAGTAACCGCTGCGGGCCCCGAGGGCCTTCCAACCGGGGTGGCCGATGTAGATCGCCGTGGGGAAGCAGCTTCCGAAGACGCCCGCGGCTATCGAGCCGAGCCCATTCATGGCCATGCACGGGCCGGTGGAGAAGCGGTCGCCGGCGGCCTCGGCGGATTCGATGTTTTGCAGCGAGCCCATCGCGTTGATCAGGCCCATCGGCACGATAACGCCGATGAAGGACCAGACCAGCGACGGATGCTCGCGGAAGAGGGCAACGATGTCCGCCCAGCAGTTCAGCGGCACGCAGAGGCGGACCCAGCCGACGGACTCCTTGACCGCCTCGACGTTCATCACCGCCGGGCCGGCCCCGGGGATGAACGGCACTGTCCAGGCCAAGGCCGCGCCGAGGATGATCGCCACCAGCCCGCTCGGCAGGCCCAGCGGAAAACGGACCTTGGCGAAGTAGCCGATCAGCACGACGAACATCGGGAGGATGGCGATCAGCGGCCGCTCAAAGATCTGAAAGGCGAACGGACCGGCGATGAAGATCACGCCGATGGCCGCCAGCGCCGACAGCAGCGCCGCCCGCGGCGTGACTTTGCGAATCCACCCGCCGATGAACGCGCCTAGAAACTCGATCAGCCCGCTGCCGATGCAGGCCACCAGCCCGACCCGCCAGGCAAGAAGCCCCGCCGCCTCGGCTCCCAGGCAATCGCGGTGCATGGCATACACGGGGGCCATGATGAAGAGGATGTAGGCGAAGACTGACGGCGTGTTGATGCCGTAAGGCAAGGCCGTGCAGGTCGGGTTGCCGTCGCGGCGAGCCACGCGGCGGGCATGCACGGCGTAGAAGAGGTTGCCGATGAAGAGGCTGACCGCCACGCCCGGCAGCACGCGCGTATAAACCAGCTCGCTGGTGAACCCGCAGAGCTGGGTACAGAGGGCAACGATAACCAGCACCTGCACGAGATTATCGACGGCTAGGCCGAAGAAGCCGTCCAAGTCGCCCTTCACGAACCAGGGGTACTTCTTGTCAGAGTTCAAAATTCGTCCTCCGCGTGAGGCGTCATGCCGCGGCCGAAGAGCCCCGGACTTCAGTCCGGGCGGCGCTCGGCGGACGAGAACGGCCCAAACGCAGTCGCACGACCGCCTGGACTGAAGTCCGGGGCTCCTCCGTGTAGTGCCGGCGCCGCCGCATATTGCGCGAGAAGCGAGGGTGGTTATACCCCGCCGTGCGCGTTCGGCAAGCAGAAACGACAAGGCCCGCGATCTTCGCGGGCCTCGCCGTGCAGTCCCTGGTGAGTCGGGGAGTACTGGAGTCAATCGTAATAGGAGGAACCGTCGTCTGAAGGCATCCCGCCATAGTAGCCGCCGAAGAAGCCGCCGCTGGTGGTCGTGGTCGTGCTGGATGAGGCCGTCGCGGTGGCCACGCCGTTGCCGGCGCTGGCCGAAGCGGTCGAGGTGGAAATCACTTCGGTCGTGCCCCCTCCGCCGATCAACCAGGCGCCGTCTTCCATGCAGCCTTCCATCGAGACAGGCAACGCCGCCATCAGAGTCGCACAGGTGCATAGAGCCGCGATTCGCTTCTGCATTCTCTTAAACATGGCCTACTTCTCCTTTCGCTGTCTTGCCGGGTCCTTGTTCTTCTTCACTTCGTTCGCCGCGGGCTTCGTTTCCCGCCACTTACCAGAGCGTGGCCCCGCGCGACGCGCTCCGCAAAAAAGAAGAATTCCTCGGACGGCCGACCCATCGGCGCCGCGTTTGGAACTTGAGGTCGGACAGCAGATTCTGTTAAGAGCCTATCCCAATAACCCCTGATCTGCCGATAGTATTTCTGGGCCTGGA
>CAYYBO010000250.1:5894-6617 GCA_964470125.1 uncultured Planctomycetaceae bacterium | reverse complement strand
GCACCGGCGATTTTGACAACATGATTGACGTACTGGTCAATCGTCCAGCTTTCTCCTGTAACCGTAACCTCGTTGTCGGCAATGTCGCCTGAGTTCTGATAGAGGATCGTCGCCTGTTCAGCCGAGAACTCTGAATCCGAAAGACTGACTACGTGCGGAACATTTTTCGCGTTGGTCAACATAACCAAGGACGAGCTGATTTTATCAATATTACATAGCTCCCCCCTGGCGTTTTCACCCGGAAAAATGAGCATGAGCTTGAGCGTGCCGCCCTGGAGCAGATAGACATACCGACCGCTGAAGATCCAGATTCCTCTCTGATCCTCTTTAACGCGGTAAGAGATGCTAAACTTGTCGTCACTTGACCACGCAGACATGGCCGGGAAGAACTCAAGCGTGTCGTCGGTCTCGACATCAGTTGAGATGGCGGTGATGAGGGCTGTTTCTCGCGTACCCGCTCTTCCGTCGTCGTTTCGGATGATGGTAGCGCCGATCATCTCTTGAGGCCACGCAAACGGGGAAAGCAACTTTCTAAGTGTCGTCGTCGTGCCAGAATAGGGGTTATCTTCGTAAGATGCGACCTTCAACCCATAGACGTCGGCGTACCGCTTGGTGGTCCAACCGTTGAGGACTGATTCGTCGGCGTCCAGAAGCACGAATCCGGCATCGTTCACGTCCCCCATTCCGGCCAACCACTCCCCGGTCTTCGGGCAAGACATCCCG
>CAYYBO010000250.1:5264-5884 GCA_964470125.1 uncultured Planctomycetaceae bacterium | reverse complement strand
CAGCATGGATGACGTCACGGCCCTTAATGGTCGGGAACGTCGCAGGCGCCAACAGCCACTTATCGCTGGTAACGTCTAAGTCCATATTCGGATCGGTGAAGTCCACATGAAGTTCTTGCCCATCACCGCCCGATTTGGCTTTCTGGATCAACATCACAACATCCCGCCGAAATAGGGGTCAGGCTTGCTGTAACGGATCGGGAGCACCCTTTGGGGCTGCCGGTCGATCGTGTTGTTGGCGAAGTAGTTTCTAGCCGCCTCATAGAGATCATGCCGGTCCAGTGCCAATCCAGCCCGTCTCCGCATCCCTTCCCGGCGCGAGCAGGCGAGCATGGCCACATCCATCGCATAGAGGGCGTCATAGTCCTCCGGCAGTTCCGGGCATATCTCATAGCTCGTTGTCCCGGACGGAAGAGGAGTCCATTGTCCCCTGAGCTTGAAGTGCCATTCTGTCGTGGTAGTCGGGTCCGCGTAGTAGTCCAGGATCTCCTTTGTCTGCGGCGATCCGCCGCCGCTCGCACTGTAGACGCGGAGCAAAGAGCCGTTGTAGTAGTCCGGCAGGCTGACGATCTCACCGCAATCCGTCCCCGGCGTTCCCGCCACCAGCCAGCACCAATCAA
>CAYYBO010000250.1:0-5254 GCA_964470125.1 uncultured Planctomycetaceae bacterium | reverse complement strand
AACGTCGATGTCGATGTAGTGCATGTCATCAAGCAACGGTACTTCTGCGAACTCGATATGATCGGCGTCTGCCACCGTGATCTCTCGCGTCACGTCTTCAAACCCGTCGAGATAGAGTCTGACCGTCTCTCCGACAAGTGCAGCCGTGAATGCTCCGGTCTTCGTGACGCTGGTCGTCGTGTAGGTGAATCCGTTCAACAACAGCAATTGCTCCTCGAATGGAGCGTTGCGAATGACTGTCGTTGTTGCGTAGTGAAGCCGAATCGGCGCCTTATTGAAGATCAGCGTCCAGGTTCCAGCCATCGTTGAATCCGGGATTGGTTGAACACGGAACCCGCGTTGAGACGTGATGATCTCAATTCCGATCTCGATGGAATAGGTCGGAATGGTCCACAGCCTCATTTCGACCATCTCAGGGTCTCCATCCGTCCGCTTCTCAAGGCAAACGAACTGACGAAACCCTTCCGGCAGGCTGTAAAACTCCTTGCCAGAGACCAATTCGATCTCTGCTTCGGACCGCCCAATCATCGACTCCTGACCGCTAAGGGCCAGGAACCGCTCGAAGAGTCGCTTCTGGATTGCATGAAGATCCCGGTATCGAGCCGCATTGGTGTATCGCTTCTGGCTGTGGGGGTCGCCGAGGTTGTCGTCCACCTCGTCGTAAAACCGCTGAAGGAACGCATTCATGCGTCACCCCCTGTTCGGAATTCCGACGTTAAGCACCTTGGGTTTGAGCGATGAGCGCATGTTCATCCGCCGCATCGTGTCAACGACGACCTCCATCGTCTTACGTCGGCCCCGCTCGGTTGACTGGCGCTCCAGGTTCTCCATGTAGTCCTCGAACGCCTTTTCCAACCGAGAACCGCCGTCGCGATGACGATCCTTCTTGGCCTCGCGCAAGAGCCGGATGATGTCCCGAGTAGGTCTAACGGGCTGGCCGTATTCGTCGATCAGGGCAAACACCGCCCGCTTGCTGATCCACTTACGGTTGCGTCTCAGCTTGGCGCAGACGTACCAAGCGCCGCGAGCAAACTGAACGCCGGGCAGGCCGCGAGGGTCGAGCGACTTCGGCGGAATGAATTGCAGAACAAGCCGCCGGTCCACCGACCGGATGGCTCGCTTGAACCAGACGGGCAAAGGCGGCCCAAGGCGATTCCATTCAGGATGGCGCCGCATGTAATACGACGCGAACGAATGATGAAGCGCCTGAGCCGCCCTCAACCCGTTTGACGGTTTGGTCATCACGCCTGCCATGTCCATGCAGCCTTCTGTGGTTGCGAAGTCCGATTCCACTTCGGAGAGTATTCAAACTCCACACCGAGCAGATACGTGCCGTCGTTCAGCGGATTGTTCGTTTGGGCATCCGCTTCGATCAAGAATGACCAGTACAGCGCAGCATCGGCAATCGCCTTGGCGGCAATGACGCCCGCTGCGGTTCTGCGCAGCATCTTGGCCGCCTCACCCGCGCTCACCAGTTGCTCGACAATCGGCGTATCGAGTGCGGTGGCCGGAGCCGCCAAGAGCGTTGTCCCTGGCGTCAACTCGCTGTAGAGCATCTTCCAGGTCACGCCATCGGTTGCCGTGCTCGACTCCGTAGCCCAGATGACCCTGGCGTTGATCGGCTGATGCCTGTCCCAATAGCTCGGGACACGCATCACATGCCGCACATCATCGCCAACGGTCAACATCTTCAATCCGACGAGCCCGATTGTGCCGATCTCGACCAGCTTGGGGATCTTGCCCGCAGTGAACGCCCCGGCGCTGCCAAGGACATTGGGAGCCGTCGCCTGCAATGTCCGTAAGGCCAGGATTCCAGTTCCGCCTTCGACCGTGGCGGAATCGGCGTTAGCGGACAGGCCAATCTCCATGTTGGCGCCAATGGCACCGCCAGCCTGAACCTCGAAGTACGGAACAAGGCCGGTGAACTGAGTAACCGGGATGAAGTCGAATTGCCTCATCAGGTCAGATTTCATGAGATTTCTCCTGTTCTCGGTCTGAATTCAGGCCAAGATCAAACCTCAGTCGCCTTTGCGCTGGAGGTTGCGGGGCGCAGAGCCACCCGGACCTTAATGTCGCCGGACTCGTTCGCGCCGTCTGACGAACCGATCAGCTTCAGTTGATCGCCGGTGACGAACTTCAGGCCCTTGCAATCCGCGTGCAGCGATTGTTTGACGCCGAGGACATCCGCGCTCATGTCCGCGCTGGCCACGATGTTCTTGGTTCCATCTACCGAGGCCAAGCCGACCGCATCCAGGTGCGCGGTGCCGCCTCGATAGGTGTACCACACCGCGTCGATGTAGCAGTCGAACGGCAGTGTGAAGACGTCGATGACTGCTCCGGCCGCTCCGTTGGGCAGATAGCCGCCCATCGTGACGATGAACGGCCCGTTGGGGTAGGGGGCGTTTCGGGGAACATTTGTTCCTGCCATTTCAATTCTCCTATCAGAAGGGGCGAGCCCCCGTAGGGGCTTCGCCCCGTCAATCTTCAGTCACGTCACGAAGAGTAGGTCCGCTTCGAGTAGACACCCTTGCGGACGCAATTGCCGTTCGGCCGCGTCTGAGCCAACTGCCACCAGATGTCATACTCGGCGGCAGACAGTTCAGTGAGAATCCGTCCGTTCGTGACCGGACGGAAGATGTTTGCGAATCCCGCCATTCCGCCCTGGCTCATGGCCCAACGGATATTCAAGTCGTTGGGCATGAACCGGATGTAGGTGTCGGGAGCAAGGCCATAGATCCGACCCTGCCTGCATTGGCTGGATTGCAGCCTCATGAACGGCTTGTCCGCATAGGCATACGCCGGACCTTCGCTGCCGCCGCCAGCCCGGAATGTCTGGTCGATCATCTGTACGCCGAATGCTCGACGCTCAAGATGCCTGAACAGTGTCCAAATGGACCGCTCGGCCACCAGCATCGGCGGAAGCGGAAGGTTCTCGCTTTCCACGCCAGCGATGTAGTCCAGCATCTCGTCGATGATTTCCGGCTCAGGCAGTTCAGGGGCGGAATCGTCGCCGAAGATGAACGCCTGAAGCTCGGGGTAGTTGGCGACATCATACGCGGTGTCCGGGAATGTCCCCGAGTCGATCAGCACCGAATCAACCCCGTTTGGAGCCAGTGACGGCGTGTTGTCTGTGGCACTCGACGCTGACTGCGTGAAGTCCCACATGCCCTGATAGACGAGATAGTCATCCGCCGACAGAGCGATGGTCCCCTGACCGGGCTCGGACTGAAGTCCGACCTTCATGGTCTTGGGATTGACGCCGGTGCAGCGCATGTAGCTCGGTGTCCGGGCAGAAACGCCGTTGCCGGTGCGAGGCGTATCGAACTTGTTGGTGGTCGTTTTCACGGCCACGATCCGCCAACCCCGCATGAAGCGGAACGGGCTCCCGTTCTTGACCTCGACCCACGCCGGGCTCGCTTCGGTCACGTTGATGGAGGTGTCGGTCACTTGCCCCAAGGCCCCGTCACCGGCGCCCCAGCCGAGAGCCGTCACCAACTGCCGGACCTGAATCACGGCGTCCTCAAGGTATCCACCAGCAACATCCTCAACCGGGTCTGAGATCAGTTCAGCCTCGATCTGATCGCGATTGAGAGTGGCTGATCCGCGCGCCTTGCGCAGATAGCTCTTGAGTTGAATCCAGGAGCGTGCCGGTGTGTCCACCGGGTCCGGGTAGCCGCCCGAAGCCGCCATCCCCATGATGAAGGCGCTGTCCGGCCCCATCTTTGTCAGTTCAGTCTGGCCGAATGGGGCTCCGGTCATCCGCCCGCCGCGCTGGAGCAGCACATTCCACTTGGCCTCGTATCTGGCGCTGGGGCTTGAGCTTGTGTCACGCCCCAGCTTAGTCACGTTTCTCATCGTCCGAACGATATCCCACAAGACGTCGGTCGGACGGACCTCAAGATCCTCGACGCGAGAATCCATGTTCTCGCGCACCAGCATCTCGAATTGGTCAAAAGCATCTCCGACTGCCATGATTGTTCCTCGCAGAAAAAGTCACACGTTCACACGAACGCACGCTTCTCCACGAGCAGCAACGGCTCATCGGGAAAGGAGTGTTCCGCCGACGACAGCGGTCGGACCGGCTCATCGGCCGCAAAGTCTGGCAACATCGGCCAGACCGCAAAACGTGCTTAACACGAGTTCACCATGAGCGCAGGTCTCACGGTTTGTCAACAAAGATTTTTCTCGGCCATCTGCCCTGGACGTCGGATTCATCACCGACGGTCTTCAGCAGGGCATAGGCTTTCCCATCCCCGAGGTCCACGAGTTCGCCAGCACCTTCGGGGAAAACCACAAGGTCTCCGATCTCAAAGTATGGCTCCTGAGGCGGAGTGCGCAACACCCAGCCAATGGATTGTTTCTTGGCGAATTCCTTCGGAACGACCAGTTTCCGGCCGTCCTCCATTTCCGACAGAACCTCACGCGGGGGCAGAACATCGACCAGGATGGTTCCCGGAATCGGCTCAAATGTGGCGACGGTCGCCTGCGGGTGGACAGCTTGCAGGGCTGTATTGACTACATCGCCATAGATCCGCTGAACCATGTCGTTAGCGGTTGTCATGAATGGTAATCCTTTTCTCAGTTGGACTTGCGTCTCTCATACTCATTGCTGATTGCCAGCGGATGCGGAAACCTGCGCTCGCATGAGCGCCCGATGTTCCTCAACGCTGAGTCGTCGCTTTTGGCCAGGGGTCTGCGTGCCGACGGCCATCCCGCCGGTACTGGTTCCGGGTATGTGCGTGTCGATGGCGGCCGGGACAAGCGACCCATCGGCCGTCTGGACCATCGGGCGTCCCTGTTCATCCACCAAGCGGCCGTTGACCCATTGAATCCTCCGCGTGCCCTTGGCGTCCTGCTTGCCGATCTGGTCATCCAGAACCGGCTGGCCTGACGGACCAGTGGGCTGCTGCTTCGGCTGGGCCACGCCCCAGGTCGAGGCCAGGGTGGCAAGATCCTGCTCGGTCGCATAGAGCACCCGTGCCCGGATCTCGTCCTGCTTCTGCGGCGGAAGGCCCTTCAGGTCGTGTCCAGCCTGTCGGATCATGTCTCGCATAAGTCCGAAGTTGGCCATGACCTTGTTGAGCACGGCCGGGTTCTTTGACATGGCGTCAAACAGGTACGGCACTTTGTCTGGGTTGCCGGAGATCATCGACCGCAAGGTCGCCTGCTCGCGGAGCGTGTCGATCTGCTCGTAGGTAGGGGTGATCTGCTGCAAGGTGCTCTTCAGCGATTCGACCTCGTTCTGAAGTTGGGC
>CAYYBO010000249.1:0-6622 GCA_964470125.1 uncultured Planctomycetaceae bacterium | reverse complement strand
GATTGCGCGCGGTCAACATGAATCAGCCCTCAAAAAGGGCAAAAGTCGAGCTGAGCGCGTTGACGTAGGCGGCGACTTCCTCCGGTTCGCCCTCGACGACGGCCTCGACTCGGCCATCTGCGAGGTTCTTCACATAGCCCGTCACGTCAAAGCCGCCCGCGACGTGCCGAGCCGTGTACCTGAACCCCACGCCTTGGACGTGCCCGGAGAAGAAAACGGTTCGACGAATCATGCAAGTCCGAATCGCTCGGCGGCAGTTCCCGTCCGGGTTTGGGTTCAAAATCGGCCACGCCTTGACATCGCTTCAAGGCGTTGAGGGCAGGCAAGCGGGCCGACGCTCCCAGACAGGCGGCTCCTCCCTTCCGCCGCCGGGAGCATTATACACCGGCCGGGCCTCGTCAGCAAGCGATCGAGCTTGCCGGCGGCTCTTGTCATGGCGACCGGGCGCAACTAACCTCTAGACTAGACTAGACGGTTACAGCGGCAATAGGCCGACCCGATAGAAAGGCGCCCATGTACAAGAAGAGGAAGCTCGCTCTCTCAAAGCACAAAAAACGCGTCGCCCGCCTCAAGGCCAAGCTACACAACAGGAAGGTGAAGGGCGCTTCGACGTAGTGTAGTTTGCCAAGATCGATGCGGGATGAGTGTGGCACAGGCTGGCAGCCCGTGCCCGCATTGGCTATTCGCCATCGTCACACCGGCTCAAATAGTTCGAAACGCCGGCGTCCGCCTCTCTCAGTCCTTCGGCTCCACTTTGACCGGCCGGCCCTGAGCCTCCGGCTTCTTGGGGATGATAACCTCCAGGACTCCGTCGCGACAGGCTGCATTGACATTTTCCGTGTCCACCGCCGCCGGCAATTCATATCGTCGACAAAAGGCGCCGTAGCGGCACTCGCGACGGAGGTACCGCGGCGGCTGCTCAGGCCTGGCCGCGTCAGGCTTGTTGCCCTTCACGGTCAGTGTCTTGTCGAGGATCGACACGTCGACGTCGGCGGCGCTGAGGCCAGGGACCTCCAGGCGGACGTGGTAATTCGGCCCGTCGTCGATCACGTCGAGCCTCGGGGCCCAATCTTGGCCGTCAAGCGGCGCCGTGCTCAACCCGCCATGCCAGACGCGGTCCAGCATCCGGTCGAACTCGTCACGGAGGTCCTGCAACGAAAACGGAAGATTCTTGGGCAAATGGAATTCCGGCATGGTTGATGTCTCCTTGAGGCGTCCTGGTTCAGCGGAATCGCGGCCTCCTCCATTATACCAAGCAGCGGCGACAACAGGTACGTTGCGGTCGTCTGGCTCAAAGAGCCACCCGCGTCGTAGCGTCGGCGCCCTGTGACCGACGCGGAACATAAGGCAGAGCCGACTCGCGAACTACGTCGGCCGCGGGGGGCCGACGCTACGGGCGGATCGCTGCCGCAGGGCCTCGTAGAAGAAGAGGGCCGCCGTGATGGAGACGTTCAGGCTGTCGGCGCGGCCGCGCATGGGCACGGTGGCCCGGATGAGGCCGAAATGGCCCCAGGCCGCGGTCAGGCCGTGGGCCTCCGAGCCGAGAACGACGGCCGTTGGGCCGGTCATGTCGACCTCGGTGTACACTTCCCCGCCTGCCGGGCTGGCGGCAACGATGGAGAGGCCCCGCCGGTCGAGCCAGAGCGACGTCTGCTCGACGGTCGCTTCGACCAACGGAACGGTGAAGACCGTCCCCATGCTTGCGCGGATGGCGTTTGGGCCGTAGATGTCGGTGGCCGGATCGGCGGCGACGACGGCATCGACTCCGGCGGCGTCGGCGGATCGCAAGATCGCCCCAAGATTGCCGGGCTTCTCGACCCCTTCGACGACGGCGATCAGCGGCCGCGGCCCCAACCGCAGACCGTCCAGCGTCCGCATCGGCCTCCGTGCCACGGCCAGCAAACCCTCGGCCCTGTCGCCGTAGCTCATCTTGGCGAATACCGGTTCCGTAACCTCAGCCAGCTCGACTTGGCGGCCCCTCGCCGGAGCGAGAACCTGCTGCTCGTCATCCGCCCCAAGCAGCGACGGGCAGTAATACAGCTCGATGATTTCGACGCCCGCTTCGACGGCCCTCAGAAGCTCCCGCCGGCCGTCGATGACGATCCGCCCCCGCTCGTCCCTCCCGCGATGATCGCGCAGCCGGACCACTTCCTTCACACGGGCGTTCTGCGCACTGCTGATGCGGTCGGTGTTCATGAGACTGATTCTGGAGACTATCGCCGTCGGCGCCGCCGATCAATAGTTGCTCCACCGGATGACGCGGGCGGCCAAGTGATAACGCCAGGGCCACAGCACAAGGAGGACGGCGTTCGGGCCGAAGATCGCTGCTCCCTCGATCAGACCGCTCCACGGTCCGTAGTTCAACCCTGTGATGGCCTCGAACCAATCGGAGAGCCAACGGTCGTTGACTGTCCCAACAACAGCTACGACGCCGTTGTAGAGACAGAACGCCCATAGATAGGCGGACTCGTAGGCGATGACCTTCTTTGCCCAACCGTAGTCCGGCAGGGTACCTCTCATCACCCACCAGGAGGTCGCCAACGCGCCGAACAGGTGATGCAGGCCCCATGCAACGATGATCACGAGGCAGACCACGAAGCCCGTCGCGGAGAACAGAACGTCGGCGTTTCGACTCGCCACAATCAGAACCGCAGCGAAGGGGATGGCTAAGGCGCCCATGAGTCCGTAGTTCCATCGAGCGAAAGCTTGCGGCCCGTCCATCGGGCTGCGCAGCTTCAACGCGCCGTAGAACAGGCTCGGTGAAAACACCACGCGGCGGACGGTGGATAGCCACGTCAGCGGGCCTCGCTTCTCGTTCTCCCACCGGCTGCCCGGGCGACGCACGCCCGGAGCGAGTGACGAATCGCTGCTCAGGCCGCACTCGGGGCAGCGACCGCTGACCGGGCGGTGCGTCAGGTCATATCCGCAGCCTTCGCAGCGTGGGGGCAATTCGACCGCTGGTGCCATCTCACCAAGGGAGCCCACGGCTCGGCTTACCCAGAAGATCAGGAAGGCAAAGGCACCCATGCCAACAACGATCGGCACGAGGGATGGCGGCACGTAATAACCGTAGCCAAGACTAGTTTCGCGATCACGTGCGTTTGAGAGGAGGACCCCGATGACCCCGTCAGCAAAGATCAGCCCTGTCAGCAAGCCTGCTCCGGCGGCGGCCCCTCGGAAGGCAAGGGCGTACGATCGCCAGACACTACCGCTTCGATGCACGCTCGGGAGGAGAAGCCACGCGACGAAGCCGCTCAGCATGGGCACGAAGGCGGCAAGCGACGCGAACAGCACTTCGACCCAGCCGACACCGTGTTTGTGCCAGTCTTGCCAGACCTCGGAGAAGGACCGCTCTATCAAGTGGTAGCCCTGCTCCCGCCATGCACGTTCGACAGTCGCGTTCCAGACCATCAGGAAGATGATTGCCGCGCCGAAGGCCAGGACGGGCAGGAGGTAGGCGACGGCGGCGGCAGGCCAGCGGGCCTTGGCCATGCAGGCGGCGGCTTTGGACGGAGAACCGACGTATACCCACGGGGCAAGAAGCACACGCCAGAAGGCCGGCGGGGCCTCGCTGCGATCTTGATCGTCGTCGGGCTGCGGCTCGGGCATGCTCGCGGTTGGCTACCTCTTCCTATGAAGCGTCTGAGGGGCGGTCTGCCGCCTATTGGAGCATCGCCGCCGGCTCGTATCTCATGCCGCTTCCACGCCGGACCCGGGAGGCCGACATTACCAGCGGCAACCTCGCGATTGGACGCACTTGGTGTTCCCGTCGGCACGGGGGCCGACGCTACTTCTTCCTTCACTTCGCGCGGGCGGGGCCTCGCTCGGCGAACTCCCTTGCCTCGCGGATCGTCTCCAGCGAGAAGCGATCCGTGGTGCGAGCATACAGCGAACCGCCGAGGCGGCCTACCGCCTGGAGCCGGGCCGGGTCGCAGGCCATGTCGCCGTCCGCCAGGACCCTGTCTTCCACGTGTACGGCCAGGACGTCGCCGAGGATCGCATGGCCCGCGCCGGGGGCGTCGCCGAAAGCGATGATCTGCCGCAAACGGCACTCCATGTTGACGGGGCTCTCGCGGACGAGGAAGGGCTTGACCCTCGTGGCCGTGATGGGCGAGAGACCGCTCTTCTCAAACTCGCTGACGCCGCGCTCAAACTCCGTGCTGCACGCGTTCATCGGCTCGGCGATGGGCCAGGTCACCGTGGCGATGACGAATTCTCGCGTCGCCTCGATGTTCCGCAGCGTGTCCTTCTTGTGACCGTCCCGGGGGATGCTGGGAGAAAAGAGCACCACGGGAGGGTTGGCGGAGATCATGTTGTAGAAGGAAAAAGGGGCGAGGTTCGGACGGCCCTGCTCGTCGATGGTCGAGACGAGGGCGATGGGACGAGGCTGGATGAAAGTGATGAAGAGGCGGTACATCGCACGCCAGGAATGGTCCGTGTTTGATAGGTCGATGAACATGTTGTTGAAGTCCGTTGTGGATGGTCGCGGCAAGCCAGACTGCCGACGACCATGGAGGCACGCGATTGTCCTCAGGGCGAGCCTGAACAAGATACTCGCAACACTCGCCTCCAAACGCCGCCCGGACTAGGGCATTTCACGATTGCTCGTAGCGTCGGCCCCCTGTGGCCGACGGGAACACCATGTGCGCCCCCTTGCAAGATTGCCCCCCGACAAGGGGACGCCTCATGCCACACCCAATCGTGAAATGCTATAAAGTCCGGGGCTCCTCGGTCAGGTCGCCCGGCCTGTAACGAAGAAGTAGTCCTGGCCGTCGTCGCCGCGGAGCTTATAGCCCATGTAGCCGCTGTGGAACCAGCCGTGCTGGAAGGCCCGGGCGGTAGCTTCGGGTCTGTTCAGGTAGCCGGTCATGACGTTGTGGCCGCGGGCGACGATCTCGCCGCGCTGGGCGTGGGCCAACGGCCGACCGTCGGCGTCATGCACGTCAACATCGTTAACCAGGATGGGGACGCCAACCGAGGGGACTTCGTGGTCGCAGATCCACTCCCGGTGCTCATACCAATCCAGGGCCACGGGCAGGAAGCACGAGTAACACGCCGTCTCGTTCAGACCATAGCCGTGGATGACCTTGAGGCCGAAACGATCCTGGAAGCCTGCCGCCGCTTCCACGGTCAAGGGTTGGGACCGGCAGACGAAGTGCCGGAAGTTGGGGATGCTCTTAGGATCGCAATCCTCCGCCTTCTCTTGAAGTTCGTGCATGAAGCGCGGCACCACGCTCACGACGCTGACATCGTGCTCGGCGAGCTTTCTCCAGAAACCCTCCACGGCGGATCGTTCATTGAGCACCAGTTGGGCGCCGACGAAGGCGGCGGTAACGAGCGAGAAGATCACCTCGCTGGCCCTGTGCAGGGGCAGGACGCTCATCAGGACGGCGCGCTCGTCGATGGCGTGCCACTGAGAGATGCCGTATGCCGCGGCCATGAGTTGCTTCTGAGTCAGGACGACGCCGATCGGAGGCATCTGCGCCTCCGCGGGGTAGACGAGCAGGGCATCGGCATCCCAGGAGACATCCGGTAGTTCAGGGGTCAGGCCCGCGGCACTGACTTCCGCCAAGGCGGTGTTGAAATCCTCCCATCCGGCGGCGAGGGCCGCCCGGCGACCGGGGCCGTCCAAGATCAGGCTGCGTGGAAAATCATCGCCGACGGCGGCCTCGACGGCCTCGTCGAGGGGACCGTGGTCGGTCCGGCAGGAAGCGTGCATGATGAGCAGGTTGGCATGGGAGTCGGCAAGGATGGCGGCGATGCGTTGATCGGACTCGGCGGGGTGGATTGGAACGACTCGCATCCCCAGGCGCCAGGCCGCGAAGTAAATCGCAACCGTCAAGGGCCGGTTGAGGGTCATCAGGGCGACCGTGTCTCCTGGACGGACGCTATATTCCCTGCCCAAGACGACCGAGACTTGCTCAATCAGGTCGAGGAAACCGGCAAAGGTGTACCTCGCGGGATTCTCAGCCGGGTCAAGGCAGGGGTAGTAGGACAGCCAGAATCGATCCGTCCAGCGGCTGGCCAGGGCCGACCAGGCCTCTCCCAGGTTTTGGCAAGGTAGAAAATCATCTATGCGCAGTAATTTGTCGCACCGATGGGCCTGCTCGACCCATGCTGACAAGTTCGTCTCTGGGCCGTTTGAGCTCGGGTGTTGACTGCGTGCTGACATGCTCAGGCCCTCCAAGGCTCAGACTGAGTTCTGACGGCAGGCCATACTATTGAAGCCTCTGAAGGCCGATTAGGCAAATGGACGCCGGGGGGGCGTCGGTTCATCGCCAGAGCGGCCGGAGCGATGCCGCAGAGGTCCTCGTCCGGCAGGGGGCCGACTAGGGGGGCTGCGTGTTCGCGAGGAGGTTTGGGAGGGACGCGGCGATTCGCATATGAGAGCTTCGGGCCGGCCGTGAGGCCGGTAGTGAGGGTGATCAATGGGCGGGGAGGCAGTCGATCAGGCGGTCGATTTCTTCCTCGGTGTTGTAGAAGTGCGGGCTGACGCGGAGGCGACCAAGCCTCGCAGCAATGACGGTGCGGTGCTCCTGCCTAAGATGATTGACGATTCGATTGTGATCGTGCGTATCGGAGACGAAGGCAACGATGCCGCTGGCCTCCGACGGTTCGCGAG
>CAYYBO010000248.1:0-6634 GCA_964470125.1 uncultured Planctomycetaceae bacterium | reverse complement strand
CGCTGCACGGCTTCAACGTACTCTGTCTCATGCGGCCGGAGTTCGACGAAAGGTGCCAACACCGACCACGCCTCATCGACAAGCGCCGCCGCACTCGGCGGCAGCCCGGCCGCGAGCATCGGTACGAGCTGCGTCTCGATCATTTCGGCCGTCAGCCTCTCACGCATGCGCTCATGCGAGTAGGTCGAGATGGGATGGTCCAGGATCGCGGATGCCGCAATGAAGAACGCGCGAAAGCGTGGCGACTGGAGCAGTTCGCGCGCCGTGCTCTGCAATCGCACGGCGTCCCAGGCGTCCCGTGGTGCGGCGCGATCGAGCAGGGCCAGCAGTTTTCCGACGCACAGTTCGAGAAGCGAGACCGTCCGGACCCCCGGACGGTCCAAATCGCCAGGTTGCCACATCTCCGCATCAACAACGCCGTCGAGCGGTACTCGGAACAGGAAGTTGAGGTCGATTTCTACGCGCGCGTCGGTGCCGAGCACGGACTTGTACGCGGCGAAGACCTTGCGACCGGCGAACTCGTCCCTCGACCGTTGCACGCGATAGCCGAGCCGGTGCGCAACCTCTTCGACCACGGATTCCACGTCTGGGCGTTCGGCGAGCATCCGGGGCCGCTCGGCGTGGGCGATGTAGTTGTAGTCCAAATCGACGGACATGCGGGTTGGCGCCAGCCCGGTGCACAGGTTCAACGCGGTCCCGCCCTTCAGTGCCAAAGCCGCGCTGAGCGCCGGATGCCGTGCAATCGTTGCGGCGATCTCTCCCAAGCGCGTGACTTTCTCCAAGGTGGGTACGGAATAGCCGGTGTCGCCGGCACATCGTTCGAGATATGTCAGGCTAACGCTCATCGGGCTCGCCTCGACCGATTTCTTGCGGAAGGATCACGTTCCAGCGCGGCATGAGCACGCCCCCCCGTTGACGCCGGGGCACGTATTGTGGCGATCGCGGGCGATGTTGCTCCATGCGGCTGAGGAACTCGGCGGGCACATGAAACGTCGCCTGATGCTGCTCAAGGAACCAGCCGACCGCGCCCCAGAGTTGGCGGGCCGCGTACTGCGTGAGGATTCGCTCAAGCAGTGCAAGGTCGAGCGTCGGAAACCCGCTTGCCGAGTTTGTCAGCTCGGACACGCCGCCAACAAAGTCCGGTCGGTAGAAGCCCTCGACGAGAGTTCGCTCCGGCCCGGTCACTCGCAGCAGTTCGCCCGCGCGTTCGACTTTCCGTGTGCCGAGCAGACCATCGTTCGCCCGACGCAGCGCCGCCGGTGGGTCGAGAAACCGTACCTGGCCACCGTCCAGTTTGAGCGGAGGTCGGCGGCTGCTCGTGAACACCGTGCATAGATTCCAAGCCGAGTGCGCAACGCCGAGCAGTTCGAGCGCGCTGTGATAACAGAAGACACAGTCTGGTCGAGCAGCCCTTGCGACCCGGAACGGATCCGGTCGAAACGCCTCGGCCGAGCTTCCCGGGGGGACGACGGCGTAGAGCCCGCGGGCGACGAGCTTCAGGCGGCCGGAGTCGAGGTGCCGCCGCAATCTCTCGACGGCTGCCCGGGTGCCGCGCCGCGATGCGAAAGCCCTGGTGGCCTCATGGACCGAGAACACCGGGTGGGAGGCGAAGAAGGCGTCGGAGCTGACTTGACGTTTCGTTGGCATAAAAGCACGAATAGTACTTATAACAAAACGAAACGTCAAGTACAACTGTCCTAAGAATTGACGTTTCGGCGCGTAGATGCCCCGTTGGGTGGCACTATCGAAACAGAATGTCAATCCGCGAGGACGCTCACCGAACTAATCGGCCCGGCAAGCTCCCTGAAGATCAACCATCCTAAGGTTGATCTTCAGCCACAAAGGTCCTGTGGCGGCGCGCGCTCGCAATCCGACACATCCCGAACCGGACTGGTGCAGTCCTGCGGACACCTCTGCCGGACACCTGCCCTGCGGCATCCTGGGCTCGTGTCGGCGCGCAGTGCCGATCGACGTTTCGCTGCGTTTCGACTGGACGAACGATTCGCTCTGTTATCGCCTTGAGCAGTCATCCGCCGGGCCGATCATGATTCATGAACTGGCGGGCCGGCATCTGTTCACGATCGATGCTCCGGAAGAGGGCGGCTGAGCGCGCGGATGTCGTCCATGAGTGGGCCGGCCGCGTTACGGAAGCACTCGGCCACGGTCCGTCTCATCGCGGCGTGAACGACCTCGCCAAGATGGCGAACCTCCTTGGACGACAGTGGGTTCTCATGAGGTTGCCGGAAAGCGTCCGCGTACCGCACTCCAATCGCTCTCACGAGCGGTAGCAGGTAGTCGATGGGCGCTTCTCCCGTGTAGAACCGGTTCGTCTGCCGGGCCGAGTGGCCGAGCCAGGCGTTTGCCATGTCCTCGGGCAGGTGAGCGTCGCGGCGGATGGTGGAGCCGATGTTGCGGCAGCTCCGCAGGGGCCACGTCACGTCAAGCGCGTCACGGAGCACGGCATAGTAGTCCGTGATCTGGTTCGACTTCTGCTGATCGACCGGGCGGCCATCGGAGTAGGTGAACACATAATCGACGAGCGCCGCGTCGGTGACGACGCGCGAGGGTGCCCGGGCGGTGACGCCTGGCGAGGCGTGCGCGACGGGCGCGATCGGCGCCGATCGAGAACCGGACGCATCGACGCTTGCAGCCGGCAGGGCGCGACGCTTCATCGGCCGGCCGGCGCGCTCTGCGGATTCGTTGCGCTGCCACTCGCGCCAGCGCTTCAGGCTCCGCACGGTCTCCGGCAGCAGGGGGCAGCAACGCGGAATCTCGCTGCCGAGCAGGTGGGCAGGCTTCTCGCGGCTCTCGCGATATAAGGGCATGTCCGCATCGAGCGTGAGCTCGCTCCACACGAGCCGCGTCATGTCGATCGGCAGCGCCCCGACGTTCGCGGCCAGGCAGAGAACGCTGTGCGTCATCAGGCCCGTGCGCTTCAGATGCTGCGCATGACGGCGATTCCGGTTGATCGCCAGCGCCCGGCGGCGCCGGTCGGCGTCCCTCGGCACGGGCAGTGACCGCGCGTAGGCCGCCACATCCAGCTCGGCCCACGCATCCGCCTGCGCGAGTAGCTTCTTGAACACGTCCGGCGGCATCGGCTCGCGGTTGAGCATCGGCGGTCGGTAGGGCAGGCGTCGTTTCTCGCGGTCGATCACCTTGAGCCAGTTGTCGAGCGCTTCGGGAAATACTTCGTCGGGCATGCGGGCCCGCGCCGACTCGATCACCGCCTTCACCGGCGACAGCCGGTCACGCACGGCCTTGTTAGACTTCCCCGCACACGTCTTCATCACATGATCGACGAACTGGACAAAGTCCTCCTTGGCCAGCGCGCTGATCGGCTTGTCGTGCAGGAGCTGCACGAACTCCTCGAAGCGCTTCACGTACGTCTCGGTGTGCCGGGGCTGGTTGCCGCGCTGCTGTTGCTCGGTACGAAACTCGGCCGTGCAGGCAGACAATCGCGGTCCCCGGGCGTGTCCATCTGGCTTGAACGTATCCGGCGGTCGGTGGAACAGCGCGGCCATCGCCTTGTACCGGGGTTTGAAGCTCGGATTGATCGTCAGGCCGCGCGACGCGAGGTCGGTGAAGACGCTCGGATTCTCACGCAGAAAACCGTCCGGCACGCCCAAGCTGAGCAGGATTCGCCGCTGTTCTTCAGCGGAGAACGCCAGGCGCCAATCGTCGACGATGTGCTCTGGTATCTGCCCTGGCACGTGGTCGCCGAAATCGCAGACGATGCTCTCCAACTCAAGCCGTGCGAACTCGTGACTGAGCGCGGGGATGACCGGCTGATGGCCGGATACCTCGGCCAAGCGGCGTTTCTCTTCCTGCGGGCTGACGCTCGCGGCCAGATAGGCGACAATCTCCCGGGCCTTGGCGATGTCGGTCACGTGCTCGATCGCCCGGGCCCGGCGGCGGGCAGTCAGCGTGTCGCGAGTACGGAGGTAGAGCTTGCGATAGACAGGTCGATCTTTGCTGCCGAGCTTCAGTGTGATAAACTTCCGCCCATCGCTCGAATCGGTCTGGACGTCGCCATGAACAGTCGCGGGCATCTCGAAAACCTCACGCGTCCGGCGTGCCGGACGCTCTCTCATGCGCGCGATCTATTTTCCCTCTTATTTTCCCTCGCGTCAATGCGACGGAAGATGCGGATGGCGGTCGATCTTGTAAGTCGCTTCTTAGCAATATTTTGTGTAAATCGCCACCGTAGCTCAATCGGCAGAGCAGCGGTTTTGTAAACCGCAGGTCGTCGGTTCGAATCCGACCGGTGGCTTTCTTCGTTTCCGCCGTAATTTGCTTCTGGTTCTGGACTTACGGCTTGCCATTGGCTTTTCCGTCCGCATGTCGGATAATCTCCGATGTCCTCAAAATGTCCTTGGGACGCCCTTGGCGTTGTGGGCGTTCTGACAGGGCATTTCGGATGATGGGAGCCGTGACGTGGCGAGTCTCAAGAAACGGGGCAGGTTTTTCTCCGTCCAGTTCTGGTGGGACGGCAAGCAATACATCAAGCCCTTGCGGCTGGAGGACGAGACCGAAGCGGAGCGGGTCAAGGGCAGCGTGGAGGCCGCCATCGAAGGGTTGAAGCGGGGACGGTTTCCGAAGGCGAGCAGGTTGCTGGCTGACGGCTACGACATCCGAGACATCATCTTTCCCAGCCAGAAGACCGGCCACCTGCTTGACGGCGACGTTTCTGCGGACGACGGCAACCCCCTGACCGTTCCCCAGTTGAAGGATGCCTATGGGCAGCATCTCCAAAACCACGTCGCCTACGGGACTCGGCGACGGACGCTTTCCAAACTGGGTCACGTCGTCGAGCTTTTTGGTGACCGACGTGTGACCACGCTCGATGCCGACGCCCTCGACGAATACATCACTCATCGCATGAAGGCGAAGGTCAAGCCGCTGACGATCAACGGGGAGTTGAGCAGCATACGGGCGATGCTCAACTGGGCGGTCGAGACGAAGCGCATTTCCGATTCGCCCGTTGCCAAATACCCGATGGTCAAGACCGACGAACCCGACCCGTTCCTGTTCAAGAAAGACATTGAGCGAATCATCGCCAATGAGAAGCTGTCGGCGAAGAAGGCGGCAAAGCTGAGCAGGGAGCGGATGATCCTGGCCCCCGAAGACATTGACCGACTGATTCAGCTTGCTCGAAAGAAGGCTCCTGATCTTGTCCTGCCGTTGATGCTGGTCTCGACCACGGGGATGCGGCGTAGCGAGTTGGTCAAGCTGCTCAAGTCGGACTTCGATCCTGATCTGGGCCGCCTGTTGGTTCGCAGCGGCAAGGGCTCTTGGACGAAGAAAACCAAGCGGACGGTCGATGTCCACGAGTCGGTGCTGAGCCTGCTTCGTGCCCATCATCGGTCACTGGCCGAACGACAGAGCCTCCTGTTTCCGATCTTCGACATCCCCAACTCCAAGCGGTCGAAGAAAAGCGAAGTGCCCATCGAGGATCGGCGGGCGGATCGGGCGAGTCGGCTACTGGACGACTTGCTGGACGCCAGCGATTTCAAGTTGCTGGGCGGGTGGCATTCCCTGCGGCATTCATTCATCACGATTTGCGTGTGGAAGGGCTACAGCTTCGAGCAGATTTCCCAATGGTCGGGCCACATTCACCCTGATACGCAGAAGCGGTATACCCACTACTACGGTGAGGCGTCCAAGAAGCTGATGGACGGGTTGCCGTTCGCCTTTTCGGAGGGTGAGGAATGAATAACGAAGCTGAAGCTGTTCACCTGTTCGACTTGGTGCGCCTGGTCAACGACCCGCAATTGCCCGTCTATTCGACGGCGGGCATCCAACGCATCAACCACCTGGTGACGCAGTTCCTCCACGAGTTGCAGGACATCGGGGACGAGGCGGCGACGGATTATGTTGTCCGCCTGTGCCGTGAAGTTGACGCCGACTTCAACGGCTTGCGGGAAACGTTGACCGACAAGCTGCGCGTGCTGGACGTGATTCAGGAATTGCGGTCGGCGGACGACGAGGATCAGGCGAAGATTCTGGCGGCGATGAAGCTGCAATTCGACCGAGTGGAAGCGAAGCTGGACGTGATGGCGGATGATTCGGCGGCATCGGCAAGAGCGGCGAAGAAGAAGATCGACCCGAAGGGATATTACTCGTATGCCGAAGCCGTCGAGGCTGTCGGGGTCTCGGAGTCCACGCTGCGGCGGCAAGTCAGGCAGAAGAAGCTCAGGACGGTCAACGTTGGTGGGCGAGTGAAGTTCATCGGCAACGACCTGTTGGTCTACCAGCGGGAGCGTGAAGGGGGCATCCGTGTCCTGGGCGATTGACGGTGGCTGCCATGTGGACACAGAAGCCGCCGTCGAGAATCGGTGATATCTCAATGGTGTCCACCAGAAACCTTACAATCCTATATGATTCGGCTCACAAACCCCTGAAATCCTGGTCTCCGTCGATGGGCGTTCAGATTCCTGGGCGGATTATGAATTTCTTTTTCCCGCCGATTTTCCTATCCATCGGGCAGCCGTCGGGACAGGGGGTGGGCCAAAGTCGTAACCCTCCCTTTCTTTTTCGAGGGTTCATTCCCTTACGGCTTGCTTACTGCGGCGTGGTGGGTGAGCTGTCACGACTTCGTGGACAATCAGGTTCGGCTCCAGCTCTTCGCGCTGGC
>CAYYBO010000247.1:3582-6639 GCA_964470125.1 uncultured Planctomycetaceae bacterium | reverse complement strand
CGCCGGCTCTTCGGTGAAGGCGCCTTGTCGGCCGTCTTCGTGCCGACGTTCACGGAGGTGTTGGACAAACGCGGCCGACCCGCGGCGTGGGTCTTGCTCGGCCGAGTCGCCGGGCTCATGGCTCTTTGCCTGACCGTATTGACCGTCCTCCTCATGCTGGTCGCATTGGCGGTCTGGGAATACGCCCCGGGCGGGCCGATGCGCAGCCTGCAAATCGGCCTGACGATGGTCATGATGCCGTTCATGATCAGCGTCTGCCTGCTGGCCCTCTTCTCCAGCATCCTCAACTGCATACAGCACTTCACCATCCCGGCTTTGATGCCGATCGTGCTCAACGTGATGATTGTTGTCGGGGCGGTGATCGTCGGGCCGCGGTTCGGACAGGCCCTGGAAGTTCAGGTCTACGGCGTGGCGGTCTGCGTGCTGCTTGCCAGCGTGATCCAGTTCGCCGCGATCATGCCCGTGCTGCGCCGGCACGGCATTCGTTTTCGATGGTCGGTCGGTTGGACCGATCCCGACGTCCGCCGCATGGCCCGGACCTTCGTCCCCGTCCTCCTTGGCCAGGGCATCCTGCTGTTTAACGTCTTCTTCGACACGCAGCTTTGCACGCTGCTCACTCGAGGGCCGGAACAGGCTGAAACCTTCTCGATCTTCGGCTGGAGCCCGGCGTTTCCGCTGACCGAGGGCGCCTTGTCCGCCGTGAACAACGCCCAGCGGCTCTACCAGTTCCCGCTCGGCGTGCTGGCCATCTCCCTGGCCACCGCCGCGCTGCCCTTGTTCAGCCTGTATGCCAGCCGAGGAGACATGGCCGGGCTGCGCTCGTCCTTTGGGCAATCGGTCCGTCTGGCGGTTTTCGAGGGGCTGCCGTCAGGAATCATCCTGATTATTCTGGCCGAGCCGATTATTTCTTTACTCTTCGAGCACGGCAGATATGACCACGCCGCCACGCTTCGAGCCGCGTCCGTCCTCCGCTGGTATGGCCTGGGCATGGCAGCCTTTTGCTGCCAACACATCGTCATCCGCGGCTTCTACAGCCTCAAGGACACGCTGACGCCGATGTGGATTAGCTGCTACCTCGTGGTCTTGAACGTGATCCTCAACGTCACGCTGGTGTGGCACCCAGCAATCCGCGAGGCCGCTTTCGGTATCAGCACGTCGATCACCGCCTGCTTGAACGTGGCCATCTCAATCTGGCTGCTGCGACGCCGGATGCAGGGCCGCGTGGGGGCCACGGCGATACTCCGGTCACTGCTTCAGACCTGCCTGGCCAGCGCAGTCGCCGGCGGCACGGCGTTAGTCCTGCATCGTGAAGTGCGGCAAATGGACCTGCAGGCCCTGGGCACGACGGGCACGCGGCTGGTACACGTCTTCGGGCCGCTGCTGCTCTGCATGCTCGCCTATGCCGCCGTGGCACGGCTGCTGCGGATGGAGGAGCTCCGCTGGGTGCTCGGGCGGCACAAATGACCGCCGTCGCATCCCGGCGGCGCGGTGGACTCGGAGGGTACACGACGCCCGCACGCCGAACCGCCAGGCGTTCGGCGTTATAATCGCGGAATGATCGACTCGGCCGCCATTGAACTGCCGCCGGAGACGTTTGCCGGCTTGACCGACCCGCGAACCATATTCGGCAACGACCGCCCAATCGAGTTGGAAATCGGCTGCGGCAAAGGCGGCTTCTTGTTGCGCCAAGCCAAGGCCCATCCGGAGCGGAATTACATCGGCATCGAATGGGCCAACAAGTTCTGCCGGTTCGCCGCCGATAGAATGGCGCGTTGGAGCCTGGTCAACGTGCGCGTGGTGCGGATGGACGCAAAAATCCTGCTGATGCACCGATTGACGCCGGCGAGCCTGGCGGCACTGCATGTGTACCATCCCGACCCGTGGCCGAAGAAGCGGCATCACAAGCGGCGGCTGATCTCGCCGGAATTCGCAGAGGCGGCGGCACGCGTCCTGGAGGTGGGCGGACGCTGGGCCATCCAGACCGACCATGCCGAGTACTTTGAGCAGATCAAGGCGGCCGTCGCCAGCCGGCCGGAGTTCTCGCCCACGCCTTTCGACGACGCTGATTTCGGCACGGCCGGCGAGCGGACCGAGACCAACTACGAGGTCAAGTACACCCGCGAGGGTCGGCCGATTCATCGCCTCGCGGTGCGACGGGTGCGGTAATGACCCGAATCCTGACCGTCTTCATGGTCGCGGTGATCCGGGCCTACCAGTTCGCCATGCGGCCGCTCTTGGTCGGCGGGTGCCGGTTCGTGCCGCACTGTAGCGAGTACGCGTTGGAGGCCGTCTCACGGCACGGTCCTTGGCGCGGCGCCTGGCTCACGGTGAAACGACTTGCGCGCTGCCATCCGTTCAGCGGCCGCCGCGGCTTCGACCCGGTGCCGTAGCGGAAGGGGCGGGTCCGAGAATGACCAGGCGAACACCGCGGCGAAAGGAGGCTGCCCTGAGCGTAGCAGTGGCAGATGCCGCGGCGGCCAAGCGAGCTCGCTTCGTCCTTTCGTGAGCCGTGTGGCGATCGGCTAAAAGGCCGCTGCCGTGCACTCTCCGCCGGAGAATAGGGGGCACATCGGGGACGCTCGGGCTGCGTCGTGCCCTCGGGCCTGACAAGTATGAAGCAGAGTTCGGGTTTCGGCGCGAGGAGTATGAGCGGAGCGGGGGTGATCTGCGTAACGATGACTCCTACAGGAAGCTGACCACGCGCGTGGGGCGTTTGGAGGCAGAATTCTCCTTTTAAGACAAAGTAGTCGCAGATGTCGGGTGTGGCCCGCGCGGGTCACTCACTTGGATTGAGGCAGCTCGGATGAAACTAAGCGTTGATTCGCTCGCCGACACGTATCGCCGGCTTGGAATCACGCTACATTCCATGAACTGCGCGGCCGCTTGAGAAGAAGCCGTGCCTTTCGGCGACCGCACGGCGGATGTCGTCATCACCATCAACGCCCTGGATCATGTCCAAGGCGCGGTCGCCGTCATGTCGGAAGGACGGCGGATCCTCACGCCGGGCGGCACCTTCATCGGTTCAAGCGGGCTCCGCGAGCTGCCGACGGCCACCGA